>JAXGTH010000014.1:0-33221 GCA_040775045.1 Bacteroidales bacterium
AGATATGGTATGCAACAAATTCGGCCTGGCTGCCTGCAGGTTCCCAGTAGAGGTTCACCCCGCCCTGCTCCGTCACGTCCAGGCAATGCAGGTAATGCACCGCCTGTCCCCTGGTCGAAACCACGACAAGGGCCAATAAGATTATAAAAGCAAATTGCCTGGCCATTGATCTGTTAACGTTCAATGCAAAGTTAAAGTATTGGATGGAAAGAAAGGCCGGGCGATAGCCGATAGGTATCTGGTATCCGGTATCTGGCATCCGGCATCTGGTAACTGGCATCCGTCCCCATTTCTTTAACACTATTTAATATTAGCGCAATGCCATTTTTTAATACCTTTGCAGGTCAAAAACACATCCCATGGATCAATACCTCGAAAAGTTCACAGGGGAAGGCCTTACCTACGATGATGTGCTTGTCATGCCAGCTTATTCATCAGTGCTTCCCAGGGAAGTTGATATCACCACCTATTTTTCGCGAAACATCCAGTTGAACATACCCATCGTCACTGCAGCAATGGATACCGTCACTGATGCCAAGATGGCCATTGCGATTGCCCAGGAAGGGGGTATTGGGGTGCTGCATAAGAACATGACCATCGAGGAGCAGGCCAACGAGGTGAGGAAGGTCAAAAGGGCTGAAAACGGCATGATCCTCGACCCCATCACGCTTAACGAAGATGCCCTGGTCAAGGATGCACGGGAGATCATGCACGAATACAATATCGGCGGCATCCCGGTAGTGAACAAAAAAAATGAACTGGTGGGCATCCTCACCAATCGCGACCTGCGTTTTGAGGATAACCAGCAGCGGCCGATCACGGAAGTGATGACCAGCGAGAACCTGATCACCGTCACGGAATTCATCGATTTCGAGAAGGCTGCGGATATCCTGCAGAAGCACAGGGTTGAGAAGCTTCCCGTGGTGGATAAGCATAACCGCCTCGTAGGGCTCATCACCTATAAGGATATCATCAAGATCAAGGCAAAGCCCAACGCTTTCAAGGACGATCGTGGCAGGCTGCGTGCCGCCGCCGCTGTCGGGATTGCAGCCAACACCCCTGACCGTGCCGCTGCGCTTGTCGATGCCGGCGTCGATGCCATCGTCATCGACACAGCCCACGGACATACCGAAGCGGTAATCAAGATGGCAAGGCTCATCAAGTCGAAATTCCCTTCCATCGACCTTGTTGTCGGCAATATTGCCACTGCCGAAGCTGCCCGCGACCTCAGGGAGGCCGGTGCCGATGCAGTGAAAGTAGGTATCGGTCCGGGATCGATTTGCACCACCAGGGTAATCGCGGGTGTTGGCGTACCCCAGCTCACTGCCATCTACAATGTGGCCAGGGAGCTCAGGGGATCCGGCATTCCGGTGATCGCCGACGGGGGCATCAGGTATACCGGAGATATCGTGAAAGCACTGGTGGCCGGGGCCAGCACCATTATGGCCGGTTCGCTTTTTGCCGGTGTCGACGAGTCGCCGGGCGAGACCATCATTTTCGAAAGCAGGAAATACAAGACCTACCGTGGCATGGGATCCATTGAAGCCATGGAGAAAGGTTCAAAAGACCGCTATTTCCAGGATGTGGAAGACGACATCAAGAAACTGGTACCGGAAGGGATCGTGGGAAGGGTACCTTACAAGGGGATGCTGTCAGAAGTGATCCTTCAGATGGTTGGCGGACTGCGTGCAGGAATGGGCTATGCCGGTGCCCGCAGCATTGATGCCCTCTGGGATGCCAGGTTTATCAGGATCACCACGGCCGGTGTCATCGAAAGCCATCCGCACGATATCACCATCACAAAGGAAGCACCGAATTACAGCAGATAATTTAAACCATGAATCATAAGATGAATCAAAAGATGAAAAGAATGGCATTGAAGATAAGTGCTTTTATCCTCGCGGTATTCATGGGACTGCAATTGCAGGCCCAGCAGGAGGACAATCGTGTGCTCATCAGCATCGATGATGAGGAGATCTCCGTTTCGGAATTCCTCAGCGTTTACCGCAAGAATAATGTAGATACGGACCTGGCCGACAAGAAATCCATGAAAGAATACCTCGACCTCTACATCAATTTCAGGTTGAAGGTGAAAGAAGCCAGGGATCTGGGCATGGATACGGCAAAGGCATTCACCGATGAACTTGCGGGTTACAGGAAACAGCTTGCCGAACCTTACTTCAACGACCAGGAGGTAACAGACGAGCTTTTGCAGGAAGCTTATGACCGCCTGATGTATGATGTCAGGGCCAGCCATATCCTGGTGAAACTCGACGAAAATGCCCTTCCGTCCGACACGATTAAAGCCTATAACAAGGCCATGCAGATACGCCAGCGTATCCTGGATGGAGAGGATTTCGCCAGTGTAGCAGCCGAGGTTTCCGACGATCCCTCGGCACGCGACCGTGAAGTCCAGGGGCAGGTTCGCAAAGGCAATGGCGGCGACCTGGGGTATTTCACCGTCTTCGATATGGTTTACCCTTTCGAATCCGGGGCCTATAATACACCGGTGGGTGAAATGTCGATGCCTGTGCGTACCGCCTATGGCTACCATATCATCAGGGTGACCGATAAACGCGAAGCGCTGGGTACAGCCAGTGTGGCCCACCTCTACCTGGCCATGCCCAAAAATGCTACGGCACAGGACTCTGCCAGGAAGGAGCAGGAGATCATGGAACTTTATCAGCGCCTGCTTGACGGAGAAAATTTCGAGGCGCTGGTGCTTCAATATTCAGACGATCCCGGCTCAAAAGAAAAGGGAGGGAAACTTCCGCGTTTCGGCTCCAACAGGATGGTGCCCGAATTTATAGTGGCCGTTTCCAGCATCAGCGATACCGGTGAGCTCTCACCACCTGTACTCACCAGTTTCGGATGGCATATCCTCAAGCTTATCGATCGTGACCGCCCGGGCACCTACCAGGAAGAATTGCTCAACCTCAAAAGCAGGATGACAAAGGACATCCGTGCCAACAAAAGCAAGGAAACCGTAATCGCCAGGATCAAGAAGGAGAACGGGTTTAAGGAATTTCCCGAAAACCTGCAGGAATTACGCAATGCCATCGATTCGTCGTTCTATGCCGGCGAGTGGAGTGCCGACAAGGTGGCTGGCCTGGACAAGAAACTGTTTCAGCTTGGTAAGGAGAAATACAGCCAGCATGATTTTGCCGGATACCTTGAAGAAAAACAGCGAAGAAGGGGCACCACAGGGCTCGATCAGTTTTTCTACGCCCAATATGATGATTATGTCAGCAGCAAATGTGTGGAACTTGAAGATGCACGACTGGAAGAAAAATATCCTGAATTCAAAATGCTGATGAGGGAATACCATGATGGCATCCTGCTCTTCAACCTCACTGATGAGAAGGTCTGGAGCAAGGCCGTGAGGGATACTACCGGCCTGAAGGAATTTTATGAGCTGCACAAGGATGAATATATGTGGGGCGAACGGGTCGATGCCGATATCGTCATTCTAAATGATCCCGGCAGGGAAGAAGCTGTCAGGACAATGGTAGGCAATGCCATGGACAAGGGGATTACACTGGCCGAAGCAGGGATCGACACCCTTGCCGGCGTCTTTGTCGAGAGTGGCACCTTCGCAAAGGGCGACAACAAGTTGATCGACAGGATCACATGGAAGAAGGGGGTGTCGGCATCAGAAAAGCTTACCGACTTCAATGGCCTTTATGACGGGCGCTCCCACAACGAAAACTCCATCGTCTTCGCAGTGGTTAAGAACATCAGGAAACCCGCGCATAAAACCCTCGATGAAGCCAGGGGCCTGATCACCTCAGATTACCAGAACTTCCTGGAAAAAGAATGGGTTAAGGACCTGAAAGAGAAGTATACTGTAGTGGTGAATGAAGATATTCTCAACGATATTGAATGACCGGATCATTGGCAGGGTTCTTTCCTTGCTCCTGCTGATCATGCTTTTTGCGTGCAACCCGGCCGGTAATTCAGGTTCGGGCGATGTGCTCGTGAGGGTGTATGACAAATATCTTTATGAATCGGACCTTGAGGGACTGATACCGGAAGGCACCTCGCCCCGGGACAGCCTCACAGCAGTGCGGAATTTTGTCCAGAACTGGGTCGACAGGGAACTCCTGCTCAGGAAGGCTGAGGAAAACCTGCCCGATGAACTCCGGGACTTCTCCGATAGGATAAAGGAATATGAAAACAGCCTGATCATCTATGAATACGAGAAAATGCTCGTCGGCCAGGAACTCGACACCCTCATCACTGATGAGACCGTACAGGAATATTATCTGCGGAACAGGCACAGCTTCAAACTAAGGTACGACATCCTGAAATTGAATTATCTTGTTTTACATATTGATTCGCCGGCAGCAGGAAAATTCAGGAAATACCTGGCATCTGATGACCCGGATGAAAAGGACTCGCTGGCCCTATACAGCAGTAAATATGCCACTGCCTTCAACCTGCAGGATGATTTCTGGATCAGGGTGGAAGAGCTGTCGGACATTACCCCGATGCAATCGTATACCTATACCGATTACCTGTATAACCGCAGGTTTGTCGAGCAGAGGGATTCAACATTTGCATATATGGTCAGCATCAGCGACTACAGGCCTGCCGACAGCATTCCCCCAGTTCAGTTCGTGGAGGAAGAGATCAGGAAAGCCATCCTCAACAGGAGGAAGAACGAACTGATCAGGAACATGAGGCAGTCGCTGCTGCAGGATGCCATTGAACATAATCATGTTGAGATATATTGATATACAATAAAGGACATCATAAGGTGTTAATGAGATACACGCTGAACGTTTAAACATGAAAATCCGTTACCTGATCATAGCCCTCATTGCCATGTCAGTCGCTTCGGGTGCCAGGACCCAGGACCCGAAGGTCATTGACCAGGTGGCGGCGGTGGTGGGCAAGAACATCATCCTCGACTCCGATATCGAAAACCAGTACTACCAGTACCGGATGCAGAGCGGCATCATTGGCGGTGCGACCTCCGTGAGATGCCAGATGCTTGAAAGCCTGTTATTCCAGAAACTGTTGCTCAACCAGGCCGAGATCGATTCCATTGAGGTTACCGATACTGAGATACAGCAGACCATGGACCAGCGCCTGCGCTTCTTCATCGCGCAGCTGGGATCAAGGGAACGCTTCGAAGAGTATTACGGGAAATCCATAGAGGAGTTCAAGGAGGAATTCCGCGACGAGATCGCCAACCAGTTGAAGGTCGACAGGGCACAGATGGCCATCGTCGAAAATGTAAACGTGACGCCATCGGAAGTAAAGGCATACTTCAGGAATATCCCCACCGACAGCATCCCGCTCGTGAACTCCATCGTTGAGATCGGGGAGATCGTACGCACGCCTCCCGTCAGCCTTGAGCAGAAACTCCAGATCAAGGAACGCCTCAGGGACTTACGCAAGCGCGTGCTGGAGGGAGAGAGTTTTGCCACACTGGCCATCCTTTATTCGGAAGATCCCGGTTCGGCGAAGAAGGGCGGGGAACTTGGGTTTTACGGGCGCGGTGAGCTCTACAAGGAATTCGAAGCCGTTGCCTTCAAACTTGATAAGGGCGAGGTGTCGGAGATCGTGGAAACCAAGGCGGGATTCCATATCATGGAACTCATCGAGCGCAAGGGCGAGTACGTGAATGTGAGGCATATCCTCTTGAAAACCAAAGTTTCGCCTGTCGACCTTGCCAGGGCCAAGGCACATCTCGACACGGTGACAAACCTTATCCGCAGCGATTCGCTGAGTTTCGACGAGGCAGTGCTGGAATATTCCGACGCGGATAATAAGAACAGCGGCGGTATGCTCATCAACCCCATGACGGGAACCATCGGCTTTGAAGTCTCGGACCTCGATCCTCAGGTATCGTTCGTGATCGACAAGCTGCAGGTTGGCGAGGTGTCAAATCCTGTGATCATGGAGACGGAAGATGGCAAGCAGGCCTACAGGCTGCTCTACCTTAAAAAGCGTACCCTTCCTCACAGGGCAAACCTGCAGGAGGACTACAGCAAGATACAGGAATGGGCCCTGGAAGAGAAAAAGGCCGAAGCCTTCAAGGCCTGGGTGGAAAAGAAAGCCGCCAAGACCTATGTCAGGATCAACGACAAGTACAGGGAATGTGCATTCGAGTATGACTGGTTTGGTGTTGGAGGGCAGAAGGAGTAAAAATGAAATCAGACAAGATGAAAGACTTATATCAATCGGATGTGGAAGCAGTAGATGCGCTGGTGAGCAAATACCGGCGCCTGAAGGAAGAGATCGCGAAGGTGATCGTGGGGCAGGACGATGTGGTCGAAAATGTGATCATCTCCATATTCAGCCGGGGTCATGCGTTGCTGGTGGGCGTTCCCGGACTGGCCAAGACCCTGCTGGTGAACACCATTGCAAAAGCCCTGGGGCTCAGCTACAGCCGCATACAGTTTACCCCCGACCTGATGCCTTCAGATATTATCGGTACGGAGATCCTTGATGAGAACCGGTCGTTCAGGTTCATAAAAGGACCGGTCTTCGCCAACATCATCCTGGCCGATGAGATCAACCGTACTCCCCCGAAGACACAGGCGGCCCTGCTGGAGGCTATGCAGGAGAAGGCGATCACGGTGGCGGGCAAGAACTATAAACTCAGCGAGCCGTTTTTTGTGCTGGCCACGCAGAACCCCATCGAGCAGGAAGGCACCTATCCGCTACCCGAAGCACAGCTCGACAGGTTCATGTTCAACATCTGGCTTTTTTTTTTTTTTTTTTTTTTTTTTTTGAACGTGGTCCGGAATACGACCTTCGATGAACTTGCCAGCCCGGAAATGGTGCTGAGCGGAGAAGAAATCATCTACTTCCAGAACCTGGTAAGGAAGATCCCGGTTCCCGACAATGTTTACGAATATGCCGTAAGGCTTTCATCCATGACCAGGCCGGGTACGACCATGGCACACCGGCTGGCCGACGAGTACCTCAACTGGGGTGCTGGACCGAGGGCCTCGCAGTATATGATACTGGGTGCCAAATGCCATGCCGCCCTCCACGGAAAATATTCACCCGACATTGAGGATATCCACGCCGTGGCAACATCGGTGCTCAGGCACAGGATCGTTCGAAACTATAAGGCCGAAGCTGAGGGTATGACGGTGGAGAAGATCATCGCTGAACTTACTGAACAGTAAAACATCAACCATATGAAAAGATACAGGGTATATATTGGTCTGGCCATTGCGATCATCATACTGATCCTGCTTTACATCTTTCAGGACCGAATTTTCGGATCAGCTGAAACAGGTAAGCAAACCATCGAGGTGCCGGTAAAGAAGGGCACTTTCAGGATCACGGTCTCCACATCGGGCGAACTGGAAGCCAAAAGGTCGGAAAAGATCCTTGGCCCCGACGGATTGAGGAATTTCAGGATCTGGAACCTGAAGATCGACGACATCATTGCCGACGGCACCGTGGTCGATTCGGGCGACTATGTGGCTACCCTTGACCGGTCGGAGCTGACCAACAGGCTGAAAGACAATGAGCTTGACCTGGAGTCGCTGGAGACCCAATTCACACAGACGCAGCTTGATACCACCATGGAGCTGAGGGCTGCCAGGGATGAACTGGTAAACCTCGAATATAACCTGGAGGAAAGGCAGATCACCGTCGACCAGTCGATATACGAGCCCCCGGCCACGCAGCGTCAGGCAAGGATCGACCTCGACAAGGCCCGGCGTGCCTACGACCAGGCCGTGGAAAACTACCAGCTGAAGCTTGAGAAGGCACGCGCCAACATGGCAGAAGTCAATACCAAGTTGCGCAAGGCACAGAAGGAATACCAGGAAATGCTCGATATCCTGGAAGAATTTACCGTATATGCACCCAAGGCGGGAATGGTCATTTACCGTCGCGACTGGAACGGGCAGAAACTTGGCGTGGGGGCAACCATCAGCGTGTGGGATCCTGTGGTAGCAGAATTGCCCAACCTCAGAGAGATGAAATCGCGTACCTATGTGAACGAGATCGACATCAGCAAGGTTAAGGAAAATCAGCCGGTAGAGATCGGGGTGGATGCATTCCCCGACAAGCAGTACACCGGGGTGGTCACCGAAGTGGCCAATATTGGCGAGCAGATGCGCAATTCCAATGCCAAGGTTTTCGAGGTGATCATCGATGTGAATGAATTTGACTCCATCCTGCGCCCGGCCATGACTACGAAGAACATGATCATTACGAGTGTTATTGACAGTGTGCTATACATTCCCATCGAATGCATCCACAGCAACGACAGTCTTTCTTATGTTTACATGGGCAGGTCGAAGCAGCAGGTGATCCTGGGCAAGGCCAACGAGAATGAGATCATTATCCGTGCAGGGCTGGAAGAAGGGGATAATGTATACCTCGTACCACCCGATAATGCCTCCGATTTTGACCTTGTACCCCTCGACACGGCCGTCGTGAACCATTTCAGGCGCATCGACGAACAGGAAAAAGGGACGGAAGTGCAACAGGAGGAACTCAGCCCTGAGGAGCTTCGCGAGAAACTCATGAATATGACTCAGGAAGAAAGGATGAAATTCATCCAGGAAAATCCCGAACTGATGAAGAAGATCATGCCCCAGGGAGGACAGCAGGGCAGAAGACCGGGAGGAGCCGGTAGCAGGGTGAAGCAATAGGAAGGGTATCAATATCCCCATATGGAAGAATGAGAATTGATCTACATGGATTTCAATTACCTATAGCAGAACCGGTACTCGTCTTTACCTTTGTGCTGCTGAGTGTTCTCATTATCCCGCTCCTGCTCAGGAACACAAAGACACCTTCGATCATAGGACTGATCATTTTCGGGATCGTTATAGGTCCCAATGCCCTGAACGTTATAGATAACAACGATATTGTCGAGTTGTTCAGCAAAGTCGGCCTCCTGTATATCATGTTCCTGGCTGCCCTCGATATCGAATTCGCTGAATTCAGGAAAACACGCGACAGAAGTATTTTATTCGGCTTACTTTCATTCCTGTTTCCCTTGTTCGCGGGATATTTTACTGCCGTTTATCTCCTCGGGCTGCCTGTTGCCGGATCGCTACTCGTTGGGATACTGCTGGCTTCAAACACCCTGATCGCCTTCCCCCTTGTAAAGAAACTGAATATTTCACGCAGCCAGGCGGTGAATATTGCCATCAGCGGGACCGTGATCGCCGACATCCTCGTGCTTGCCGTGCTCGCCTTTACAACTGCCGTCCTCCTTGGCGATCAACCTATGATCACCGGTATCAGCATCTTCCTGGCAAGTTTTCTATCGTTTTCATTTATCATCTTCTGGGGCACACCCAGACTGAGTCGCTGGTTTTTCCGTGTTATCCCTGCCGACAGCCATACGCAGTTCCTCTTTGTTATTTCCATACTTTTTGCCTCTTCATTCTTATCCGAACTGGCAGGAGCGGAACCGATCATCGGCGCATTCTTTGCAGGGCTGGCCCTCAACCGCCTTATCCCGGCATCCTCAACGCTGATGAGTCATATCGATCTGGTCGGAAATACATTGTTTATACCGGTATTCCTGCTGAGCGTAGGGATGATGGTTGACCTGGGCAGCATATTCGGGAACTTAGATACCATGCTCGTTGCTGCAGCACTGATCGCCATCGCGATCACCACCAAATGGTTGCCAACTTTTATTACTAAGCTGATATTCAGGTTATCGTATCATGAAATGAATACCATCTTCGGCCTCACAGCTGCACGGGCAGCAGCAACCCTGGCCATTGCGCTGGTAGGGTATAATTACGGGGTCATGGATAAAAGCCTTTTCAATGCCATTATCTTGCTCATCCTTGTCAGCTCCCTGATAAGCTCAATCGTAACGGGAAGATACGGCAGGAAGCTTTCGCTGGATATCAGTACACAGTCTTTTGAGAAATCCGACGTCGAATCGGAAAAGATACTCGTTCCCGTTGCCAATCCCGAAACCATATCCAAATTAACCGATATGGCGATCTATATCAGGTCTTTGCAATCCGTTGAACCGGTATATGCCTTGAGAATATTTACCGACCACTCGAAGGTTGACAAGATGAACCATTCGGAGAAGACCGTTCTTGACGACATTGCCCAACAGGCGTCAACCATGGGAGTGAGGCTGCAATATATAAACCGTTTCGATATCAATGTCTCCCAGGCCATCATCAAAACAGCCCGGGAACTGCTGATCACCAAGATCATCATTGGCTGGTCGGGGCGTTCTCCTGAACTGAATAAAATATTTGGAAATATTCTCGACGGGATCCTTAAAGGTTCCGGAAGGGAAGTACTGGTCTGCAACCTTCCCAAACCCCTGAACACAACTGAACGCATCAACGTTTTTGTTCCCGAGAATGCTGAAAACGAGGTTGGGTTCAGCCAGTGGATCAGAACATTGATCAACCTTAACAAGCAGCTGGGAACAAAGTTCTGGTTCTTTGCCGTGCCCCATACCCGTGAAGCCATCATCAGTGTGTTGCGGATATTGAATTACAAGCAGCCGGTGAACTGGTATGCCACGGACGACCTTAATACCTATTTCAGTGAAGCGGGGGAGGCCGGACAGGGATTGTATGTGATCATTAGCTCACGGCCGCAATACCTCTCGTTCAAATTACAGTTGTGGAGGTTTACCTATAATGTGCCCGAGGACATAGAACGGAAGAATTTTTTGATCTTATATCCCCGGCAATATTGAAATACATGCACCTGATGGCATCATAACCTGAAAGAGGCCCGGGAAGAACGGATGGATTTCAATATGGATCCACATCGATCTTGATCCTTACCTTTTTAAACTCCTTCAGCGAAGCGAAGTCGTCGAGTTGTTCAAGGAGTTTCTTTTTGGCCCCGCTCACTGAATCCTGCTTCCGTACCTTAAGAAGCAATTGCTTGATGTACTGGTCCCTGATCCTCGAAACGACCGGGTATTCAGGGCCAAGTACCTGTCCCGGGAAGATGGTATGCAACTGGTTGCCGAGGACCTTTGCCGCTTCGTTGAGCAGGCGGAAATCCTTGTACAGGAGTTTAACCTCGACAAGCCGGTGGTAAGGGGGATATTGAAACCGCTGTCGGTCGGCCATCAGCCTATTGTAAAGCTTTTCATAGTCGTTGGCCACCACGTCGACGATCACTTCCTGGCCGGGATTGAAAGTCTGTATGATCACCCTGCCCCGCTTGTTCTTTCTGCCTGCGCGGCCTGCTACCTGGGCCATGAGCTGGAAACTGCGCTCATGCGACCTGAAGTCGGGAAAGTTGATCATGTTGTCGGCATTCATGATGCCCACCACGCTCACATGATCGAAATCAAGCCCCTTGGTGACCATCTGCGTTCCCACCAGCACGTCGATATCCCTTTTTTCAAATGCATTGATGATCTTCTGGTGGCCATGCTTGCTGCGTGTGGTATCGAGGTCCATACGGCGTACCGTGGCTTCCGGAAAGATCACCGACAACTCTTCTTCGATCTTTTCAGTGCCGAAGCCCCGCATGAGTACGCGGCTGCTGCCGCAATGCCCGCAGGTGGCAGGCACCTGTGTGGAATAGCCGCAGTAATGGCAGCGCAGGTGATCGGCCTTCTTATGATAGGTGAGCGAAATGTCGCAGCGCTTGCACATGGGGATCCAGGAACACACCTCGCACTCCAGCCGGGGGGCGAAACCCCTTCGGTTCTGGAAAAGGATCACCTGCTCGTGGTTCTTCAGGGCATCCTCGATATGATCCAGCAGGGTGGAGGAGAAGAGGAAACTGCTGTTCTTTTTCCTGGGTTCCTTCCTGAGGTCTGCCACGATGATCTCAGGCATCATCAGCTCACGGAAGCGCTGGTTAAGCTCCGCCAGGGCATATTTCCCGTTCCGGGTATTATAATAACTTTCAAATGAAGGGGTGGCCGTGCCAAGCAGGGTTCTCGCACCATGCAGTCCGGCGAGGTATATGGCGGCATCGCGGGCATGATAACGGGGTGCAGGATCATATTGTTTGTAACTGTGGTCATGCTCTTCATCCACGATCACCAGCCCGAGCCTGCTGAATGGGAGGAAGATGGCCGAACGGGCACCGAGGATGATGTCGTATTGTTCAGCCGGGTCGGCGGCATTTACCTTGTTCCATATCTCCACCCGCTCACCCTCATTGTAACGCGAATGGTAAACCCCGACCTTCACTCCGAAGTACTTCTGCAGCCTGTTGATGATCTGGGTGGTCAGGGCGATCTCGGGGAGCAGGTACAACACCTGCCTGCCCTGACTTATCGCTTCTTCGATAAGGTGGATATAGATCTCGGTTTTTCCGCTCGAAGTGACACCGTGGAGCAGGCACACCTCTTTATTTTCAAACCCGTTCCTGATCTGATCGATGGCCGACTGCTGGTGTTTGCTGAAAGCGATGGAAGAAACCTGCTCGCTTGATGCGGAAAGTTCAAGCCTGCTCACCGGCAGCTCCTGGGTGGTGAAGATCCCTTTCCTTACGAGTTCATTCATCTGGGCATGGCCGGCCCCTGCCTTTTTCAGGAGCTGCGGCCTGGCAATGGCAGGGTATCCGCCACCGCGATCCGCCATCCCGAGATACGCCACCAGTATCTGCAGTTGCCTGAAAGCCCGCTTCTCGAGTTGCCCGAACAGGCTTTCCATGGCTTCCTCACTGTGGTAATCCTCTGCCAACTGTACGAATGTTTCGGTGCGGGGACGATAAAGGTCTTTGATCTCTTCCTCCAGTATGATCACGTGTTTATCTATGAGGTTGTGCAGCAGCGGCAGCACCTTGGCCTGGTCGGTGAGGGTGGCCGCTTCCTTCACCGACAGTGTTTCCCGGTGTATAAGGGCTTCGGCAATGAGCGCTTCCTTTTCGTTCAGGCTGGCATCCCCGGCCGAAAAACCGGGATGCAACCGTAGCCTGGTTTCGCTGGCCAGCTTGAAAGCCGAGGGCAGCGCGGCGTTCATCACCTCACCGGGAAAACACATATAATATTCCGATATCCAGTCCCAGAAAGTAAATTGTACCTGGTTCACGATGGGGCGGTCATCAAGCACTGACAGGACATATTTCGGCACATAGCCCGACGGGACTTTCTCGTGTATCTTAACTACAAGGGCGGTATATATCCTGTTGCGGCCAAATTGTACCGCCACCCTTCGTCCCGGGCCAACATGATCATTAAGTTCAAAAGGTACACGATAAGTGAATAGCCCCTTCACGGGAAGGGGCAGGATGACGTCAACGAAGAGCGTTTTTCTATCCATGCCAGACTGATTAGGCATTGGCTGTGTACTCAAATAGACAGGACGCGGGCGATGTCAAGCAACTCCAGGTTCATATTCTGATGATGCTTGATGGACTTTTCGAAAGAGGTAAGCTCGATCTCATTGTCGACCTGTCCGATCATCACCCCGCTCACACCGTCCTTAAGGGTCATGATGGCCGCATATCCCAGCCTGCTGGCCAGAACCCGGTCCATGGCAGTAGGGGAGCCTCCGCGCTGGATATGACCGAGGATGGTGACCCTGGTCTCGTAACTGGGAAAATGCTCGTTGATCTCCTTCTGGACTTCAAGCGCACCTCCGGAGTCGTCGCCTTCGGCAACGATGATGATCCCTGAGGTCTTGTTCTTCTTCCAGTCCTTGTCGAGGATATAGAGCATCTCGTCGATATACGTCGGACTCTCAGGGACCAGGATCATCTCGGCACCTGTTGCCAGTCCACTGCGAAGGGCGATGAAACCTGCATCCCGTCCCATCACTTCAATGATGAAAAGCCGGTCGTGTGATGAGGCGGTATCGCGCAGTTTGTCTACAGCTTCCATCACCGTATTGATGGCCGTGTCATAGCCAATGGTATAGTCAGTCCCGTAAAGGTCGTTGTCGATGGTCCCGGGCAATCCCACGATGGGCACGCCGAACTCTTTCCCGAAGATCCTGGCACCGGCAAAGGTACCGTCGCCCCCGATCACCACCAGGGCATCGATGCCCATGGCCTGCATCTTGTCAAAGGCCTTTTTGCGTCCCTCCTTCTCGTAAAACTCTTTGCAGCGGGCCGATTTCAGGATGGTGCCTCCCCGCTGGATGATATTCGATACAGAGCGGCTGTGCAAGGGTACGATCTCGCCGCTGATCAGGCCCTGGTAACCTTTCATGGATCCCACCATCTCATATCCCTCGTTGATGCCTGTCCTCACCACGGCACGAATGGCAGCATTCATGCCGGGAGAATCCCCTCCCGAAGTAAGCACCGCTATTTTTCTGATTTCTTTCATGCTCTTGCTTTGTAATAAAGATGCAAATTTAGTTTAAATCGTACCAGGTATTATGTATTAGGTATTATGAAAATTCGTAATACTTAATACCTTGTACCTAGTTCGTGATATCCCTCCCCTTCCTGCTCCCCTCATACAGCTCGAATTTCATGAACCTGCATTCGAGCGGACCGTTAAAGACCCTGATCTTCCGAGATGGCTTCAGCCCGATGAATTTCAGTGCCTGCATGTCGCCGCTGATGATCCAGGCCTCCGAATCACGGTATTTCTGTTTGAGTGTGTCCCCGATCGATTTGTACAGCTTTATGATGTCATCGGGCCTCAGGCGTTCTCCGTAGGGCGGGTTCATGACGATATGGACCCTGTCGCCCGGCGGGGGCAGCGCCTCGAACGATGACGGCTGAAGGCTGATGTATTGCCCCAGGCCTGATGATGTTACATTCTTCCGGCAGCTACGCATGGCGACAGGCGAATTGTCGCTGCCGGTGATCCTGGCCCGCGGCGGTCTCCCCGTAGGTTTATACCTTTCCTTCACGGCCTTCCAGAGTGCGGGATCGAAGTCTTTCCAGTGCTCAAATCCCCAGTATTGGCGGTAATAACCTGCCGGGATGCCTGCGGCCGTCATGGCTGCTTCGAGAATGATGGTCCCTGACCCGCACATGGGGTCGAGAAAGGTGGTTTCCCGGTCCCAGCCACTCAGCATGATCAGGCCGGCAGCGAGCACCTCGCTTACAGGGGCCTGGCCCGGAGCCGACTTATATCCCCGCAGGTGTAATGATGATCCCGAGCTGTCGAGCGAAACCGTGCACTGGTCCCGGTTTATATGAACATTGAACCTGATATCGGGTGTATCGGTATCGACGGAAGGCCGCCTCCCGTATTTGGTACGGAAAGCATCTGCAATGGCATCCTTTGTCTTCAGTGCGGCGTACATCGAATGGGTGATCCGGGAGCTGGAAACCACGCCGTCGATGGCAAAGGTCTGGCCGAGGTCCATCACCGTGTCCCACGGCAGCGCCAGGCATTTTTCATACAACTCCCTGTCGGAGGAAGCCCTGAACTCCCAGAGCGGTCTTAGGAAACGAAGGGCTGTGCGGCAGGTGTAGTTGCATGTGTATAAGGTCTCATGCGTGCCCAGGAATTTTACCCCCCGGTGGATCATCTCCACCTCCCTGCCGCCGGCCGCTGTGATCTCCTCAGCCAGCACTCCCTCCAGGCCAAGGATGGTCTTGGCGATGATGGTGAAATAACCCTTTAATGAAATCCCCTGTGTCTTTTGCATGGATCAAAGATAGGATAAGATGCGCACGGTACTACAGCTTCCTGATCGTTCTTTTGCCCCTGATGATAAGTTTTTGTCTCCATACCGCCATCTTCCTGTTCTCCTGGTCGGCCCCGATAAGATAGGCGTAGGGCTTAAGCGCCTTTGAATGATCGCAGAAGATCTTGAACATGGCCGCCACGGGAACAACCACGAACATGCCGATGATGCCCCACACCAGTCCGCCAACGATGATGATGAAGATGGTGAAGAGCGGATTTAGGTTCACATAGCTGCCCGTAATGTTCGGCGTGAGTATGTTGTTCTCCAGGAACTGGATGATCACGAAAAGAAGGATAACGCCAAATGCAAGGCCGGGGGTGTCGCCGGTGAGCAGGGCAAACATGAAAGGGATGCTGGCCCCGATCCAGGTGCCGAAATAGGGGATCAGGTTAAACAATGCTGAGATGATCCCGAAGAGGATGGCGTATTTCACCCCTACTACCCATAGACCGAATGAGTTGAGCACCGAAAGGATCACTACCACCGTGAAAACCCCTCCGATATAGCGCGGAGTCACATAACCGATCTTCCTGATGACCTTGCGGGCATCATCTTCCTTCTCCTTCGGTACCACCATGATGATGAAGCGGTAGAACTTGTCGCGGTAGTAAAGCATGTAAAATATGAACACGGGCAAAAGCCCCAGGGTGAAAATAGTAGAGGTTGTCCCCCTGAAAAGGGACTTTGTGAAGTTGCTCGAAACATCGGAGACATCGTTGATGATATCGTGGATGATAAAGTTCTGGGATTCGACAGTGACACCGAAGGTCCGGTCGATGAAGACCCTGAGCTGATCGATGTTGCTGTGGGCCTTTTTGATGAGGGCCGGCATATCCTGCGTGATATAGCCAAGGTTCCGGTATATGATGAAGACGAACAGCGACAATATCCCCAGGAGGATGATGATGCCCAAAAGATTGGCCAGTATGCCGGGGAACCGGGCCTTTTTCTCGAGGAAATTGACCAGGGGATAGATGAGGTAGCTGAAGATCACGGCCAGCACGATGGTACTCAGGAATGTTTTGGCCACGATGATGCCGTAAAAGAAAAGGATGATGAACAGCAGGGCGGCAGCGAGTGTCAGGATCCTGGGCATTTTATTCGGCATGGCACGGTTGATTAGAAATTATTCTGATATTTGAACGACTTAAAGATACTAAAAGCGGAGCAGATAATAAAGAAAACAAGGCATCATGACGATAAAGGAAGCACAGGAGACGGTCGACCGTTGGATCAGAACAACCGGTGTGCGTTATTTCGATGAACTGACAAATACCGCCATCCTGATGGAAGAAGTTGGCGAAGTGGCCCGGATCATGGCAAGAAGGTATGGCGAACAATCCTTCAAGGCAGGGGAGGAGGATCATGACCTGGCCGATGAATTCGCCGACGTACTTTTTGTATTGATATGCCTCGCCAACCAGACCGGGGTGGACCTGACCGCAGCACTCAGGAAAAATATCGGAAAAAAAACGAGCCGTGATGCCGGCCGGCATGCGGGGAATGAGAAACTGAAGTGACCGGCCTCAGATCCTGATCTCGTTCAACAGGATACAGCTATATTCCTGCAGCAGGTCCACCTTCTTTTCTTCAAGTCTGGCGATCAGTTCAGGCATTTCATCGTTTCGGACGGGAGCAGGAAAATCGCGAAGGTATTTATCAAGTTGTTGTTCAAATACCAGGTGGTCGTGCCAGGTACCGGCCAGCTCGCCCGTTTCCCTCAGCCGGTCGGCCGTGATGTGAAGATGATCCTCAACCGGCAGTGATTCATTGAAAATATTGTTGAGGTAATTGATCTCCTTAAGCCTGGTGCGGATCTTGTGCAGGCGTTCCTCATCTTCACTGCCGTGATAGATCGATCGTATATCACCGAGGAATATGGCGATAAGTGTTTCGGCCATGACCGTCGCCTTACCCTCAGCAACATCCGCAAGGGCTTTTTCAAGTCCTGCACCGTAGCTGTCCAGCACTGCCTGGTCGAAGATGCGCAGCCTGTCCTCGAATTTTTTCCTTCGTTTGCTTTCCCGCCTTTCAAGGATATCCCTGAAGCCGGACAGCATGGTTTCCGGGACATCGGGCATATTGTCGCAAAGGGCAATGAGCACCTGCACGTCGCGCAGGCTGCCGGCCCGCTTGAACAGGGCATTGATCTCCTGCATCTCCGCGCCACCGTCGAAGCGATCTCCCGTGACCATCATTGTGAGGCGGTGTACCACCCTCAGACGCTTGACGCTCAGCCGCAGGTTATGTATGGCATCCACGTTGCGGGGGTCATTGCAAAGATTTAGATTTTCCTTTATGAGGGCTTCGTGCTTCTGGAAGTATTCGAGGATCATGTGCGGCATGCGGCAAAAATACATAAATCCGCCGAATGGCCCTGAATATGCTGAAATACGATCTTTTGAGATTAAATCCCGCGATTCTTCATTGTGATCCTTTACATGTTCGTCTTTTATTTCATATTTTTATTCGGAATTTTACGGATTTTGGACCTGTATGTCAAGATTATTGATCTCTTTGCTTTTTTTTCAGGCTGTGCTTCTTGCTCAGGCCCAGCAGTATATCGTGAGCGGCAGGGTGATGGATGCCGCTACCGGCGAACGACTTGCTTTCGTAAACATCGTGGTCAACGAAAGCCGGCAGGGCGGGGCCACCGATATCGACGGGAAATTCATGATCAGGACCGGCACCAGGCCATCGACCCTGAAATTTACTTACGTGGGTTATGAAACCATAACCCTGCCTCTTGAGGGTGCGTCAACCGGGCTTGACATCTACATGCAGAAAATCCCTTATGAACTGCGCGAGGTGGTCATCCTACCGGGCATTAACCCAGCCCACCGAATCATCAACAATGTGATCGAAAACCGCGACCTGAACAATCCTGAAATGATGCGGTCGTTCTCCTATACTTCCTACGAAAAGGTCATCTTCACCATCGATCTCGATTCACTGCGGATGATGGATACCCTCATGCTCGATACCACCCTGATGGAGGTGAGGAGGTTCATCGACAGGCACGACGTTTTCATCGCCGAATCGGTGACCGAACGCCATTATCTTTATCCCGGGAAGAACCGTGAGGATGTGATTGCATCAAGGATCTCGGGGATGAAAGACCCCATGTTCGTTTTCCTGGTGTCGCAGGTTCAGTCAACATCATTCTATAAGGAACTCATCAACATCGGGCCGAACAAATATGTAAATCCGATCAGTCGCGGAAGCACGGCGAAATACACTTTCATTCTTGAGGATACCGCATATTCTGCCGCCAATGATACCATCTTCATCATTTCATACCAGCCGAAACCCGGCACCAATTTCGACGGGCTCAAAGGGCTTTTGTCCATCAACACCCACAACTGGGCCATCCAGAATGTGATCGCTGAACCTGCCAGGGACGAAGGGCCTTTCACCATCAGGATACAGCAAAAATATGAGCTGATCGACGGGATCCAGTGGTTTCCAGTGCAGCTTAACACCGACGTGAAGATCAAGGCCATAGGAGCGCCCATCGAAGGCAGGGTATATACTTTTGTGGGGATCGGCAAGAGCTACATCCGCGAAATTGAACTCAACCCCGAGCTGGTTAAGCGCGACTTCAGCAACATTGAGGTGGATGTGGATCCCAATGCAACCTTCAGGAGTGAGGAATTCTGGAACAGTTACCGTGTCGACAGCCTGTCGGAAAGAGACCTCAGGACCTATGAGTTCATGGATAGCATTGGCAGACAGATCAATCTCGACAGGCTTGCAAGGATTTTCGAGACCGTGATGACGGGGAAGATCCCTGTGAAATACGTCGATCTCGATATCGATAAATTCCTGAGGTATAACCAGTACGAAGGGCTGTACCTGGGCCTGGGCCTGCATACCAGTGAGCGCTTGTCGAAAAGGTTCAGGCTGGGCGGGTATTTTGGATATGGTTTCAATGATAAAACGCTCAAATACGGTGGCGACGTGAGCGCCATCATTCACCGGCGAAGCGGGCTGGAACTCAGGGCAGGGTATTTCTATGATGTTACCGAGAGCGGTGGGGTACATTTCCCCGATGAGCAGAAATCCTTCCTCAGGGGTGAAGGGTACAGGAACTTCCTCATCAGGAGGATGAACATGACAGAGCGCGCCTTTATGGGCATACAGTTCACAGGTCTCAGGCACTTTCTTTGGAATGCCGGATTTGTGAGCGATTACAAGGAGGCATACCCTTTTTACCACTACGGGCAGACCAACAACGGTGTGTCGATGCTCAAGGATGATTTCAGGTTCACGGAGGTCACCCTTGGTTTTCGGTTTGCCTACCGGGAGAAATTCCTGCGCACCAGGAGGGTCAGCTTTTCGCTGGGGACCAAATACCCGGTGTTGCGTTTCCAGTATACACGGGGCATTGAAGATCTGCTGAGCGGGGAGTTTGCCTATGACCGGTTCGATCTCAGGATCGATGAATCATTCTATACCAAGTACCTCGGGATGACGAGCCTGGAAATCCACGCCGGGTATATCAATGGCGATCTTCCTTATTGCAACCTGTACAACGGTAACGGAAGCTACCGGGTCTTCACCATTTATGCCCCGGGCAGTTTTGCCACCATGAGGATGAACGAATTTCTCAGCAACCGCTATGTGGCCCTTTACTTCAACCATAATTTCGGCACACTGCTGCTGCGGACCCGGTTTTTCTCCCCCGAGATCGTGGTTGCTACCAACATCGCCTTCGGCGACCTTAACAATCCTGAACAGCATCACGATGTGGAGTTCAATACCCTCGAAAAAGGGTATTATGAATCAGGGGTCCTCCTTCACGGCCTGCTCGATCTTCGCCTGTATAAAGTCGGCGCGGGCGTTTTTTACCGTTATGGGCCCTACGGTTTCGATGTGCCCGCACACAACTTCGCTTATAAGGTAAGTGTGGTATTTCCCGTGGAGAGTGTCAGGAGAAGGTGAGAGCGCTGCTGCTCAGGTGAAATAGATGATCAGGGGGATCAGCACCATGCCGGCCAGGATGCCGAATGAGACCATGGAAGCTGCATACTCCGTATCCAGCTCCTCCATCGAGGCAAAAATGATGGAGTTGAAACCCACCGGCGCCGATGCCCCGATGAGCACGATACTGCGGACCAGCCCGTCGAGGCCCAGTACCAGGCAAAAAGTCCATCCGATCGCGAAACCCAGCCCCATCCTGATAAAGATCCCTGCAAAAACAGGCCCTGGCTTGATGAGTTTCAGGTTGAAGAACACGCCCAGGGCGATCATCAGCAGGGGTACGGTAAGATCGCCAAGGATCTGGAAAAGTTTGGCCGGCAGTGGCGGGATGGCCGTACCGCTGAGGTTGAGGATGATGCCCGCACTCAGGGCCCATAGGGGCGGGTTGAGCAGGAACTTGCGGTAGAGCATCCCCGAAGCCTGGCCCGAACGTCCGTAGCAGCAGGCCAGGTAATATACCAGTGTAAAGGCCAGCAGGGCATTGCTCAGGTCGAAAACTGACATCAGGGCAAGGCCTTCATCACCATAGGCAGCTATCACAAAAGGGAATGCGAAGCCGATGTTCATGATCATGGTCCCTGCAAGGAGAACCCCGTGTGTCCTCCGGTCGAGATGCATCAGCTTGCCGGCAAACAACGATACCCCGAACTGTATCATGATCACGGAAAAGGAAATTACGGGCAGCAGGGCATACTCCATGTTCAGTTCCACCCTGGTGAGGGAAAGGATGACCAGCGAAGGGATGGAAAGATAGAATACGATCTTCATCAGCACGTCGCCGTGTTCCTGTTTCAGCACGCCCAGGCGCTTGAGCAGGTAACCCAGCAAAAAGATGAATATGACGGGAAGTATCTTGTAGGCCAGGCTCTCCATTGATCAGGTATTTTGGCAGTTTGCAAATGATCTGCTCATCAGTGCTGCAATGATACCATTAATTGTTCAATATTTCTTCTTCTTTACGGATGTAGTATTCCGCCTTTTCGTCGAGTCCGAGGGTGGTGGCCAGCTGGATGAGTGCCCTGATGGTTTCCAGTGCTCCGGGGTTCAGGCGGTGGGCTTCTTCCATGTAAATATACGCCTTTCTGAAACACTGGTCGGCCTCATGGAAAAGACTGTCGGCCGCAGCCTGTTCGCCGGCGGCCAGCCCTTCCCCGTAATAGTCCGAACCGAGGTTGTTGTAAAGGGCTGCAATATTGAAAAAGGCGAGGTCGCGCGATTCGTCGAGGCTTATGGCCGTTTCGTAAGCGTCGATGGCCAGCAGGGGGTCCTCCTTTTCAAGGAGGGTGGCATAGGCCAGGTGAATGTCATAATCACCGGGATACGCTACGATGACCTCCCGGAACCGCCCGATGGCTATATCCCGTAATGAAGGATCGTTCAGGTAGATGTCGAGTTCAAAGCCCGTAAGGTCCTTCATGCCGTTTTCGAATGACTGCTTCAATGCCGGGCCTGGTGCATCGCCTGCACGCTCATATTCGCTTTTGAGCAGTTGCTGTCCGTCGTGGATCGTCGACAGGGCAAGACCGTGGTCATGCAGCATAAATCGTTCGATCAGGGCTTTCCTGAAAAATACGTATGCCATGAGCAGGTCAGCATCGTCCGGCGGTGCCGATTTATAAGCGTTTATGCTTTCGGTGAGCATTTCCAGTGCGCGCAGCGAATCTCCTTCTGCCAGGTAAACCTGGCTGAGCAGGTCGCCGGCCAGGTATGTGGGTGAAATATCGTGTGCAGCCTCAAGGTATCCCTTTGCAGCCTGCAGGGCCGCCTCCCGCACATGGACAGGCTGCCGCTCATCACCTGCCGTGTTCAGGGCCGAGAGGCCGGTTTGCAGGATGGGGTTGTAAAGGGCTTCAAGGTCCGCCTCGATGTCGGCCTTTAGCTGGTTGTCGGCCCTTCCGAGGGCTTCCCCGTAATCATAATAGCTGTCGATGAGCGCATTGTGCATTTCGCTGAGCTTTTCCTTGTCGCCGCTCTCCATGGCCAGGCGCAACAGCTGTATCCTCGACTTGGCCTGGTAATAATAGGCCGCGGCAGCAAAATCATTGCTCAGCGCGTCGATGCCGGCCAGGGCATCCGATGCACGATCGTAGGCCTTCTGGTAATCCCCTGCATGATAGGCCTGTATGGCGTCCGATACCTGGCTGTTCTGCCCAAGGACGGGAACAAGGAAGAGTGACATCAGGAAGGTAACCAGCAGGTTTTGGATGGTTCTCATGAGTTCCGTTTTTTTAATCCTCATTATATTCGGGAGGGAAGATCACGGTGCCGCGCACCCCGTCAAGGGCCCCCTCGGTAAGTTCAATGGCCATAAAGGTATCGTCAGGAGCCCTGAAAGGGCAATATATTCCCCATTCCGAAGCTTTGGTAAACCCGAACCTGGGATAATAGTCGGGGTGCCCAAGCACCACTACCGATTTGAATCCCTGCAGGCGGGCCTCCTTTAGCCCCCTGAGAATGAGCTTGCCCCCGACACCTTTTCCCTGGTACTTGGGAGCCACGGAAAGTGGTGCAAGCGAGAGCAACCTGCGCATGCCCTTTTCCATCCTGATATTTACCGGGAAAAAGAGGATGTGGCCGATGACCTCTCCCTTGTATTCGGCAACAAGTGAAAGGCTGCCGACAAATTCCTTCTTGCGCCGGAGGGCCTCGATAAGCTTTCCTTCGTTGGGCTGCCCGAAAGCAAGGTCGTTCACTTTGCCGATGGCCTTTTCGTCGCCCGGCCGCTCACTCCTGATGATGATCTCCTGATCCATGGTTTATTGCTTTCTTCCGATATACCTGACCAAATGGGCTATCCCCTGGTGATGGGGGCCTTCGTCGAGCATCACTTCTCCCTCACTGAGCATGATCACATCAAACCCTTCAAGATCGCCCAGAAGGATCTCTCCAGTATAGAGGAGATCCTCATCCTTCGGCCCACCGCTGTTGTGGTAAAGCTGTTTTTTATGGAAGGCTTCGATGATCAGGGTGCCGCCGGGTTTGAGGGCTTCGGCGACGCGCTGGTGAAATGCCGGTCTGGCCACGGAGGGAAGATGGAAGAAAATGAGTGCTGCAGCATCGAACAGGCCTTTGCCCGCGTCATGTGCGAAGACATCCGCTACGTGATAGTGTATGCTTACGCCATGTGCCTCTGCCAGCTTCATGGCCTTGATGCAGGCATTCCGGCTCTGGTCGATAGCATGCACATCCCAGCCTTTAACGGCAGCATAAATGGCGTTCCTTCCTTCCCCTTCGCCCGGCAACAGGATCTTTCCTGCAGGCAAAGCATCGATGCCCAGCCTGAAGAAAGCATTGGCCTCTGTGCCGTAAGCATAGTCCTCTCCCGCGTACCGCTGATCCCAGAAAGTCTTCATAAAAAGAATGGCCGAAATTAATTAATATCTCATTTGTGGTTAATGAAGGAACGTGATTTTTGTATTTTTGTTTAAAACACCCCCTATGAAAAGAGAATATTCCATCGCCATATCGATCATCGGATTTGTCATCCTCTGCCTGATGATATGGTATTTCTCAAATGTGGTGATCTATGTGATCGTTTCGGCTGTGCTTTCCTTTATCGGCCATCCCCTGGTGCGGCTGCTCGACCGCGTCAGGATACGTAAATTAAGGCTGCCTCATGCGATCAATGCTTTATTGACCCTGCTGCTGATGGTCCTGGTGTTTATCGGGTTTTTTCTTTTCTTCGTCCCGCTGATCTCCAACCAGGCGGCCATCATCTCCCAGATCAATATGCAGGAGATCGTGTATTATTTTGATAAGCCTCTCGAAAGGCTGCAGGTTTTCCTGCAGGATTATGATATCATCGCCCACGACCAGTCCATCCAGGGGATCCTGGAAACCCAGGTCAAATCCATGGTGAGCCTTACTGCATTTTCCAGCATCTTCAGTAACGTGATCAGTGCTACGGGAAGCTTTTTCATGGGGCTTTTTTCCATCCTTTTCATCACCTTCTTTTTCCTGAAGGACGAAAGCATGCTGATCAATTTCATCGTGGTGCTCATCCCGGCCCGATACGAAGAAAAGGTCAGGCACGCCATGGCAGAGATCCATCGGATGCTCTCCCGCTATTTCGTGGGATTGCTTACTGAACTGGTCAGTATGATGACTCTTATCAGCCTGGGATTGTGGATCTTCGGGGTTGAAGGAGCCATCATCATCGGCTTCCTGGGCGGGCTGATGAATATCATCCCTTACCTGGGGCCCATCATCGGGGCGAGCATGGGCGTACTGCTTGCAGTCACCACCACACTTGGCATGGGATATTACGACACAGTGCTGTGGACCTCCCTCGAGGTGATCCTGGTATTCTCCGTCGCCAACCTCATCGATAATATCATTCTGCAACCGCTCATCTATTCAACCAGCGTAAAGGCCCACCCCGTGGAGATCTTCCTGGTGATCATCATGGCCGGCACCTTTGCCGGCATCCCCGGCATGATCCTGGCCATCCCGGGCTACACAGTGCTCAGGGTGGTGGCCAGGGAGTTTTTCAACAAGTTCAGGCTTGTAAGGAAACTGACGAACAATATGTAAATCACCTCTCATGTATAAGAGCGGGGCTGTTATCCGTGACGCGTGGAATTTCGCCGGGACCTTATCTTTAAAAAAGATCTGGAACTATAGCCTGATCAGGTGCAGTTATTACCGTGGCATCCTCCTGGGTAAACCTGTCCATGCGGGCATGCCGGTGAGCCTTTCCGTGGAGCCGGCAAACACCTGTAACCTCCGTTGCCCTGAATGCCCTGCCGGGTCAGGAACCCTCACCAGACGGCAGGGGATTATGGACTTGGATGCCTTCAGGAACCTTATCGGTCAATTGAAGGACCGCCTGGCATATCTCATGTTGTATTTCCAGGGGGAACCGATGATGAACCCTGCCATCTTCGATATGATCGCGTATGCACGAAAACTACGGGTCTACACCTCCATGTCGACCAACGGCCATCTCCTGGATGATGAAAATGCACGAAAATTAGTGGTTTCCGGGCTCGACAGGCTGATCGTATCCGTCGACGGGGCTGACCAGGATACTTATGCCCTGTACCGCAGGGGTGGCGATCTTGCAAGGGTGAAGGAGGGCCTCATGAGGGTTGCAGCCTGGAAGAAGGAAATGAACAGCCGCAGACCTTATCTTATCATCCAGTTCGTGGTGTTCTCCTTCAACGAGCACCAGCTGGATGACATGAGGAAACTGGCAAGGGAGGCCGGTGCCGGCAGGCTCATCTTCAAGTCGGCACAAATCAGCGACCTGAAGCAAAATGGGTGGATGGTCCCCCGGTTACGGAAACTTTCAAGGTACGATCGCGGGGCGGACGGGGAATTCAGACTTAAGCATCGCCTGAAGAACAGGTGTTTCAGAATGTGGCAGGGTGCCGTGGTCACCTGGGATGGCCGGCTCGTGCCCTGCTGTTTCGACAAGGATGCCATGCATGCTCTGGGAGATACCGGCGAAGAACCTTTCCGTGATCTCTGGAAAGGCAATGATTATGATCTGTTCAGGAAAGCGATCCTTGAAAACAGGCCGGGAATTGCGATGTGCAGGAACTGCAGTGAATAGCTGCTTCTGGCATTGATACTGGCGCCGACTGATCGGTCAGACCGTCATGACGTCCTTCTCCTTGGCCTCCACCATCTCATCAACCTTCTTGATGTAGTCGTCGGTGAGTTCCTGTATCTTATCCTGCAGCTTCTTTGACTCATCTTCCGGTAAACCCTCCTTTTCAAGGCTTTTGGCCAGTTCGTTGGCCGATCGGCGGGTGTTCCTGATGCTGATCTTGGTGTTTTCAGCCTCCGCCTTGGCTTTCTTCACCAGCTCAAGGCGCCGCTCTTCGGTAAGGGGGGGCACCAGTATCCGGAGGACCTCTCCTTCATTTTTCGGATTGAAACCGAGGTTGGCATTCAGGATCGCCTTTTCAAGGTCGCCCAGTATGCTTTTGTCCCATGGCTGAACAATGATCTGCCTCGGATCGGGGGTGTTGATGTTGGCGGTTTGCTCAATGGGGGTCATGGCACCATAATAGTTGATCTTGATCCCTTCCAGCATCTTCGGACTGGCCTTTCCGGCGCGGATCTTCTGGAATTCCTTGTCAAGATGGGCCAGGGCATTCTCCATGCCTTCCCTGGCCTCATCAATGCACATTTGGGCTTCTTCATTCATAACGATTGAATTTTTTGTCCAACAGCAAAGATAATGTAATTATTGAGTTACGATGGTGCCTATGCCGTTGCCGGCCAGCACCTTCAACAGGTTTCCCTTCTTGTTCATATTGAATACGCAGATGGGCATGTTGTTCTCACGGCAAAGCGTAAATGCCGTATGATCCATGATGCGGAGCCCCTTTTCCAGCGCTTCGTCGAATGTGAGGGTATCGTATTTCACCGCATCCCGGTCTTTTTCAGGATCGGACGTATACACGCCATCCACGCGGGTGCCTTTAAGGATGATTTCGGCCCTGATCTCCAGTGCCCTGAGGGCTGAGGCAGAATCCGTCGTAAAGAATGGGTTTCCGGTTCCGCCACTGATCAGTATTATTTTGCCTTTTTCCAGTTCATCGATGGCCGAACGTGCATTCATCGCTTGGGCCAGCGGATGTATGGACAATCCTGAGAAGAGCGTTGTGGCCGCCCCGTGCTTCCCGATCTCAGCCTGGAGGGCCAGGCTGTTGATCACTGTGGCCAGCATTCCCATATAGTCGCCCTGTACGCGCTCCATGCCGTTGGCAACCCCGCTGATCCCGCGAAAGATATTCCCGCCGCCGATCACGATGGCGATCTGTGTTCCTTTGCGTGATGCCTCGACGATCTCTGTGGCATAATCAGCCAGCCGACCGGGATCGATCCCGTGGTCCTGCTCACCCATCAGGGCTTCACCACTGAGCTTTAAGAGAATCCTTTTGAACTTCATGGTCATTTATTTAACGATCATCATAGATTTAACGGCTGTATAGCTGTCGGCCTGCATCCTGACATAATACTGGCCCTGTGGAAGGTCACCTGCATTCCATTTAATACTGTGCGTGCCGGCAGTAAACCTCCTGTCGGCAACGGTGCCCAGGTTCCTTCCCATAACGTCGTAGATAACAATGCTTACATTATTATTCTCGGCCAGTTCGAAAGTGAAAGTGGTCTCGTCCCTGAAGGGATTCGGATGGTTCTGGTGCAGGACCATGTTCTCTTTACCTGTTTCGGCCACATAAACCGGGTCGCCCGAATAAAGGATGTCAAGACACCAGTCGGTAAGCATCCCCTGGTCGTTGAGGGCATTGTCGTAGATGCGCAGGATCCAGTCGCCGGTGATCTGCTGTCCGGTGAATGCAGAGAGCGGTTCGTTGGGTTTGAAGCTCCCCGTGAAAGGAGCTGTGCCTTGTGAGATGGGGACTTCGGCCTGGTCGTCGAAAATGGTTCCGGTGAAATTATTGCCGGATCCGCCGTGACCGATGCAGAGGTCGATCTCGTTCCCGCCGGGACCTATAAGATAGATCTCCACGTCGCCGTCGTAAGTATGTATGGCATCGATTTCAACATTCATGTCGAGAAGGACGCCTTCCTGGGTGATGCGGATGGTGTCGTAAAGGTTTTGAAGGTCCTGGATGGGCTTGGGAAGGGTGTTGCTGCATGCCGTCATGGATTCTATGTCGGCGATCACGTAGGTGAAAAGGTCCTCAGGCATGACGGATCCCGGGGGATCGATGCCACGGCCACCGCCGGGCAGTGTGGCAACCAGTGTAGATGCTTCATTCTGGGCCGCCAGGTAGTAATCCACCTTGCTTCCCATGGGTTGTCCGGGAATGATAAAAAAGAAAGTGTCCTGAACAATGTCGGAAGGGAGCAGGGCATTGAATGAGCCTTCATCAACCCGGTAATAAAGCCTGGGTGCATTTACTCCCGTGCCCACGGTATGGTTGGTGTTGACCAGCAGCCACGCTTCCCTTGCTCCGGTGAAATTGCCTGAAGCCAGCGGTTCATGGATAAGTTCCATCTTCATGTCCATGCCCAGGGAGGCCATGGTCGCCACGGCAGCCTGTACCATCTGCTTGAAATAGGGGATGTTGCAGTTTGCAACCAGGTCGTTCACCGTATGGTAATAGGCGTTGAAATCGTTCCAGTCTTCTATGGCAAGGATGGCCTGGTAGCCATTGTTCCAGAAAGGGGAGTGGTCGCTGGCCCCGGTGGTGATGAAGTTATAGGTCAGGTCAAAATCGTAGGTTGCCAGTACACTGGTGTATTCACCGGTAAACTGTGCCGACTGTGCATTGGTGGATATCGACATTTCGTAGTCGTTGTCGGAATCATAGGCGATCATGTCGAGGTTGAGCACACCCAGGATGTCGTCGTTGCTGGCGGCGGCCTGGCTGGCATAGGCATTACTGCCGATCAGGCCCTGCTCTTCTTCATCAAAGGCGATGAACTTAACGGTATATTTCAGGTCCTGGTCTTTCAGCAGTCTCGCCGCTTCCAGCACACCCGCCACACCCGAGGCATTGTCGTCGGCGCCGGGAGCCAGGTTACCCGAAGGCATGTCGTCGTAATGTGCACATATGATATATTGCTGGTCGGGGAATTGTGATCCGGTGATGGTGGCCACCACGTTTTCGCCGTTGCTCCCAAAATAATGGTACTCGACCGGTATGCCCATATCCTCGAATTGTTCCAGGATCCACTGGGCCGCCAGGGGATTAAAACTGCTGTACGAATGGCGTGTAACAAGGGTGTATGGCTGTCCGCCTATGGTCACTTCGGTTTCACCGCTCAGTTTTTCGATGATACCGGTAACGCCGGCCTCGGTCACCTCGTTCTTCAGGGAGTCGACCAACGGACTGTAGGCGATCTGGGCATTGACAATGCTGAAGGCTGCAGTGATCAGTAAAAGGGTCAGGATCTTTTTCATCAGGGTCAGTTTTTTGTTAGAGGACAAAGATAGTTTTTTTGTTGATAAGAATGCTGCAGAGCAAAAGGGTTGCCTGCTGGAAGGCATTTGTCCGGGGATGATGTAAAATGATGATCAATGGCAGTGCCTGCCTCAAATGATCCGGCATTCGCCGCGCTTGATGTCGGTTTCCACCATCTTGTACTTTTTCTCCATTACCCGGCCGTCGTTGTATTGAACCTTCACCTTGTCGTTACGACCGTACTTTTTCTCGCTGCGGACTACCGGGGCCGTTTTCCTTGGTCCCTGGGTGTCGGCATGTGCCTGTGAGAGCAGGTCGGTGCGTTCCTCTTTCAGCCTGCTGTGGTCGATACCCCTCGGGGCCTGTGCTTCGCGCACGTTATCGGGATCCTGCATGGGCAGGTTGCCCTTTACAAGGAAGGAAACCACTTCGTTGTTGATCTTCTGGATCATGTTCTTGAAGAGGTTGAACGACTCGAACTTGTAAATCAGCAACGGGTCTTTCTGTTCGTAGGTGGCGGCCTGTACGGATTGCTTCAGGTCGTCGAGTTCCCGGAGGTGTTCCTTCCAGGCTTCATCGATCATGCCGAGTGTAATGCCTTTTTCAATTGAAAGTACCACGTCCCTGCCTTCGCTTTCGTACGACTTCTTAAGATTTGCGATCACCTGCATGGTCTTGATGCCATCGGTGACCGGGATCAGGATGTTTTCGTACTGGGTGTTGTTCTCATAAACCCTTTTGATGACCGGGTATGCCGTCCGGGCGATGAAAGCCGATTTTTCCTTATAACTTTTTATGACGATGTCGAAGATCCTGTCGGCGATGACGGTTGAATTTTCGTTGAGAAATTCTTTTTCGTCCACAGGTGATTCGATCCCCAGGGTTGTGATGAGGGCCATTTTGAAACCTTCAAAGTCGCCCTGGTCCTGGTTCTCGATGGTGATCTGCTCGCCAACGTCATACATCATGTTCATGAGGTCGACGGCAAGCCGTTCGCCATGCAGGGCATGACGGCGTTTTTTATAGATCACCTCGCGCTGGGCGTTCATCACGTCGTCGTATTCAAGCAGCCTCTTACGGATCCCGAAGTTGTTCTCTTCAACCTTTTTCTGAGCCCTTTCGATGGACCTGGTGATCATGGAGTGCTGGATCACCTCTCCTTCCTTGAGGCCGAGCCTGTCCATGATGCGCGCGATCCTTGCGGAGCCAAACATACGCATGAGGTCGTCTTCGAGCGACACGAAGAATTGCGAGCTGCCCGGGTCGCCCTGCCTGCCCGAACGGCCCCTGAGCTGCCGGTCGACACGCCTGGAGTCATGGCGTTCGGTGCCGATGATGGCAAGACCACCGGCCTCCTTGACCCCCTTCCCAAGTTTGATGTCGGTACCGCGGCCTGCCATATTGGTGGCAATGGTCACTGCCCCGGCCAGGCCCGCCTCGGCCACGATATCGGCTTCCTTCTTGTGCAGTTTGGCATTGAGCACATTGTGCTGTATCCTGCGCCGGGTAAGCATTCTCGAGAGCAGCTCCGAGGTTTCGACCGAGGTGGTACCAACCAGTACAGGCCTGCCCTTACCGATCAGGGCCTCGACCTCGTCGATCACTGAATTATATTTTTCGCGCTTGGTCTTGAAGACCATATCCTGCCTGTCGTCGCGGATGACCGGGCGGTTTGTGGGGATCACCACCACGTCGAGCTTGTAGATATCCCAGAATTCACCCGCTTCCGTCTCGGCCGTGCCGGTCATGCCCGCGAGTTTCCTGTACATCCTGAAATAGTTCTGCAGGGTGATGGTGGCATAGGTTTGCGTGGCGGCTTCCACCTTCACGTTCTCCTTGGCTTCCAGCGCCTGGTGCAGGCCGTCGGAATAGCGCCTGCCCTCCATGATACGGCCGGTCTGTTCATCAACGATCTTGATCTTGTTGTCCATGATCACATATTCCACATCCTTCTCAAAGAGGGCATATGCTTTCAGCAACTGGTTCACCGAATGCACCCGCTCAGATTTCATGGAATATTCGCGGATCATCGCACTTTTCTTCTCCAGGCGTTCATGCTCGCTGAGGTTTGACTTTTCCATCTCCGCGATCTCGCTGCCAATGTCAGGGAGGAGGTAAAAATGGGGATCACCGGTCTCTGCAGTCAGCAAATCGATGCCTTTCTCGCGCAGATCGATGGTATTGCTCTTTTCATCGATCACGAAAAAAAGTTCGTCGTCGATGATGGGCATTTTCTTGCCCTGCTCGGCCAGGTAAAAGTTCTCGGTCTTCTGCATGCTGGCCTTCATACCCGGTTCCGAAAGGAACTTGATGAGGGCATTGTTCTTGGGCAGCCCGCGGTGAGCCCGGAAAAGCAACTCGGCTCCTTTTTTCTGATCTTCGTCGCTGCTGTCGTCCGAAAGCATTCTCTTGGCGTCGGCAAGTATTTTGGTCACATAGTTCCTCTGGGCAGTGTATAGTTTTTGCACCAGGGGCTTGAGCTCATGGAACTCATGCTTTTCACCCTGGGGCGTGGGGCCTGAAATAATCAGCGGCGTACGGGCGTCATCGATGAGCACAGAGTCCACCTCGTCGACGATGGTGTAGTTATGTTCGCGCTGCACGAGCTCTTCGGGATTTCCCGTCATGTTGTCGCGCAGGTAATCGAACCCGAATTCATTGTTGGTCCCGAAGGTGATGTCGGCGAGGTATGCCTTCCTCCTGGGTTCGGAGTTGGGCTCGTGCTTATCGATACAGTCGACCTTCAGTCCGTGGAATTCATAGAGCACACCCATCCATTCCGAGTCGCGTTTGGCCAGGTAATCGTTCACCGTTACCACGTGAACGCCTTTTCCCGGCAGGGCGTTAAGGTATACCGGAAGGGTGGCGACGAGGGTTTTCCCTTCACCGGTGGCCATCTCAGCGATCTTGCCCTGGTGAAGCACGATGCCACCGATCAGCTGTACGTCGTAATGCACCATGTCCCATTTGATGCGGCTGCCCCCGGCCGTCCATTCGTTCTTGTAGATGGCCTTATCGCCCGAGATCTCCAACCCGTCGCGCACGGGGGCCATCAATTTGTCCATTTCTGTGGCCGTGACCTCGATCCGGTCATTTTCCTTGAAACGCCTTGCCGTTTCCTTCATCACGGCAAAGGCTTCGGGAAGGATCTCGTTCAGGATGTCCTGGGTCTTGTCGTAAATCGTTTTTTCCAGTTTATCGACCTGCTCCCACATCTTCTCGCGCTCAAGGATATCTTCTTCCTGCTCGATCCTGGCCTTGAGCTCCTTCACCGAAAGCTCTTCCTCGCTGATATACTCCCGGATCCGCTGCCTGAATTCAGCCGTCTTCGCCCTGAGATCATCGTTGGTGAGTTTGGCAATGCCGTCTTCAGCATCAATTATTTTTTCGACAATCGGTGCGATTGCCTTGATATCGCGTCCTGATTTGCTGCCCAGCAGCTTCCCTAATATTCCCATTGATCGTATATTTTTACCCTCACCCCGGGGTGATGCATCATGTCAGATTTATTTATCCTGGCAAACAACTATCGTACCGGGCCGAAATAACCCCAATTCATGCCATTTCGGCAGTTACACGGCAAAATTAGTGATTTTTAGCATGCAAACGGTGGGACCGGGAACGGGGCCCGGGTTGGAGAAGTTTTGAGTTTTAAGTTTTGAGTTTTGAGTTTTGAGTTTTGAGTTTTAAGTTGATCATGCCTGAATAGTGTTGACCGTTTTTATAAAACTAATTGGTGTATTTCTATGTAATGCACTGTGTGGTTTTTCATTGTTATACATCCAGACTGCTTTCTTGGTTA
>JAXGTH010000015.1:0-32009 GCA_040775045.1 Bacteroidales bacterium
TCATCCTCATCCTTTTTAATGAACTTGTAGGCGTCGATCTTGTTGAACACCATGATGGTCGGCTTGTCGAAGGCTCCAATGTCGTTAAGGGTGGCATTGACCGTACTGATCTGGTCTTCGAAGCCGGGATGGGAGATGTCGACGATATGTACCAGGATGTCGGCTTCCCTGACCTCGTCGAGGGTTGATTTGAAGGATTCGATAAGACTGTGGGGCAGCTTGCGGATAAAACCCACGGTATCGGAGATGAGGAAGGGGAGGTTTTTGAATACCACCTTTCTTACCGTCGTATCGAGTGTGGCAAAGAGTTTGTTCTCGGCAAAAACCTGCGATTTGCTCAGCAGGTTCATCAGGGTTGATTTGCCAACGTTTGTATATCCCACCAGGGCCACCCTTACCATGCTGCCACGATTCCTGCGCTGGGTAGCTTTCTGTTTGTCGATCTTTTCCAATTTGCCTTTGAGCAACGCGATCCGGTCGCGGATGATACGACGGTCGGTCTCGATCTCGGTTTCACCCGGACCCTTTAGCCCGATGCCACCTTTTTGTTTCGAAAGGTGTGTCCACATCCGGGTAAGCCTGGGCAGCAGGTATTCGTATTGTGCCAGCTCGACCTGCGTTTTGGCATGGGCGGTGCGGGCACGTCCGGCAAAGATGTCGAGGATGAGGTTATTACGATCGAGGACCCTGCAGCCCAGCACACGCTCGATATTCCTGAGCTGTGAAGGGCTGAGTTCGTCATCGAACACGGCTATGTCGATTCCGCTATCTTTCACATATACAGCGATCTCATCAAGTTTCCCTGATCCCACAAAGGTTTTAGGGTCCGGGTGATCGAGCGATTGAAGGAAACGCTTCACCGGTAAACCCCCTGCTGTGTCGACCAGGAAAGCCAGTTCATCAATGTGTTCTTCAGCGATCTCCCGGTCATCATCCTTGTTGACGACACCGATGAGAACGGCCCTTTCCTGAAGGTTTCCTATTTCGTTGGGTTCAGGCATTAAAAATGTTTAAACCCTATGATCTCCCGAACCTCCCTGAGGGTAGCGGAAGCGCTTTCCCTGGCTGCCTCGGCACCCTGGCTGACAACCTTGTGAAGGTAGGCATGGTCTTCGGAAAGGCTCAAAATCTTTTCCCTGAAAGGGGTAGTGAAGGCGATGACATCTTCGGCAAGCTGCTTTTTCAGGTCGCCGTACCGGATGCGGCATCTGTTGTATTCTTCATCGAAGAAGGCCAGGGTTTCGGGTTTCGATACCACCTCCATGAGGGTGAAAAGATTCTGTATGGGTTCGGGTTTTTCCTGGTTCTCTTCGGAAGGACCGCTGTCGGTAACGGCACGCATCACCTTCTTGCGGATCAGCTCAGGAGGATCGGCCAGGAAGATGGCATTGCCCTCACCTTCCGATTTACCCATCTTTCCGGCACCGTCAAGGCCCGGGATCTTCACCAGGGCCTCACCGAAATTGTATGCCTGGGGGATGGGGAAAAAGTCGACATGGTACATCCTGTTGAACCGGCGCGCAAAAGTCCTCATCATCTCCAGGTTTTGCTCCTGATCCTTGCCCACGGGAACTTTTGCCGCTTTATGTATGATCACATCGGCGGCCATCAGGGTGGGATAGGTGAGCAATCCGGCATTCACGTTCTCCGGCTGTTTGCGTACCTTTTCCTTGAAGGAGGTGCACCGCTCAAGTTCACCAAGGTATGCGTTCATGTTCAGCAGGAGGTAAAGCTCCGGGATCTCCGGGATGTCGCTCTGGATATAAATGGTGGCCTTTTCAGGGTCGATGCCCGCTGCCAGGTATTCAACAAGCACGTTTTTCACGTTGCCGTGCAGATCGGCGGGGGTGGGGTGGGTGGTCAGCGAATGGTAATCGGCAATGAAGAAAAAACACCTGTTATTTTCCTGCATCTTCACAAAATTCTTCATGGCCCCGAAATAATTTCCCAGGTGCAGGTTGCCGGTCGGCCTGATGCCACTAACTACTGTTTCCATAATCATTACTTCATATATCAGATATCAGTTATCCGATATCCTAAATCTTGAGTTCTTCACCATTTCTGTCGTATATGTGGTATTCCAGAAAATGGTAGTTACTGTCTTTCTTGATGATGATCTTCTTTCCCAGCTTCCGCTGCCATTTCGACCGGATGGACGAAAGAAGCCCCCTGGTGAGGTAGGCATGCAGGAAGGGATGGACGACCAGTGTGACCTGTTTCTCGTTCTGTTCCCGCATGAGGTACTGGATGTTGTTCTCGATCTCATCGGTGATGATGATGCTTGGCCCTATTTTCCCGGTGCCGTTGCAAACCGGGCATTTCTCCAGTGTTTCTATGGTCATTTCAGGTCTTACACGCTGCCTCGTGATCTGCACGAGCCCGAACTTGCTCGGGGGCAATATGGTGTGCTTGGCACGGTCTTTTGCCATCTCCTCCTTGAGCTTCTGGAAGAGGTCGCGCCGGTGTTTCGACTCGACCATGTCTATGAAGTCGACCACGATGATGCCACCCATATCCCTGAGCCTCAGCTGGCGGGCGATCTCGGCGGCAGCCTCGAGGTTTACCTCCAGGGCATTGGTCTCCTGCGAATTCTGCCTGTTGACACGGTGGCCGCTGTTCACATCGATCACATGCAAAGCTTCGGTATGCTCGATAATGAGGTAAACACCACTTTTAATGGTAACGGTTTTCCCGAATGAATGCTTGATCTGCTTGTCGAGACCGAAATGCTCGAAAATGTGGCCTTTTCCCCTGTAGAGCTTCACGATATCGACCTTCTTCGGGGCGATCCTGCCAATGTAATTCCGGATATCCTCGTAGAGATCGGGATCGTTTACATGGATGTTGTTGAATGACTCGCTGAGCACATCGCGCAGCAGGGCCGAAGTACGGTCGAGCTCACTGATCACTTTGCTCGGGGGCTTGAGTGAACGGAGCTTCCGTGAGAGGGTGGTCCATTTCTTTACCAGGCTCCTGAGATCCGCATCAAGGTCGGCAACAAGTTTGTCTTCGGCCACCGTGCGTATGATCACGCCCATATTGTTTGGCTTGATGCTCTGGATAAGCCTTTTCAGCCTGTTGCGCTCGTCGATGCTCTTGATCTTTTGCGATACCGAGATGCGGTTCGAAAAAGGTACGAGGACGAGGTAGCGGCCTGCAAAGGATATTTCGGATGAGATGCGCGGGCCCTTGGTGCTGATGGGCTCCTTGGCGATCTGCACTGCGATTTGCTGGTTTGTCTTCAGCACGCTGGCGATCTTTCCTGTTTTTTCAATGTCCGGCTCAAGCTTGAAGGTGGTGATATCGGGCGGAGGGCCTTTCGGCGACAGGGCCTGCCTTACGAATTTGTTGAGCGACCTGACCTGTGGGCCCAGATCGAGATAATGCAGGAAGCCGTCCTTTTCATAACCCACATCGATAAAAGCTGCGTTCAGGCCCGGCATGATCTTCCGCACGCGACCCAGGTAAACATCGCCAACGGCGTAGTTATTATCGAGCTTTTCTTTGTGAAGTTCTACAAGGAATTTGTCCTCCAGTAAAGCAATATCTACCTCATTCTTGAACGAATTAATGATCAATTCCTTTTCCACGGTAGTATGGTTTTAAACGTAAAACCACTGATAAAAAACATATCAATGTTCAGAAAATCGGGAAAGGCGGCATGGAAAAGCGGCAGGAACGACAATAAAAAACAATTGCATAATGTTTAAGAAGGTACATTATGCAATTGCTATAATTTATTTCTTCTTATGTCTGTTCTTTCTCAGGCGTTTTTTACGCTTGTGGGTCGACATCTTGTGTCTCTTCTTCTTTTTCCCGCTTGGCATGGCAAATTCTTTTTTTTTTGACGGTTATTTTACATTCTTCTTAACGTCATTGACAAAGGTCTTAGCAGGCTTGAAAGAAGGAATGAAATGTTCCGGGATGATGATGGTAGTGTTCTTCGAAATATTCCTGCCGGTTTTCTTTGCCCTCTTCTTGACCGTAAAACTGCCAAATCCCCTCAGATACACATTTTCACCCTTGATGAGCGATCCCTTAACAGCTTCCATGAAGGCTTCAACGGTTGCCTGAACGGCAACTTTTTCGATTCCTGTTTTGTTCGCGATATCTGCTACGATTTCTGCTTTTGTCATGATATATTTTTTAAGTAGTTAAACGATAATTTCTTGTTACGGGCTGCAAATATATGATTTTTTTTAATCCAAAAGAATTTAGGGCTTTAATTTTTTATTTCTAATGTACTCTAAATAAATTTGTTCCCGATTATGAACGACTTCGCGAAGCGTATTACAGTATGGTACCGTGCCCACCGTCGGCACCTGCCCTGGCGGGCAACCCACGACCCTTACAAGATCTGGCTGTCAGAGGTCATCCTTCAGCAGACCAGGGTAGAGCAGGGTCTGGATTATTATCTGAGATTTATTGAGGCCTATCCTGATGTAAGGCGCCTGGCCGATGCACGCGAAACGGATATCCTCAAGTTATGGCAGGGGCTGGGCTATTATTCACGGGCCCGTAACCTACACCATGCCGCAGGTCAGGTTGTCGGTGAATTCGGAGGAGTATTCCCCGGCACTTTTGATGAGATCAGAAAGCTTAAGGGTGTGGGCGATTACACGGCTGCCGCCATTGCTTCCATCGCCTTCGGTGAAGCTGTTGCCGTGGTCGACGGAAATGTGAAAAGGGTCGTGGCCAGGATATTCGGGATTCCTTCTACGGGTACAAGCCTGCACCGCGATGCCGGAAAGATCATGTTGCGTGAGCTGGATCGGTACAACCCGGGCGATTTCAACCAGGCGGTGATGGAGTTCGGAGCACTGGTGTGCACACCGAAGACCCCCGCCTGCAGCAACTGCATCTTCAGGGATCAATGCTATGCACTGCTTAAGGGAAAGATTGCGGAACTGCCCGGTTCTGCACCGAAGATCAAACCACGGACCAGGTATTTTTCATATCTCATTATAAACGTACAGGGCGAAAAGGCGGGGATTGTCGTGAAGAGACGCACAGAGAATGATATATGGAAAAATCTTTTCGATTTTCCCCTCATCGAGTCGGAAAAAGAACTGGAAGTTGAGGCCCTTAAACGTCATCCTGACTTCCTGGATTGGCTGGGCGGGGATACAAAGATCGACTTCAGCACAGGCACATACAGGCACCAGCTGACCCATCGCACCATCTTTGCCCGGTTTCACTTCGTAAGCATTGATGTGTTGAAGGTTGCCGCTGTGCCCCCGCACTGGCAGATCGTGACTCCTGAAGAACTGTGTCGGCTCCCGGTCTCCAGACTTATTGAAAGGTTTTTATCGGAATACTACCCCTTCGGCAGGTGATTTGAAAAAAAACAGCAGCACGGGGTGTGACATTTTCCATTTTTCGGTATTAATAGATATAGACACAGCAATTGTGCCTGGCTGATGAAGACAGGCTCGACTAAATTCACTAAATTTGTAAACTAAATTAAAACTGAGAGAAATGGCTGGAATCAACAAAGTAATTCTTGTGGGGAACCTTGGAAAGGACCCGGAAGTGAGGACCCTTGAGAACGGAGCTAAAGTGGCCAACTTTACACTGGCAACTTCCGAAACGTACAAGAACAAGGACGGTCAGAAGGTTACACAAACCGAATGGCATAACATCGTTTTGTGGCGGGGACTAGCAGAGGTCGCTGAAAAATACCTGAGGAAAGGAAACCAGGTATATATCGAGGGCAAGATCAGGCTGAGGTCATGGGACGATAAGGACGGCGTGAAAAGGTATACCACCGAAATTCTCGGTGATAACATGACCATGCTTGGCAGCAGAAGGGATTTCGATGAATCGGATGCATCCCCTGCAGGCGATACAGCCCCGGACACGGATGCGGGTGATGAGAAGGATGACCTGCCATTTTAGTCTTTCCGGCCCGCTCCGGGGCTTTTTCACCATTGCCACGGAATAAAGGCCTGCATTTCAAAAATGTTTAATTTTGTGGTTGTAATAAATACCGCTGCCGATAAGGCAGCGGTATGGTTTTTTGTTATATTTGTGTTGGAGCCGCACCGGTACCTGGCCGTTGCATAATATGAATACCATTGGAAGATCCCGATCCTGCCGACAGTCTCATTGCCGCATCATCGCTGAACCCTGATGCATTGATGTATCCGTTTTCCACAGCCATACTGGTTTCCCTGCTAGCCATGATGGTGCTCCTGTTCTTCTCAGCCATGATTTCGGGCTCCGAGATCGGCTTCTTTTCGCTGGGACCACAACATCTCAGCAAACTCAGGGAACACGGGAAGGGGAACCTGATCATGAAACTGCTTGAAAAGCCTAAACGGCTGCTTGCCACCATCCTGATTGCCAATAATTTCGTGAATGTAGCCATCGTGGTCCTTTCAACCTATATTGTCACCCTCTGGTTCAACCTCGAAAGCTTTCCCCTGCTGGCCTTCCTCATACAGGTAGTGGCCGTTACGACACTGATACTGCTGCTGGGGGAGATCCTTCCGAAAATGTATGCAAGCGTTCACCCCATGCGCTTCGCCGGAACCATGGCAGGCCCGGTGTACCTGCTGGTCAGGCTGTTCTATCCTTTCAGTACCCTCATCGTTCGATCCACTTCTTTCCTCGACAGGAAGATATCCAATAAGGGACACCCCATCAGCAGGAGCGAATTGTCGGATGCCATTGAGATCACTGCCGGCGAGACCACTCCCGAAGAGGGAAAGAAAATACTGCAGGGAATTGTGAAGTTCGGTGATACAGAGGTGAAAGAGATCATGCGTTCGAGGGTCGACGTGGTGGCCATCGACATCGATGACAATTTCAGGGAGGTGCTTGAAACCATTGTTGAGTCAGGCTTCTCGAGGATACCCGTGTACAAGGAAAGTTTCGACAATATCCAGGGCGTGCTTTATGTGAAAGACCTCCTGCCCCACGTCGACAAGAAGGCACAGTTCAAATGGCAGAAACTCATCAGGGACGCCTTCTTCGTCCCTGAGAACAAGAAGATCAACGACCTGCTCCAGGAATTCCAGGAAAAAAAGATACACCTGGCCATCGTTGTCGACGAGTACGGCGGAACATCGGGAATCATCACCCTCGAAGATGTGCTGGAAGAGATCGTGGGCGAGATCACCGACGAGTCGGACATGGGTGTCGAAGAGTTCGTTTACGAGCAGATCGACGACAATACCTATATCTTTGAAGGAAAGACCACCATCAATGATTTCTGCAGGATCCTTGGTCTCGAAGATGATCTCTTCGACTCCGTAAAGGGTGATGCCGATTCACTTGCCGGCCTTATCCTCGAACTGGAAGGTAAGATCCCCGGGCAGGGAGAGGAAACCACTTTCAGGAATTTTGTTTTCAGGGTCATTGAAGTCGATCCCAAACGCATAAAACGCATCAGGGTAAGCATCAAGCGGGAAGGGAATGATTAAGTACAGGAACATATGCCTGCTGATCATGCTGCTGGCCTTCGCCACTGCATGCCATGAACCTTATACTCCCAAACCGCGCGGGTATTTCAGGATCGAACTGCCTGAACATCAGTATACCGCCTTCGATTCAACATTCCCCTACACATTCGAGTATCCTGTTTATGCCCGCCTGAGCCCAGATACCTATGCACCTGATGAACCCTACTGGCTCAACATCGATTACCCCGAATTCAGGGGGAGGATACACCTGAGCTACAAGGTAGTCGATGGCAATCTCGTTGAATACCTTGAAGATTCGAGGCGTTTCGTGATGAAGCACATTCCCAAGGCCAGTTCGATCAACGACAGCCTCATCCTCGACCGGGAAAGGGATATCTACGGACTCATCTATTACATTGAGGGTGTGGGGGCCGCCTCGCCCTGCCAGTTCTTCATCACCGACAGTGCAGAGCATTTCGTAAGGGGGGCACTGTACTTCGACGTGGTACCGAACAACGATTCCCTTGCCCCGGTGATCGGGTTCCTCAAAAAGGATATCGAGCACCTGCTGGCCACTTTTGCCTGGAGGGATCAATAAAAATACTTCATCCATTTCCGGATCTGTCGCACCCGGCGGGAATTACGCGTTCATTGGATGGTCCCGAAAGGGTAACCCTTGAGGCCCTTTTTCGTTTAAAAGCGTGGCGGGCATACCTGTTATCCCGATTTTTTTATACTTTTGAAGGCCGAGACACCGCACCCGTCCATCATTCTTATCCGAAAGCACAATGATCGAGACCATCAAAATAGGGACCCTGAGATGGCATCACGCCCTGAACCCGGACGAGAATGATCTGAAATTCTTTGCTGATAACTTCCATTTTCACCCCCTCGACCTTGAAGACTGCCGTTCGAAACTCAACCAGCGACCAAAGGTCGACATCTACGATGATTATTATTTCATGATCCTGCATTTCCCTAACTTCGACAAATCGGGAAAGTTCCTCCAGACCAAGGAGGTGAAGATATTCTGGGGCGACGATTACATCATTACCATCGGGAGTTCGCACTGGGTGGTCATGAACATGTTCAGGGAAGCACAGGAAAAGGATGCAAGAAAGGAAGACCTCGAGGTGGGTACATCCGATGCGCTGCTTTACCTCATCCTCGAGCGGCTGATGCGCGAAACCATGATCCTGCTTCGCAAAGTGGGCAATGATGTTGAGTTTCTCAACTCCGAGCTTTTCAGTAAGAAAGCCAGGGATACGATCGAAAGGATCTCGGTCACCAGGAAGAATATCATTCTGCTCAATACGATCTTCAAGCCACAGCTGCCCCTTTTCCAGCGTTTCGAAACCGGGAAGATCGAGGGTTTTGCCGAGAACATGGAAGACTACTGGGGGAACATCCTCGACTACTACCAGAAGATGTGGGACATGACCGAAGACTACCAGGAACTCATTGAGGGCCTTTCCAAAACCTTCGATTCGCTGCAGGCCCACAAGATCAACGACATCATGAAGGTGCTCACCTTTTTCTCCACCATTTTGCTTCCCCTGACCTTTATCACCGGCCTTTACGGTATGAATATCGGCCTTCCCCTGCAGGATGATCCCAATTCATTTTTCATCGTGATGGCCTCGATGGTGGTGATCGTAGTGGTGATGCTGCTTTATTTCAAGCGGAAAAACTGGATCTGAGCCTGCACTCAGTGATCTATTACTTCCCCCTGCCTTCCGAGAGATTCCTTATGGAGGAGGGTAAAGATTTTTTTAACAAAATCCGGGTCAAGCCTGAGTGTTGAAGCTTTTTCCATTCGATCCTCCAATAACCTGGCCCAACGTTCGGGCTGGTAGGGTGCAAGGTCATGGGCCTTTTTCAGTTCCCCGATATATCCGGCCACCTCAAGTCTCCTGGAAATTAACTCAAGCAACTGTTCGTCCAGTTCATCAATGCTGGTACGGTACTTTTCGAGTGAAGCAACGCCTTTGGTTACCCCGGACTTCCTGGTTTTCAATCCACCGACCAGCCTGGCCAGCTCCCCGGGGGTTACCTGCTGGGCAGGATCAGTCAGGGCTTTGGCAGGGTTAATGTGCGATTCGACCATCAGTCCGTCCATTCCCAGGTCGAGGGCCTTCTGCGAAATGGAAGCCAGCATTTCCCTCTTCCCGCCGATATGACTGGGGTCGCAAAGCATCGGAAGTTCCCTGAAGATGGCCATCATCTCAAGCGGGATCTCCCACAGGGGGGCATTCCTGTAGGGTTTGCTCAAATATATGTTGAAGCCGCGGTGCACCGCCGCCAGCCTGGATATACCTTTTTTCATCAATCGTTCGATGGCCCCGGACCAAAGACCGATGTCGGGGTTGACCGGGTTCTTGACCATGACGCCTATATTGCTTCCGCTGAGCGCCCTGGCAATATCGTCGACCAGGAAGGGATTCACTACGCTGCGTGCACCGATCCAGAGAAAATCCACCCCCGCAGCCAGGCAGGCTTCGGCATGCGCAGGTGTGGCGATCTCAACCGCCAGTTTAAGCCCGGTGGCCCTTTTGGCTTCCGTGAGCCACAACAGCCCCTTTTCGCCCACTCCCTCGAAATCGCCGGGACGGGTGCGCGGTTTCCATAAACCGGCCCTGAAGGCGAAAAGCCCGGGAATATCTTTAAGGGCCATAGCAGTATCCATCACCTGTTTTGCCGATTCGGCCGAGCAGGGTCCTGCGATAATGAGCGGCCGCTGACTATCAAAAGGATTTGGTATCTGCTTATCGCTGCACATCAATGCCTTTCCTGCACCAAATTTAATACATTTGGGCCGAGGCAGGCAAAAATCTGCTGCAACACCTTCGTTTGGCCTTTAAAAAGTGATTAATTTTGCCGGCATGACAAGTCACAGGAAAGAAAACCATTCAAAGTTGAGAAGGACCGACATCGTTGACCTTGTCAGGTCCACGGGAATCAACGTCAGGGTTAAGGCCATGGGCTGGGTACGGACCAAACGTCAGAGTAAGAACGTTGCCTTCATTGCACTGAACGACGGATCGACCATTCAGAACCTGCAGGTAGTGGCCGAGGTGGCAAAGATCGGTCAGGACGTGCTAGACAGGATCAACACCGGGGCTTCCATTTCTGTTGAAGGCATGCTGGTTGAATCTGCGGGCAGCGGACAGGCCAATGAACTGCAGGCCGACCATATCGAGGTGCTGGGCATGGCCAATCCCGACCTCTACCCGCTGCAGCCTAAAAAGCACAGCCTGGAGTTCCTCAGGGAAAAGGCGCATCTGCGTTTCCGCACTTCAACCTTCGGGGCGATCACCCGCATCAGGCATGCCATGATCTTTGGGATCCATAAGTTTTTCAACGACAGGGGCTTCTATAATATACATACCCCGATCATCACGGGTTCCGATGCTGAAGGGGCCGGGGAGATGTTCAGGGTTACGGTACTTGATCCCAGGGATCCGCCACTTGATGAGCAGGGTAATGTCGACTTCAGGAAGGACTTTTTCGGGAAGGAAACCAACCTCACTGTTTCAGGGCAGCTCGAAGCCGAGCTTGCCGCCCTGGCCATGACCAAAGTATATACCTTCGGACCTACCTTCAGGGCAGAGAATTCAAATACTTCGCGGCACCTGGCCGAATTCTGGATGATCGAACCTGAAGTGGCCTTCGCCGATATCCATGACAACATGGACCTGGCAGAGGACATGCTTAAGTTTCTGGTGCATTATGCACTGGAGCACTGCCGCGAAGATCTCGACTTCCTGAACAACCGGCTGAAAGATGAGGAAAAGAACAAGAAGGAGCAGGACCGCTCGCCCATGGACCTCATTGAACGTCTTGAATTCGTACTGGCCGAAGACTTCGAGCGTATCACCTACACCGAAGCCATTGAGGTGCTGAAGAACTCCAATTACAACAAGAAGAAAAAATTTGTCTACCCGGTAGAGCAATGGGGTGCCGACCTTCAGTCGGAGCACGAGCGCTACCTGGTGGAAAAACACTATAAAAAGCCTGTTATCATCACTGATTATCCCTTGGGTATCAAGGCTTTCTACATGAAGCAGAATGACGATGGCAAGACGGTGCGGGCCATGGATGTTCTCTTCCCGCAGATCGGGGAGATCATCGGGGGGTCGCAGCGTGAAGAGAATTACGACAGGTTGATGAACCGTATCAGGGAGCTGCGAATCCCCATTGAAAGTTTATGGTGGTACCTCGAAACCAGGCAGTTTGGTACCGTACCACACAGCGGTTTCGGACTGGGTTTTGAGCGCCTGATGCTGTTCATCACCGGCATGGGGAACATACGGGATGTGATCCCATTCCCGAGGGCGCCGCAAAATGCAGAATTCTGATCCTTCAGGGCCTTTTTAAGGGTTTATTTTTTTGTTATTAATCGCTAATTTATTATTTTCGGAAAGGTAATCATTACCCCCGGAGGGGATATTTATTATGCTGAATCAAAGACTACAACAAAAACTTCTGCAAAAGCTGTCGCCACAGCAGATCCTGCTGATGAAGCTGCTGCAGATCCCCTCCATGGCACTTGAACAGAGAATTAAACAGGAGATTGAGGAAAACCCTGCCCTGGAGGAAAGCGGAAGTGAGGAGGAAGAGTCGGACTTTTCCGAGAGCGGAGAAGATACCGGAGAAGAGCAACATGAGGAGGAATACGATAGCAAGGATGATGAGTTCGACCTTGATGATTATCTCGATGAGGACGATATCCCTTCATACAAGACCAGCACTTCCAATACGGGTCCCGATGATGAGCACAGGGATATCCCATTTGCATCAGGACTCAGTTTCCATGATTTGCTGCTCTCGCAACTTGGGCTGAGAACACTTACCGATACACAGCGTGCCGTTGCGGAAACGATTATCGGGAACCTTGACGATTCGGGTTACCTTCAGCGGGATATCAGCGCCATGGTCGACGACCTGGCTTTTTCCCAGAATATCCATGTGTCGGACGATGAGATCCTGCACGTGCTGGAGATCGTGCAGGAATTTGATCCGGCCGGTGTTGGGGCAAGGAGCCTGCAGGAATGCCTGCTCATCCAGCTGAGAAGGAAACAGGACGAGCAAAATCCATCGGTCGACCTTGCCATCATGATCCTGGAGAACCACTTCAACGAGTTCGTCAAGAAGCATTACGATAAGATCATGAAGAAGGCCCGGGTTACGGAGGAGGAGCTGAAAGATGCCCTGAGCGAAGTGCTGAAGCTAAATCCCAAACCCGGTAATTCGCTTAGCGAAACAAGCAAGACGAACCAGTATGTCATCCCCGACTTCATCATTTACAATACCAACGGCGACCTTGACCTGAGCCTGAACTCCCGGAATATGCCCGAACTGAGGTTAAGCCGCACCTATATGAACATGCTCGAGGCTTATGCCGGCAATAAAAAGGATAAGCAGAAAAAAGAGGCCTTTATGTTCGTCAAGCAGAAGATCGATTCGGCCAGGTGGTTCATGGAAGCCATCCGTCAGCGGCAGAATACCCTGCTGGTTACCATGAATGCCATCATGGAGTTTCAGCGCGACTATTTCCTCAGTGGTGATGAAACAAAACTTAGGCCAATGATCCTCAAGGATATAGCCGATATCGTCGGGCTTGACATCTCCACCATCTCCAGGGTAGCCAACAGCAAATACGTTCAAACGCCTTTCGGTACATTCCTGTTAAAGAGTTTCTTCTCGGAATCCATGCAAACCGAATCGGGCGAAGAGGTCTCGACCCGGGAGATCAAGAAAATCCTGAGCGACTGTATCGAGCATGAGAATAAAAGCAAGCCCTATACCGACGAGCATCTCACCAAGGTCCTGAAAGAGAAGGGTTATAACATTGCCCGTCGCACCGTGGCCAAGTACAGGGAACAGCTCAATATTCCCGTGGCCCGACTGAGGAAGGAATTATAGCAGGCCTGATTTAATGTTTTCATTTACTTTTGTGCAACAAAATTTATCATGGAAACACGCCTTGCCAGGATCATCTCCGTTGTCTTTCATCCCCTGCTGATACCCACCTACCTGATTGCGGTACTGATCAACATGAGGGCATTTTTCGCACTCATGATCCCTGACGAGGCAAAATGGAAGATCGTTTTGCTGGTATTACTTACCTCCGCCATATTTCCCATGATCGCACTTTATGGCATGTTCAGGCTGAAACTCATCAGCAGCCTGATGGTGGAAAAACGCCAGGAGCGATTGTACCCCTATCTGGCAGCAACGCTTTTTTTCTTCCTCTCGTTTTATATGATCAGGCAGATCAACATTTCCCCGGTGTATTATTATAGCCTGCTGGGGGCAGCACTGCTGGCCCTGGTTACGCTAATTATCAATGTTTTCTGGAAAGTGAGTGCACATACGGTATCCATTGGAGGGGTCGTGGGCATACTGACCGGCCTGCACCTTGTATTGCATATTGATATGAGCTGGCTGATCTTTGCAACGGTTTTCCTGGGAGGGATCGTTGGGTACGCGAGACTGCGTGCCGGAACACATACCGACGCCCAGGTTTATGCCGGTTACCTGATCGGGTTCCTTGGCACTTACCTTTTGATCATGTATTATTAACCGAAGGATGATCAATAGGGGATCACGGCCAGCCCGATCGTGACTGGGTAGATTTGCGGTCCCCTGTCAACCTTGAACACCTTTGATAACTGGTAATAAGCCGTAAGGTTGATCCATTTGTACCCGATCCTGAAGGTCGGGCCGTAACGGAAACTTTCCACCTGCCTGATGTCCTTTTGCTTTTCCTTTACAGAGGTTCCATCGGTGAATGCCGTTCCGTCATCATCAACAGTAAATCGATTGCCCTTGTATTTGGCGTGGGCATTGACCAGGAATCCGAACTTAAACCCGAAAGCCATGCGGAAGTGCTTCTTCGTCTTTATCCGGAACTCCAGCGGAACATCGATATAGGCGAGGGATATCTTGCTTTTCTTGTAGGCAATATCGTCCTGGATCGGGATGAATGCTATCGAATCAGCTTTCACATCCTCAATATAACTGTTGGAGTACAGGTTATGCATTCCTATGCCGACACCACCGGCAAGGTAGATCACGCTTTCCTTGATCCTGTAGTTGTACATACCGTTGACCTGGGCACCCTGGTTGATCAACCTTGTTTCCATTCCTTCCGGAAGCCCGAGCCATATATCGGTCGAAACCCCGACACCGATGTTGAATTTGCGGATGGTCGACTCGAATGACTCCTGTGAAAACACGGATCCGATAAGGAAGATGCCGATAATTGTGAAAGCAAAGCTTTTCATCATGATGAAGTGTTTATTGTTGAAACAAAGATACAATTTATTTCCTCTCCCCCCTGTCTATGCTCATTAACATGCCCAGCATGGATTTATTGCATTCACCGGCAGCAATCCTGCCATAAAAAAAAAAGGGGCCGAAGCCCCTTTTTGATAATCCTACCCCTAAACTTATTACTCAATGATAAGCTTATTCACTTCAATGTCATTGCCGGATTTGATCTGTACGATGTACATGCCGGTGATAAACGTTGAAGTGTTCACCATTACCTGGCTATTATTAAATTCGCCTGAATATACCAACTGACCCATATTGTTGTATATCCTGACTTCATCAATAACCTTAGTTGACTGGATCGTGATCTTTTCGGTGGCCGGGTTCGGGAAGATCAGGGCTGAAGCCGTAGCCACGCCGGGTTCTTCAATACCGGTGATGATCCATCCTTCGCCGAAGCATACGTCATCATAGTATGCGCCCGGGTCGCCGCCCGAATCGGCACCGTAATAATCGATACCTCCGATGGTCAGCGTATTCTCGAATTCAACGATCAGCACACCGTCGAACAATACCTGTGCAAGTCCTGCATCAAGGTCGTAGTTGATCTCGACCATGAACCAGGTATCCTGCGTATAGGTAAAGGTTTCGGTGCTCTGGCCTGCAAATGACCCTGTGCCGCCGTCGTCGAAATAGAGTTCAATGTTCCAGTCGACTCCCGGTGTGGGATCAGCCTGTACATTGAAGTATCCTGAATAACCCGAAGGTACATACATATAGTGTGAATACAGGTGCTGTCCTGTTGCGATAGCTTCATCGCCGAACTGGTAGATCAGGTCGATGGCTCCGGCATCAACCACGAACGAGTTGCTCGGGCTGTTGGAGTTGGCATCGGTGACCATGGCATCGTCGGCACCGCCCGGAGTTCCTGTCCATGTGGTCCAGTAGCCACCCAGTTGTAAGGCAACATAATCGCCCGGTGTCAGCGCATCGAAATCTTCGCAATCAGCCGTAGGCACATATTCGCCGAAGCATACATCGTCGAAGTAAGCCTGCGGTGAATTACCGGCCGAAGCCCATGCATAGTAGTTGGCACCGCCAAGGGTCATGGCCCCGGGTGTTCCGAAGGTACCCAGTGACCATGGCCATGAGACCATCAGCACACCGTCGAACCAGTATTCGGCCATGTCAAGGTCGAGGTCAACGATGAGTTCGTTCATATGCCATTCGTCGAAGGTGAAGGAGAATTCAGCTGCACCGGCAGCACCGGCATCGGCGGATGCCGTTCCGTCAACGTCGAACTGAACCTGGAAGCCCCATTCCACGCCGGGTACCACATCCTTCTGCAGGTTGAAATACCCGCAGTATCCCGTAGGAACATACATCATGTTGCTGTAGTGGTATTTTCCTGTGGTGATGTTGGCATCATCGAAGAGCTGTACCAGGTCGGTCGAGCCTTCAACAACGTAGGAGTTGCTTGGGCTGTAGGAATACAGGTCGGTAATGAGGGCATCTTCTGCCGATCCCGGGTTGTTGCTCCATGTGGTCCATCCGTCGACTTCAACCGCTACATAATCGCCCACGGCCAGTCCGTCGAAGTTTTCGCATGGTCCTGCCGGAACATATTCCATGAAGCAGACGTCATCGTAGTAAGCACCCGGGTCACCACCTGAATCGGCACCATAATAGTCGATACCGCCGATGGACAGGGTGTTTTCAAATTCGATGATCTGGACACCGTCGAAATAGACATATCCCATTCCACCGTCGAGGTCGTACATGATCTCCACCATGAACCATACATCCTGGGTATAGGTGAAAGTTTCGGTACTCTGCCCGGCAAATGAGCCTGTGCCTCCATCGTCAAAATAAAGTTCAATGTTCCAGTCGACACCCGGTGTGGGATCTGACTGAACGTTAAAGTAGCCGGAATAACCAGTCGGTACATACATGTAGTGAGAATACATCCACATGCCTGTTGTGATGGCTTCATCGCCGAACTGGAAGATCAGGTCGACAGCGCCGGCATCAACCACGAAAGAGTTGCTCGGGCTGTTGGAGTTGGCATCGGTGACCATGGCATCGTCGGAACCGCCCGGATTTCCGGTCCATGTGGTCCAGTAGCCGCCCAGCTGTTCGGCCACATAGCCGCCCGGTGTAAGGGCATCGAAGTTTTCACATGGCCCGGCAACCGTGCCAGGGTCAATGACCAGGTCGTCGATCATGAAAACGAATGCATCGAAGGTCACGCACTGGATGGCGACGTAAATGTCCTGGCCGGCATAGGCCGAGAGGTCATAGTTATACTCGGTCCATACAATCGGAGCTTCAACGTATGTTGCGCCTGAAATAACCGTAAATTCTCCCGGGTCGGGGGTTGTTGTGGATACGGCAACATTGAACCTTTCAAGTCCATAGGCATCGGTATACGATTTTGCCCAGAAATTGAAGGAAGCGCCATTGCCCACGCTGACAAGATCAGAAATGAACCAGTCGTCATTTCCAGAACCGCCACTTGGTACCGAAGCCAGGCAGGCCCCGAATTTATCTCCGGAGTGTGGCTGGATTTCGGGGTCGTCGGTAAGCGGAGGATCGGTTGTGGCAGGGTTGAATACGATGAATGCCTGCGGGTCACCGGCGTTCGGCCAGGTCACACCCGTCATCCCGTAGGTCGGAAGCAGGTCAACATCAACAGCTGTCCATGGCGTAAAGTCAAACGTGAAGTCCGCTTCATCCTCAAAGTCAATGGAATACATGTCAGCCATGAAGTTGTCTCCTGTTTTGACAGGCTGTACGTACGGAGTCGCTGACTTGACTATCTCTGTGGTTTTGGTGTATTTGGCCTGTCCAAACACACCCTGGTTAATAAAAAATACTGATACAAGAAGTACCAGCAAAGAAAGTGTAAATTTTCTCATGTGTCGTTAATTTTGGGTTAGTAATAAGTTGTTCGTTCGTTCAAATATACGCATTAGTTGTTTAAATGCAAAATTCTTTGGAAAGAAAAAAAATTTCATCCCATATGAAAAATGCAGTCCGGGGCCTGATTCAATGATCTTTATTACGGCTTTACATCAGTAATATGCTTAGGGAAGAATTCTTGTAAATGACAGGAAGACAGTTATATAACAAAAATTAAAGAATAGCATCTTACCCGAATGATCCTGCCTGCATCCAACAGGGTAAAAAATTGAAAAGATATTTTACACGATGGGGAATACATCCATTAACTGGGGTATTACCACTTCCCATCCAAAGGTATCCCTGATCTTCACACGCAGGGCATCGGCCGATCTGGGTTCTCCGTGGTTGATGAAGACCTTTGCCGGCTTTTGCTTCAGACCGGCAAGCCAGTTTATGATCTGCGCCTGGTCGGCATGCGACGACATGGTGCGGATATCTTCGATATGGGCACGGACAGGATAGTATTCGCCATGGATCTTGATCTCGTGCGCACCATCATGGATCGACCTGCCACGGGTACCTTCGGCCTGGTATCCTGGGATGATGATGGTTGAATCCGGATTACCCAGGTGGCGTTTCAGGTAGGTCAGCACGCGTCCCCCGTTCATCATCCCGCTGCCGGCGATAACGATCTTTGGCCGGCTGTCAGATGCCAGTTGCTCCGTTTCCCTGAACGACCTCACCATTTTCGTGTTCCTGAAAACTTCATCAAAGGTTTTGGGACCCAGCTTGTGCCATCGGTAATACTTGTTGAAAACCTTGCTCACATCGATTCCCATGGGGGAATCGAGGTAGATCGGGATCTCCGGGATTTCCCTGGCCTGTTCGAGCTTCCAGAAAAGGTACATGAAGTCCTGTGCCCTGTCGACGGTAAAGCTCGGCACAATCAGGATGCCGTTCCTTCCCGCGACCCTGTGCAGGATGTCCCTGAACTGTTCTTCATTGTCGATATGCGGGTGAATGCGGTCACCGTAAGTGGATTCGATGATCACGTAATCTGCTTTTTCAGGCCGGTCAGGTACTTCAAGCATAGGATCGTCCGTCCTGCCGATATCGCCTGAAAAAACGATCCGCCTGCCGTTCATCTCCAAGTCCACATAGGTTGCACCGATGATGTGGGCGTTGTTCCTGAAACGGAACCTGATGTCCTCGTCGATTTGTTTCCATTCATCTTCCGGGTGTGGCCTCAGCAAAGGAATGGTATTCTTGGCATCTTCCAGGTCATAGAGCGGTTTGGCCGGCTTATGCCTGGAGTAACCTTCCCTGTTGGCATGTTCGGCATCTTCTTCCTGTATCTTGGCGCTGTCGAGCAGCAGTACTTCGGTGATCTCACAGGTTGGCGCCGACCCGTACACCGGCCCGCTGAACCCCTGGTTGACGAGTCTGGGCAGGTATCCCGTGTGATCAAGATGGGCATGCGTGAGGATTACCGCATCGATCTCCGAAACATCGAATGGCAGAGCTTGCCAGTTCAGCGCCCTGAGGTGTTTCAGACCCTGGAATAACCCACAGTCAACAAGTATTTTCTTGTCGCCGTTGCTGATAAGGGTCTTTGATCCGGTAACGGTGCCGGCAGCTCCCAGGAATTGAATGCTCAGGCCATCATTTGATGCAGTATTCATTATGGACAGGTTTAATGAATTTTATGATCGGTTTGAAATGGTAAAGGGATTTCAAAGGTAGGCAAAGTAAAGGAATATGGAAAAAGGAATATGGAAAAAGGAAAAAGGAAAATGGGGATGAGATATGAGTAATGAGATATGAGTAATGAGATATGAGATTCACATACTGCAGGCGGCACAACGTAAAGCGCACACCCAACTTTGAGACCAGGGGATATTGGGACTTTGGTAATGCGTGGTTGGCAAATCCCGGACGAAAGCTGAACCGCGTAGCGGTTCATAAGTTGTAGCAAGGACGGGAATAAAGAAATTTCAAGCGCGTAGCGCTTGTTGAAACATTTCCAGGAGGCCGGCTGGCCGCAGGGGAGGCCATCCTTTATGGAATATGGAAAATGGAAAATGGAAAAAGGAAAAAGGGAAAAGGAAAAATATTCTAAAGTATAAAATGTAAAATGTAAATATCAATGGGGTTCCTATGAGATCAGGATCTCTGGTGATGGATTACCCTGATTGGCTATTGTTCTTTCAGTTTATCGGAAAATACTTTTTTGAACTTTTCGAGTTTGGGCACGATCACGAAATTGCAGTATGGCGCGGTCCGGTTGTTGTTGAAGTACTCCTGATGGTAATCTTCCGCCACAAAGAATTCCCCTGCAGGGGTGATTTCCGTGACAATGGGGTCTTCCCATGCCCCTGACGCATTGAGTTTATCGATAACCTCAACCGCAGTGGTTCGCTGCTCCTGGTTGTGATAAAAAATGGCAGAGCGGTATTGTGTGCCCACATCGGCACCCTGACGGTTCAGGGTGGTGGGATCATGGGTCATGAAAAAGATTTCGAGAAGCTCAGTGTATGAGATCACTGACGGATCATATGTGATGAGCACGGCCTCGGCATGGCCGGTTGTACCCTTGCTGACTTCACGGTATGAGGGGATTTTGACATGTCCGCCCGTGTACCCGGACGCAACAGTGGTGACACCGTTCACCCGCTGGAAAATTGCTTCGGTGCACCAGAAACATCCTGATGCAAAAGTTGCGGAATCGATCTTGTCCGGACCTGTCCCGTGATTTTGCCCCATGGCGGCAGGACTGCCCAGTAGCCCCATCATAATGAACATATATGTTATTTTTAAAGCCACATCAATATTATTTTCTATCTTATAATAACATTTATGGAGGAATAATGTTCCGGGAAAGATGATGGTTCAAGCCTGGCAAGCCGGTTCAATACCTGCTGCAAATATCGGCCAGTTTCATGCAAGCCTTTATGTCGGCAGAGAACCTGCATGCCTGAACGGATTTGTTTTCAAAATATTTCCCGCTGACGGCTTCCACCTCTTCGGCGGTAGCCAGCCAGACAGGTGTAGCTGCACCCTGGTCCGGGCTTTCATGACCCCCAAAGCCAAGGCTGTTGCTCAACTTTGAATTTACATCCCCTGGATGACAAGCATTTACGGTAATCCCTTGATCAATGAATTTTTTCGCAAATGCGGCCGAGAGCATCCGGTCGGCCTGTTTCGACTGCCGATAGGCGGTATTGTTGTTGTAGTACCTGCGCCTGAACTCAAGGTCATCCATGTCGAGGTCACCGGCCCAGTAACTTGCTACATTGACAATACGTGCCGGTGCCGAGGTGGTCAGGATAGGCTCAAAAGCCTTGATCATCCTGTAGTAGCCAAGTATATTGGTGGCAAACTGCATTTCAAGTCCCTCACGGTTGAGGGTTTTGCTTTGTGGACATGCAGCCGCATTGTTGATAAGAATGTGAAGCGGGCCATCCCAGGTTCGGGCCAGCGCCCGAATATCATCCCGGAGTGAAAGGTCTGCCAGCATATAATCTGCATCAGCATTGCCGGTATCGTTATTGATCCTCTGGCAGGCATCTTCCAGCCCGGCCTCGTCCCTGCCGACCAGGATGACCCTGAATCCTGAAAGTTTGGCAATATTCCGTGCAATAGCAAAACCTATTTTTCCTGATGCACCGGTTATAAGGGCGGTTTTCCTGTTCATTGATTTCTGAATTATCATAGCGGTCTGCCTAAATTAATTATAATTGAATTAAAGGGCAAACCCGGTGTCATCCATGCGTTAGGAAAATGGTACTGATGATTAACCCATATGCCCCATTTGTCAATATGAAATGGGAATTAATCTGACCTGTTGATAATTTAGTCAAGGTTTTACAGCGAAACTTTTGGCGATTTACTACCTGCCATAACAGTTTTAGTTAAACATTACATTAGGCGAATTGAAGCCGGCCTTGACAGCCGGCTTCAATTTTTAGCAATCAGGATTAAGTGCAATTATGAAGCTTAATAGAGGCCACGCGAAAGCCGGTCAGGATTATTTTTTTAATTTTGGCGGCAAATACATGGCAGATGGAGATCCTGTTTCATGATAAGTTTCTGAAACACAATGTTGAGTGCGACGCTGAAGGCCCATACAGGCTGGCCGGTTTCGTTGATCTCCCCAACACGGAAGCGGATGGTGAAAGCCTGATGGGTCTTGTACATACACGGCCGTATATCGAAAGGATCAGGCAGGCCTGTGAGCAGGAAGAATATGTTGCCGAAGTGCGCCTGAACCCCGACAGTTGGGAGGCTGCCAAGACAGCAGTTGGCCTCAGTGTAATGGCTGCTGAAAACGGCGCCTTTGCCGCTGTCCGGCCCCCTGGCCACCATGCTGATGCAAATATTGCCCACGGACTCTGCTTATTCAACAACATGGCCATTGCTGCTCAAAAACTCTCCGCGGAAGGGAAAAGGGTTTTCATCCTTGACATTGATGGCCATCATGGCGATGGTACACAGTCGATCTTCTATGAGCGCGACGATGTGTTCTATTGCTCCATCCATCAGCAGAATGCATTTCCTTTTACCGGCTCACCCATCGAGATCGGGAAAGGGAAGGGCGTCGGATATACGGCAAACTTCCCGCTCTACCCGGGTAATGGCGACAGGGAATTCCTGGAAGCTGTCGACAAGGCTATTTCCCTGGCGAGGAAATTCTACCCTGATGTGATCGGGATCTCTGCCGGTTTCGATGCTTTTTCGGACGACAAGGTGCTCGACCTGAATATTTCGCTCCGTACCTATTATGAAACTGCTTTCAGGCTGCGGAGGTCTTTCTCCGATATTTTCGCCATCCTGGAAGGAGGGTACCATGAGGATCTTCGAAAATGTGTCGACAGTTTCGTTGAAGGCATCCATAAAGGTGCCATCCCTCCCAAGATGCACTGGGATGACAATATGGCCATCGGGTAGCATTCCCTGCCAGGCCTGTTGTATCCTGATGTTGCCTCTATTATTTAGAAAGCTTATAAATTTCCCTACCGGGCACAATTTCACAGAGTTACCTACATATCTATTTATTTAAGTTTTTATCTTAGCCGGTCAAATAAAATCAAATCAATCCTAACAACATGAAAAAAGTATTTATTACCCTGTTGATCATTCTTTTCACGACGGCTGCGTTTTCACAGCAGGTCCCGCGTGAGCGTGTCATTCTTGAAATTGCCACCGGCACCTGGTGCGGGTATTGTCCGGGAGCAGCCATGGGGGCTGATGACCTGGTAGCTGCCGGTTGCGATGTGGCCGTGATCGAATACCATAATGGTGATGCTTTTGCCAATACGGCATCCAACTACAGGAACTCTTATTACAATGTTCCGGGTTACCCGACTGCACATTTTGATGGGGTCCTGGAGTATGTCGGTGGAAGTGCAACACAAAGCATGTACAACAACTACCTGCCGTTGTACAACCAGCGCATTGCCATTCCATGCGACTATACCGCATCCATCTTCGGGCAGAATAATGGCTTGACCTACGATGTGACGGTGGTAATTGACCTGCACAGTGGTACACCGCCGGCCAACCTCACGGCCCACCTTGTGCTGACCGAATCCGAGATTCAATACAACTGGCAGAACCAGACGGAACTGAACTATGTTTGCCGTGCCATGTATCCCAATCATTTTGGTACGGCAGTTGACTTTGCAGGGGGCAACCAGGTGATCATCACCTATAATTTTACTATTGATGCCAACTGGAATACTCAGCATGTCGAACTGGTCTCTTTCCTCCAGGATGAATCTTCGAAAGAGATCCTGCAGGGGACCATGGTGCCCATAGAAAATATCATTCCTTTCCAGGCCACGGCTGCTTTCAGTTGCAGCAATACCGAGCCCTGCGAAACCACATCCGTTGATTTTTATGATGAATCGATGGGTCAGCTCGTATCCTGGAACTGGACCTTCGAGGGAGGCAATCCTGCCACATCCACTGAGGAGAATCCCACAGTGACCTATAATACTCCGGGGATTTATGATGTTCAGCTGATCGTTGCTGATGCCAACATCAGCGACACCCTGCTGCTGGAAAACTATATTACGGTCATGACCACCCCGGTGGCTCCGAATACGCCTTCAGGACCCGGAGACCTTTGCAGCGGGACAACCGGTTACGTATATACGACCAATTCAGTCCCCAACACTACGGATTATACCTGGACCATCAGCCCGGCCGCTGCAGGTACGATCATGGGCAACTCGACTACAGCCACCCTGAACGTTGCAGCTGCATACACCGGCAGTATCGACATCACGGTCAGGGGAAACAACCAGTGTGGAAACGGTACCTGGTCGCAGGCCTTTACGGCTACTTCGCATTATGTTCCGGCACCCTTCTGGATCTCCGATGGCAGTGCTTACTGTGAAGGCTCCGAGGGCATAGAAGTAACCCTCGATGGTTCGGAAACGGACATAGATTATGAGCTATATCTTGACGGAGATCCAACGGGGAACATTGTTCCCGGTACCGGTGCGGCCATCAGTTTCGGGTACCAGACAGAAGAAGGGATCTACACGATCAAGGGCACGAACGACTACTGCCTGAAAGATATGTACGGCACAGCCTATATTTATCCGGTAACCGAACCCGGACAGGCAGCAACACCATACGGGGATGAAGCCGTTTGCGTTGGGGAAACCACGGATTATTCCACCAACGGCGCCGTCGATGCCGAGTCCTATATCTGGACGCTTGACCCCCCTGAAGCCGGGATCATTTCCGGCACCACAGTCGATGCCAGTGTTACATGGAGCGACACCTATACCGGTGCAGCCAGCATTACCGTACAGGGTATCAATGACTGTGGCGAAGGCCTTGTTTCGGAACCCTATCCGGTCAGCATAGAGGCACTTCCCGAACCGCTGATCTCGGGCGACGAGTATGTTTACCAGAATACCACGCATGCCTATTCAAGCCCTGAGCATGCAGGTGCAGGCTACGAATGGAGCGTGACCGGCGGGACCATCGCCTCCGGCCAGGGAACGCATGAGATCTCTGTGACCTGGGGCGGACCGGGAACGGGATATGTTAACCTTACAGAAACTTCTGCTGCCGGGTGTGAAGGGATTGCTACCCAGCTAACAGTGAACATTGATCCGGTGGGGATAGAAGAACCATTCATGAAAGGACTGACCCTGTATCCAAATCCCGCAGGGGCAAGCCTCAGCATTGAATTTTTTGCTGAACGTGATGCCGGGATCAGCATCCAGGTGTTGAACCGCCTCGGACAAGTAGTGCTCAGCAGGATGGAGGAAATGACTGCCGATAATAAGGTTGTACTGAACACCACCGGACTTCCCGACGGATTCTATACGATCAGGTTTGTAACCCCCGGCGGCAGCATGATTCAGGAAAAACTCATCATCATGAAATAAAACATACTTCGCGCATATTCCGACCTGTGAGGTTCCATAACCTCACAGGTCTTTTTTTCAGCAATGGATATATCGAACTACACCGGTGAACTTGCAGCCCTTGCTACTGCATTTTTCTGGACCATCACCGCGTTGTCGTTCGAAGTGGCCAGCCGGAATATCGGTTCGCTGGCGGTAAACATGATCAGGCTGGCCTTTGCATTCATTTTTCTTTCGGCATTTAACCTTATTGCCCGGGGGCATATCCTCCCGACGGATGCCGGACCACATGAATGGATATGGCTTTCAGTTTCCGGGCTCATAGGTTTTGTCTTCGGAGACTATTTCCTTTTCAGGGCCTATGCCGATATCAGTGCCCGGATCGCCATGCTGATCATGACCCTCGTACCTCCCATCACGGCCGTTATCGGCTGGGCATTACTTGGCGAATCCATGTCGTGGCTTGAAGTAACAGGTATGGTGCTGACGGTGGGTGGTATTGCCCTGGCTGTTTTCAGCCGCAGTGGTAATGGGAGGAAGACACGCGTAAAACTCTCTTACCCGGTCAGGGGTTTGTTGTTTGCGCTTGGCGGTGCCGTTGGACAGGCCGTGGGGCTGGTGCTCAGCAAGTACGGAATGGGCGACTACCATGCGTTTGCCGCCACGCAGATCAGGATCATCGCCGGTATGACCGGCTTTGCCATCATCATCCTTGTTCTCGGGAAAACATACCTTGTCAGGAATGCCTTTAAAAGCCGAAAAGGGATGATCGGCACAACCATGGGATCGGTTTTCGGCCCATTCCTCGGGGTGTCTTTCTCTCTCCTGGCAGTGAAATATGCGGCAACCGGTGTTGCCTCCACCATCATGGCCATCGTCCCCATCCTCATTATCCCCCCGGCAGTGATCTTCTTCCGGCAGAAGGTCACCAGGCTTGAAATACTGGGTGCCTTCATCAGTGTGGGCGGGGTAGCCCTGTTTTTTATCTGAGGCATGCTTCCCCTCAGAAATATTACATACCTTCACATTCTCATTCATTAGATGTTTGCAATGAAAAGAATGACGTTTATCCTGCTGCTTGCCCTGATGAGCGGTTGCGACAGGACTGAATTATTTGTCTGGCAGCCGGCACCGGGCCCCCTTGCCACCCGCTGGACTGCGGAAGTCGATCCCATGATGCCGTGGCCTGAATATCCGAGACCGCAAATGGTAAGGGAAGAATGGCTGAACCTGAATGGCCTCTGGGATTACCAGCTCCTCAGAAATGGAGAAAACCCTGATCATCAATCGGGAAAGATCCTCGTACCTTACCCTGTAGAATCTTCCCTGTCGGGTGTGGCCGATTCGGTGGGTCCGGATGATATGATCCGCTATCGCAGGGAATTCCCGGTACCGGAATCATGGCTGGGAAAGGAGATCCTGTTGCATTTTGAAGCTGTCGACTGGCAGGCAGAGATTTATATAAACGGGCATAAAGCAGGGATCCACAGGGGAGGCTACGACCCCTTCACTTTTAACATCACGGGCTTGATCGGCGAAGAAGTCCTTAATGAACTGGTAGTGCTGGTGAGCGATCCTACCGACAGGGGTTATCAACCCCGGGGCAAGCAGGTGCTGGACCCGCATGGCATCTGGTATACGCCCAGTTCGGGGATATGGCAGACGGTATGGATCGAGCCGGTTGGAAGTGCTTTTATTGACCAGGTACTCATTACTCCTGACCTCCCCGGATCAAAAGTAGTATTCATCGTGGATGCCCATCTGCCCGACAGCGGTTACACGCTGAAAATATACAACGATTCCCTCGGGCTGATGGCTACCGGAGATCCGGGAGAAGAGATCGACCTAAACGTTAATGATCCCAGGCCCTGGTCGCCTGACGATCCTTTCCTGTACCCGGTTAGCATTGCACTGCTGAAAGGTGAAGAGATCAGTGACATCGTTCAAACTTATTTTGGCATGCGCAGCATCGGTACATGTAAGGATGATCGGGGATTTGTCAGGCTTTGCCTGAATGATGAGATCTTGTTCCACAACGGTCCGCTCGACCAGGGCTTCTGGCCCGACGGTCTGTATACCCCGCCCACGGATGAAGCCATGAAATACGACATTTTGACCACAAAAGAAATGGGATTCAACATGCTTCGCAAGCATGTGAAGATTGAGAACCGTCGCTTCTATTACTGGTGTGATAAGCTGGGAATCATGGTATGGCAGGACATGCCAAGCACTTCGGGTTATGTGGCACCCGACAAGCCTGACCTGGAGCGTAATGCCGCCGAAACGGAACAGTTCAAATGTGAACTTGAAAGGATGATCCTTACAAAATATAATCATCCCTCGATCGTCATGTGGGTTCCCTTCAATGAAGGCTGGGGGCAGTTCGACACCCGCGGGATCGTTGATTTCATCCGCACCCTTGACCCGTCGCGCCTGGTGAACAATACCAGCGGCTGGGCCGACCGTGGCGCAGGCGATGTGATAGATATCCACCATTACCCTGATCCCCGTTGCCCTGAACCGGAAAGCACAAGGGCCTCGGTGCTTGGCGAATTCGGTGGCCTGGGCCTGTTCGTGGAAGGCCACACCTGGGAAGAGAAAAACTGGGGCTATCGTAAAATGGGAAGCGCTGATTCCCTCCTGATGAAATATGAACAATACTACGATACCATAAGGAATATGATGGTCAGCAAAGGCCTTGCCGCATCTGTGTATACACAGACCACAGATGTGGAAACGGAGACCAACGGCCTTATGACCTACGACAGGGACCTGGTCAAGATGGATAAGGACAGCCTTTACAGGATAAATGGCTTGTACAGGAAACCTGTACAAGTTTGGGTTGACAATCCGTAATACTGAATGAAAGTGTACTAAAAACTGCAAATGGTAAAGCCTGACACGCAGGCGGGTCCGGCTTATTTTCAATACCATGGAAAATACTATTTTTACCCGGAATTTTATGACTTAACGAGGAATAATATGAAAAGGATCATACAGCTATTTATCTTCCTGTTGTTGGCAGGAAGCCTGTTCGGGCAGAAAGACCTTGACAGGAAACTCAGGCAACTCGACAAATATTATGAGCAGGCGGTAGCCGAATGGAAGGTTCCCGGGATGGCCGTGGCGATCGTGAAGGACGGGAATATCATTTTTTCCAAAGGTTACGGTACCCGAAATGTTAACACCGGTGAAGGGGTGGATGGCAATACACTCTTTGCTGTGGCATCCAACTCAAAATCATTTACCGCTGCAGCCCTGGCCATGCTTGTCGATGAAGGCAAACTGGACTGGGACGACAGGGTGAGGGACCACCTTCCCTGGTTTGAACTTTACGACGCTTATGTTTCGGATCAGTTCACCATCCGTGACCTGCTGACACACCGCAGCGGACTCAGGACCTTTAGCGGCGACCTTTTATGGTACGGTACGGACCTTGACAGGGAGGAAGTGGTGAGAAGTGCAAGGTTCCTGGAGCCATCATTCGGTTTCAGGGGAGGATACGGGTACAGCAATATCATGTATCTCGCCGCCGGACTCATTATTGAGGAAGTGAGCGGGATGAGCTGGGACGACTTCATCAGGACAAGGATCCTCGAACCCCTGCATATGGACCGCACAGTGAGCTCCACCAGGGCCCTGCAGGGAATGGATAATGTTTCTGCCCCGCATAATGACTACGGCGACAGCATCATCACCATCAACTGGCTGAACTGGGACAATATCGCACCTGCTGGAGGCCTGATCTCCTCGGCCAATGATATGACGAAATGGCTGGCTTTCCAGATTAATAAAGGGATCACTGCGGACGGTGATACCCTGTTGTCGGCACGCAGGTTTGACGAGATGTGGGCAGCTGTCACCCCGCAGGGTGTGAGCAGCTGGTCGGCCGAAACCTGGCCCTCCACGCATTTCAAGGCTTACGGCCTGGGGTGGGCGATGTTCGATTATCTTGGACGGAAGGTGCTGGGCCACGGGGGCGGTTACGACGGCTTTATCTCCAATACGACATTCGTTCCGGAAGAAGGCCTGGGCATGGTGTTCCTGACCAACAAGAACAGCAGCCTCTACTACCCGATGAAGTTCAAGGCCCTTGATGTTTTGCTGGGAGCTGAAGAAGATAAGGACTGGAGCGCCGACTTCCTGGCCCTGGTTGCGCAAGGGGAAGAACGCGATGCAAAGCAAAAGGAAAAAGCGGAGGAAGAGCGCGCCAAAGAAAGTAAGCCCACCCTGCCGCTGGAGGCCTACCTCGGTACATACCATTGCGGGATGTACGGGGATGCAAAAGTATACATGGAAGGAGAGAAAATGATGCTCCACCTGGAACCCACTGAGATCTTCGTGGGCAGCCTGTCGCACTGGCAATACAATACATGGAAGCTGGTATTCGACAAGGTGCCTTCACTGCCAGCCGGACTGGTGAACTTCATCATCGACGAAAAGGGGGAGGTAACTGAAATGCAGGTCGATGTTCCCAATCCTGATTTTGACTTCACCGAACTGAAATTCATGAAGACCAGCGGAGAGTAATGCCTGCCCTTCAGAATACGGGGCAGGTTTATTTAAAACCATTATTTTTGTTTTAAAAGACAGATCATGAACGGCGATCCGCGGCTCTACGGCGTTCTCGACGAACTTGGGATAGAATACGAATACCATGAACATCCCCCTGGTCCTACCATTGAGGAAGCACTGAAATACTGGAAGGATATCGATTCTGCCCATTGCAAGAACATCTTCTTCCGTAACCACAAAGGCAACCGTCATTACCTGGTGATTAGCGACCATCGTTACCAGCTCGACATCCACGACCTTGAGAAAAGGCTCAAACAGGGGAAACTGACCTTTGCTTCCCCGAAAAGGCTGAAAAAATACCTTGGGCTGGAGGGAGGATCCGTTTCCCTTTTCGGTCTGATCAATGATACAGAAGACCATGTTTACCTTTTTATCGACAAAAACCTGCTGAAGGAGGACAGGGTCAGTTTTCACCCGAACATCAACACTGCCAGCCTGGTGATCAGCATAGAGGATATGAAACGTTTCCTTGAATGGTCGGGAAACGGATATGAATTTATCGACCTGTATGATTAATGTTAAACTCATTCAACATTTAAACATTAAAAAATGAAAAAAGCAAGCGGCATTATCACCACACTGTTCATTTATGCCATTGCCATACTGGTGGTGGTCTATACCTGGGAATATATCCCAGATTATCATCTTTTGTGGAAGATACTCATCGCCGATGTGATCGGTACCGTAGTGGTGTACATCTTCTCGGTGATCTTCAATAACAGTTCCATGTACGACCCCTATTGGAGCGTGCAGCCCTTTGTGATCGCTGTTTTCCTGGCACGGCCCCTTGAGGCACTGGATGCTCTGGAGATGACCGTGCTTATACTCGTGTTCCTGTATGGATTGCGGCTGACCCTGAACTTTTACCGCGGCTGGCCGGGACTGAAGCACGAAGACTGGCGTTACCGCGATTTCAGGAAGAACTTCCCGAAACTATACTGGATTGTGAGTTTCCTCGGCATCCACCTCTTCCCCACCATCATGGTGTTCCTGGCCTGCATGTCGATGGTCCATATTTTCAGGGGCCCCGGCATAGGTATTAATATTTGGTTTTTTGTCGGACTGCTAACCATGGTAGTGGCCATCGGGCTGCCCCTTATAGCTGACGAGCAAATGAGGAGGTTCAGGGCAAAACCGCAAAACAAGGGAAGGCTGATGCGGGAGGGCCTGTGGAAATACAGCAGGCATCCCAACTACCTCGGGGAGATCATGACATGGTGGGGGCTGTATTTCTTTTCCCTGTCGGCAGGGTATGGCCAATGGTGGATGATCGCCGGTCCCCTCACGGTGACCCTGATGTTCGTCTTCATCAGCATCCCCATGCTGGAAAAGCGCGAACTTGAGCGGAGGCCCGAATACAAGGATTACCAGAAAGAGGTGCCGGTACTGCTCCCATTCAAATTCTGATCGCTGAGCGAAGGATGTGCCGGAAATTAGTTTTGAGTTTTAAGTTTTGAGTTTTAAGTTTTGAGTTTTAAGTTTTGAATTTCCTCAGGATTTAGAGTTTAGGGTTTAGAATTTCCCGGCGAAGCCGGACTCAGGCCTTGAGATATTCCATCCTGTCATCGATCTCTTTCCACACGTCATATGACCTACGCCAGAGTTTTTCTCCCTCTTCAGGAATATAGACCTTGTCATCCATCCGCTTGGGTTTGAACATGTGCTGGTATTCGTTCGTACGTCCCTCATAATCGGGCGAGATGGCCATATAGACCACCGGGAGGCAGGCTTTTTTAGGGGATCGGAAGATCACCCTGAAGATGGCACCGAGGATCATCCTGAGCAGCCAGGGAGCTTCTTTAATAATATTGGAATGTACGGGGCCGGGACAGATCACGTTCACACCCACATCCACCCCGTCAGGATTAAGGTGCCTCGAAAGCTCAGTAGCATAAGTGTTCAGGATGAGTTTAAAATAGCTGTAATTGGCAATGCCCTTTTTTACCCCGTAATCAATATACTTGCCGAACTCATCATAGTCGATAAATGATGATCCCTGATGCGAATCGGAGGAGATGAAGATGAGCCGGGGCCTGAAAGGTTTTTCACTGTTTCTCCTGCTGATGATCCCCCTGTTTAGCATCAGTGTGCACAGCATCACGTTGGCCAGGTAGTTGACCATGAACATCTCATCCTGGCCTGTATCGGTCTTTCGTGAACCAGGCAGGGCCAGTCCGGCATTGAAAACAACGACATCAGGTTTAATACCATCCCTGTCCAGGCCTTCAACAAAATTGTGGATGCTGTCAAGTTTGCTCAGGTCCAGATCGCGGATATCCACCTCATCGGAACCGCTCTGCTGTCTTATCTTTTCCCGGGTCTCATCGTGGAGCCTGCGGCATGTGCCGATCATACTGGCCCCCCGGCGTGCCATCTCTGCGGCAATGGCATAACCAAGTCCTGAGTTCACCCCGGTAACGAGGCAGGTTTTGCCATCAAAGTGGTCATCGTCCTTTAA
>JAXGTH010000016.1:0-29864 GCA_040775045.1 Bacteroidales bacterium
AGGATTCGACAAGGCCGGCCCCATAGCCGGATTTTTTGTGAACATGGAGCCATCGAAAAGATCCACCGTCCAGATGGAACTGTATTATATCCAGAAAGGCAGCCGAAAAAATGCCGATGCCGTGGAAGGCGATTATGAATCCTACCTGCTCAGGCTGAACTATGTTGAATTACCCCTGCTTTACCGGTTCAATATCGGCTGGTTTGCACTGGAGGCTGGCCCTTCAGTGGCCTTTCTCATGAGCGGCTATGAAGAAACCAATGGCGAGGATGTGAAAGCAGATGATTTTGCAACAGCAACATTCCAGTTGAATTTCGGCGTGGTTTTCACGATCGCCCAAAACTGGAAGATCAATATCAGGACAAACAACTCTTTTACGAACCTCAGGAACCAGACCTACACGGGTCATGTGCCCCGGCTCTGGACACACGGGCAATTCAATGATGTGCTGCAATTAACACTGGCATACCAGTTCCTTCATTTTGGGAAATGACAGGCAATGATTGAAACCGCCCGGGGATGACCTATTTCCACTTGATGTTGCACCCCACGCTGGGCACCTGGTCGTCGCTGATCTTTTCGCCGGAAAGCAGCGCGTCGAGGGCATGGCGGATGTCACGGCCCGTAACAGGGATATCATTCCCGGGCCGGGAATCGTCGAGCTGTCCGCGGTAAACGCACTTCAAGTCCCCGTCGAAAATGCTGAAATCGGGGGTGCAGGCAGCTGAATAGGCCTTTGCCACCTCCTGGCTTTCATCGTACAGGTAAGGAAATGGAAACCCCAGCTTCAGGGCGGTCTCCTTCATCTTATCCGGACTATCCTCGGGATAGTTGTCTGCATCGTTGGAAGAAATTGCAATGAAGGCAATGCCCCGGGGAATATAGTCATTTGCCAGGCTGACGATACCCTCGATTACATGCTTCACATAGGGGCAGTGGTTACAGATGAACATGACCACTGTTCCTCTCCCCGAAGCCAGCTCATACAAACTCATCTCCTTTCCCGATACCGTGTCGGGCAGGGTAAATGGCGGTGCAGCAAATCCAAGCGGAATAGGTGTTGTTGGCGTCAGGACCATGGCAGAGTCAGTTTTTGAACATGATAAATTATAATTATTTGGATCATCCTTGCGTAGATTTCAATCTTTTTCCATCTCCCTGATTCCCTTTTCAATATTCCTTCGCAAGGAATCATACCCTGTTCTTTCAACAGCACTTCCCTTAAAAAGTTCACTGAAGTCTTCTTCGTTAAGGTTTTGCCAGTCTTTATCGGTCATGGCCAGTAGTTTTCCCCTGGGCATGAAGTCGGGCTCCGCATGAGGCTTTGCATGATCGTTCCACGGGCACACATCCTGGCAAATGTCGCAGCCGAAGATCCATGAATGTAATCCGGTATCGGTATCTTCCAGGAAAGGTCCCTTGTGCTCGATGGTGAGGTAGGCAATGCAGCGGTCGGCCTGCAGGATACCCGGTGCTACGATAGCCTTATTGGGGCATGCCTCCATGCAGCGGGTGCAGCTGCCGCAGAATTCATCAGGTTCCGGTTTATCGTAAGCCAGGTCAAGGCTTGTAATGATGGTACCCAGGAAAAAGAAGGAGCCTGCCTGCCTGTTGATCAGCAGCCCGTTTTTTCCTATCCAGCCCAGCCCGCACCTCACCGCCCAGGCCTTTTCCGTTACCGGGGCCGAGTCGACGAATACACGTGCCGTGATCCCTCCTGTTTCTTCTTCGACGTCCCTGACAAGATGTTTGAGCTTGGCCCTGATCACCTCGTGGTAATCCTTTCCGTAAGCATATTTTGATATCCGGAGGCTGGAAGCGGGACCGATATCGTGTCCAGGGAAGTAGTTGAATGCCAGCATGATCACCGAGCGTGCCCACTCGTTCAGCAGGGTGGGGTCGAAGCGTTTTTCAACATTCCTGCTCAGGTATTTCATCCCGGCGTGGCGGCCATTGTTCAGCCATTGCCTGAAGACCACCGACTCGCGGGTGAGCGGTTCGGCCCTGGCGATGCCGCAGGCGCTGAAGCCCAGATCAAGGGCTTTTTGCTTGATGAGGCTGCTTATCTTTTCTTTTGTTCCGGTCATGCGGTTATTGGTCGAATAGTCCGGGCTGGCTGCCCCCTTTGACCTTTCCAAGATGCCGGTAAGCGTTTTCCGTTGCCTCACGGCCCCGTGGGGTTCGCATAAGGTAGCCTTCCTGGATGAGGAAAGGTTCGTAAACCTCTTCGATGGTTCCGCTGTCCTCACCAACAGCCGTTGCAATGGTGCTGATGCCCACAGGTCCGCCCCTGAACTTGTCGATGATGGTGAGCAGGATCTTGTTGTCCATCTCGTCGAGACCGTTCTTGTCGACATTGAGTGCCGAGAGCGCATGCCTGGCGATATCGAGCCTGATGGTGCCGTCGCCCCTGATCTGGGCAAAATCGCGCACCCTGCGCAGGAGAAGGTTGGCGATCCTGGGCGTGCCGCGACTGCGCCTCGAAATTTCGGCAGCGGCATCATCGTCGATGGGTACCTTCAGTATGTCCGACGAACGTTTCAGGATCTTCTCGATGGTCGTGGCATCGTAATACGAAAGCCTGAGGTTGATGCCGAAACGGCTGCGAAGGGGGGCAGTGAGCAGGCCCGAGCGTGTGGTGGCCCCGATCAGGGTGAAAGGGTTGATGTTGATCTGCACGCTCCTGGCATTGGGGCCCGACTCGATCATGATGTCGATCCTGAAATCCTCCATGGCGGCGTAAAGATATTCCTCCACTACGGGGCTGAGCCGGTGTATTTCATCGATAAAAAGCACGTCGTGGGGCTCCAGGCTGGTAAGCAGCCCCGCCAGGTCACCGGGCTTGTCGATCACCGGACCGGAAGTTACCTTGATATTCACCCCTAGCTCGTTGGCGATGATGTAAGACAAAGTGGTCTTGCCAAGGCCGGGGGGGCCGTGGAGCAACACATGGTCAAGCGCTTCATCCCTGAGCCTGGCAGCCTGAACAAAAACCCTGAGGTTGTCGACAACCTTGTGCTGCCCCGAAAAATCGGTGAACACCGATGGCCGCAGCACCTTTTCTATTTCGAGTTCCGCCTTGCTGAGATGGTCCGCCCTGGGATCGAGGTTTTCGTTCATCATATAAACCTTTTTGCAAATCAAGGCCTTGAACATGACGTTACAATATTCATGGCCATAGCTGCAATAATTGCTTTGCTAAATTAGTTTATTTTACGTATATTTATTACCTTAGCTCAGCAAAGGAAGAAGGAATAAGATGAAAAACCTGTTAGTAGCGATCGATTTTTCCAGGAATTCGATCCATGCCCTTGAGTATGCCCTCGTTTATGCCGAAAAACTCGGCGCTGACGTAACCATGATCTGGGTTGATAACAGTGCAGGACCCGACCTCATGATCGAGAAGGCCGACGGGGCATCGCGCCATGAATCACGCGAGCTTTTCAAGGAGATGATCAAAAAGCAGAAGCAGAAGAGAAGGGGTATCAAGCTGGATTATAAGCTTGGCAAGGGAAAAGTATACGAGGAGATCTCGAAGTTTGCATCCAGGATCCCTGCCGACCTGGTCTTTGCCGGCACCCACGGGGTAACCGGATTCGAGGAATACTGGATCGGAAGCAATGCTTACCGGATCGTTACCCATGCACCCTGCCCGGTGATCACCCTGAGGCCCAACTTCGGATTCGCAAAGGAGATCACGAAAATCCTGATGCCCATCGACAATACCCTGCAATCGAGCAGAAAAGTTTATACAACGGCCGAGATCGCCGCAGCCTTCGGTTCGGAGGTGCAGATCCTCGCAATCCATACCTCCAGCCTGGGCTCATTGAAGAAGCAGGTAGAGAAGCACCTGAAAACGGCTATCGATCATCTTAATGAGAGAGGGATCAAATATAATGTTTACGAGATCAGTTCCGGCAATATCACCCAGGAAACCATCGACTTTGCTACAGGGCAGAATGTAGATCTGGTGGCCATCATGACCGAGCAGGAAACCACGCAGGCCAACGTCTTCCTGGGAACCTACGCACGGCAACTGGTCAACAATTGCCCGGTGCCCGTAATGAGTGTCAGGCTGACCGCAACGTAGAAAATGAAATTACAGAAATGAACCCGCGATACATCATATTAACCTTGTTCACCTGCCTGTGGGGCAGCCTGCTCCTTGCCCAGCAGGGCAGCCCGGGAAGAGTTACAGTGATCCAGGATCCGGCCATCGACACCATTCTGCAGCGGCACATCCAGATGAATGAACGGCTGCTTCAGAACCCTGATAATTATGCCATTGACGGATACAGGATACAGATATTCGAGGAATCGGGCAACCGCTCGAGCAGCAGGGCCCGTGAAGTCATGGAGGAATTCGGGCAGAAATATCCCGGCATGCCGGCCTACCTGACCTGGCAGGCACCCAACTTTAAGGTGAGGGTAGGCGACTTCGGCAGCAGGATGCAGGCCGAGGGTTTTCTTGAAAAAATTAAACAGGATTACCCGATTGCCTGGGTGATCAGAGATAAGATCAAGTTCCCTATAATTAATTAATCCCTATGGTTATGAAAAAGATACTTGTTGCCATTGATTTTCTCGAATGCTCAATCAACGCCCTGGCCCATGCCGTTTCGATCGCAAGCAAGGCAGGGGCCGACATCGAAATGGTGTGGGTGAACATGCCCGATCAATCAAAGGAGATATTCAGGTGCGATCCGGATGTACTCCATAGTGAGGTTGAAAAACGCTTCGGGGAACTGATCGAAGATTTCAGCCCTGAAATGGGAAAGGGAAAGATGAACTGGAAGGTCCGCGACGGAAAGGTGTATAAGGAGATCGTGGCGGAAGCCGAATGGATCAATGCCGACCTGATCGTGGTCGGCACACACGGATCCTCAGGCTTCGAGGAGTTCTGGATCGGGAGCAATGCCAACAAGATCGTTTCGGCCACTGATAAGCCCATCATTACCATCAGGGGAGGGATCGACATCAAGCGCCCGCTTTCCCGCATTGTGATGCCGCTCGACAGTACCGTCGAAACCAGGCAGAAGGTGCCCTTCACTGCAGAACTGGCCAAGATCACGGATGCTGAGGTTTTTGTTCTTTCACTTTACACCACCAAGGTTGAAGATGTAAGGTTCAGGGTCGATACCTATACCGACCAGGTGATTCAGTATCTTGAGGAGGAGGGCGTCAAATATTCGCGTGATGCGGTTGAAGCCGACAACATCACCAATTCCACCATCGGCTACGCCGAAAGGGTCGATGCCAACCTCATCTCCATCATGACGGAGCAGGAACGAACGACGGCCAACCTCTGGCTCGGGCCATATGCACAGCAAATGGTGAACCATTCACCATTTCCCGTGCTCAGCATCCATCCGAAGGAACTGATCCGTTCGGTAACAGGAAGCTAGGTGGGATCCTGCCGTTCAGACATGAAATGATGCTGTATTAATTCCTGCCGACGCAGTTCAGGTCGTCGAAGGCCACTTTCAGCCTTTCTACCATGCTAACCTCACCTTCGCGCAGCCATTTGCGCGGGTCGTAGTACTTCTTGTTGGGGACATCCTCCCCGTCGGGATTCCCTATCTGGCCCTGAAGGTAATCACGGTATTGACTTTCATACTTGCGAACGCCGTCCCAGTAAGCCCACTGGGTGTCGGTGTCGATATTCATCTTGATCACTCCGTAGGAGATGGCTTCGCGGATCTTTTCCTGCGGTGAGCCGGAGCCTCCATGGAAAACGAAGAACAAGGGTTTGGGACCGGTGCCGAACTTTTCTTCCACATACTTCTGGGAGTTATGCAGGATGACGGGCTCCAGCTTCACATTGCCGGGTTTGTAAACCCCGTGCACATTGCCGAAAGAGGCAGCAATGGTAAATCGTTCGCTTACCTCCCTGAGTTGCTCGTAGGCATAGGCCACATCTTCGGGCTGGGTATACAGCCTGGAGCTGTCGATGCCGGTATTGTCAACCCCGTCTTCCTCGCCCCCGGTGATACCGAGCTCGATCTCGAGGGTCATCTCCAGCCTGTCCATCCTGAGGAGGTATTCCCTGCAGGTTGCAATATTTTCTTCGAGCGGCTCTTCCGACAGGTCCAGCATGTGGGAGGAGAACAGGGGCTTGCCGTGCATTTCAAAAAACTCCTCCCCGGCGTCGAGCAGACCGTCGACCCATGGCAAGAGCTTGCGGGCGGCATGGTCGGTGTGAAGGATCACGGCCACCCCATAATATTCGGCCATCTGGTGCACATGCATGGCACCCGAGATGGTGCCTGCAATGGCGGCGTCCATGCCGGAAACACCCTTGCCGGCGTAAAAGGCGCCGCCGCCGTTCGAGAACTGTATGATGACCGGTGAATTCACGGCCTTTGCGGCTTCCATCACCGCGTTGATAGAGTTGGAGCCCACCACGTTCACGGCAGGAAGGGCAAAACTGTTGGCTTTGGCAATACGGAAGATTTCCTGTACATCGTCGCCGGTAACCACCCCGGGACTGATCTTATCGAAGATTTTATCGCTCATATGCGGATGAAATTTTTAGTTAGCTAATTGGTCCTGCAAAGGTAAGATATTATGCAGTACAAAATATAAGGCAACAGCTGTTACATAATCGCAGATGTCGTAATACTTTGTACGCATACTTAAAACAACAATTTACTATCTTTGCACTTCGAAAATCGTTTTATCGTCCTATCGCTCAATCGTGCAACGGACGAAGCCCGATTTGGCCCCGTAGTTCAATGGATAGAATGTCAGATTCCGGTTCTGAAGGTTGTGGGTTCGAGTCCCGCCGGGGTCACGCATAAAAAAAGGAAGCTGCTTTTGCTATTTATGAAGCAGTTTCCTTTTTTTATGCATTTTCAATTCTGTACGCTGTATGTGGAATTTTTGATTTCGTAAGCTTTTACTTTTTATTATTCCTGGCCGTGTTTACCGTTTTCTGGAAAATGGCGGTCAGCTGGTTGCACTCATCCACGAGCCCTTCAATGTTGATTTTGGTAATCCATTGACCAATTTAATAATGCCGACGCAGAGGTTAATCAGGCGGGATTCCAGTTCTTTTCTCATAGTTTTATCAGATTGTCTTTATCTATTAATACCCGGAATGAGAAAATGTCACACCTTTCTGCAAAAAAAATTCGATCATAAATAAAAATGACCTTACAGAATTTCAAATACAGAATTTTATATCACTCGTTCCGGAACCGGGACGAGTGCCTCCCGCCGGGGTCACGCATAAAAAAAGGAAGCTGCTTTTGCTATTTATGAAGCAGATTCCTTTTTTTTATGCATTTTCAATTCTGTACGCTGTATGTAGAATTTTTGATTTCGTAAGCTTTTACTTTTTATTATTCCTGGCCGTGTTTACCGTTTTCTGGAAAATGGCGGTCAGAGGGTTATAATGTGTTCAGGCAAGCTTCCGAACATAAGCCGCCCTGGTTTGTTAGTGTTTTGATAAATTTTACTGATTATCTTTGCCGGGCCGTTTTGAAATTCCAATACAAACATAATCCGAAGAGCATGAAACGAAACCTTATTACTTTATCAGGCATCATCATGGTAATGAGTGCCATGCAGCTGAAAGCACAGGACGATGTGCAGGCTCCCACCATGATCGCCACTGCAGTCTCGCACATGGTCGTAGGGCCCCTGAGGGACCTTCCGGCCCTTACCCCGGAAGAACTGGCGGCCATGGCTGAAGAGGAAGCAAAGGTCAGGCACAACCAGGACCTGAAATACAGGAATTATCCATACTGGGAAGAAACGAGGCCCTCGGGCCCCGACCCCGGCCTGCAGTCGGAGATGGGCACCAAACGCGGCTTCACCGATATCATCCAGTACTGGAACGGGCAATCGACCTACTACAACCCCCCCGATTGCAACGGCTCTGCCGGCCCCGACCATTACATGCAGACCATCAACGTGAAATATACCATCTATGATAAGGTGGGCAACCTGCTGGCTGGTCCCACCAACCTTAACACACTGTTTAACGGGGTACCGGGATCATCGTGGAACGATGGCGATCCCATCATCATGTTTGACGAACAGGCCCAGAAATGGCTTATGGCAGAATTCTCGGGCATATCCGGGAACCCTGACTATATGCTGATCGCCGTTTCGCAGACCGATGACCCCACGGGGACCTGGGATGCCTGGTCGTTCGTGATGAACGGGTTCCCCGATTACATGAAATTCGGTATCTGGCGCGACGGCTATTATATGGCCACCAATACCTATTCGGGCGACGATATTTACGTGTTCGAACGCGATGTGATGATCGCCGGGGGCTCGAGCCCCCAGATGGTGCAGTTCAATAATCCGCACCGCCCGAACAGCGGCTTCCATTGTATACTCCCCATTGACAACGATGGGACCTTTGCCCCGTCGGGCAGCCCGGGGATGTATCTCACCATCAACGATAATGCCTGGGGCGGAAGCACGCAGGACCAGCTCTGGCTCTACGAACTCGATGTGAACTGGACCACCCCGTCAAACTCTACTTTCGCGAGGGTGCAGCAGATCGACGTAGCTTCCTTCGACAGCTATTTCGGACCCACCTGGGAAAATATCGCCCAGCCGGGGACCAGCCAGAAGCTCGACGCCATCAACCAGGTGCTGATGCACCGGGCACAATACCGTAATTTCGGTTCCTCCCAGCGAATCGTGTGCAACCACACCATCGATGTCGACAATACCGACCATGCCGGCATCCGCTGGTACGAGCTTGAACTGAATGGCTCCGCATGGCAGGTCAGGCAGTATGGCACTTATGCTCCCGATGCCGACAGCCGATGGATGGGCAGTATCGCCATGAACGGCAACCATGAGATCGCATTGGGCTATTCCGTTTCCAGTTCTTCCACATATCCGGGTATCCGCTACGCCGGACAATCGGCTGCTGAGAATGCCCTGGCTTCAGGGGTGCTTGATATTGCTGAAACAACAGTTTACGTGGGAACATCTTCGCAAACCTCAAGCGAGCGCTGGGGCGACTACTCCAATATCGCCGTCGACCCTGCCGACGACCAGACTTTCTGGTTCACCACGCAGTATAACATCAGCGGGTCGCAGAAAGGCACCAAAGTGGTTTCGTTTGCCTTTACCGGTGCTGCACCGCTTGCCGACTTCATTGCGGACGACCTCACACCCCTGACCACGGATACGGTACTGTTCACCGACCTCAGCAGCGGTTCGCCCACGTCCTGGGCATGGACTTTCAGTCCCTCGACCATCACCTATGTTAACGGCACCTCCTCGACTTCGCAAAACCCGGAAGTCCGTTTCGATGCGGAAGGATATTACACTGTAGAACTGACAGCTACCAATGTTAACGGTTCCAATACCGAGACCAAGGTCGACTACATTCTTGCAAGCCTGCCTTCGCTGGCACCCGTAGCAGACTTCATGGCCGACAACACCGCCCCTTCGATAGTGGATACGGTTTATTTCACCGACCTCTCCACCAATGATCCCACTTCCTGGGCCTGGACGTTCTCCCCGCTCACGGTAACCTATTTGAATGGCACCAGTTCGGCTTCGCAGAATCCGTCTGTGAAATTCAATGAACCGGGATATTACAGCGTTGAACTTACCGCTACTAACCTTGCCGGATCTGATACCGAACTTAAGAACAATTATATCAATGTTTCGGAAGGCATGACCGCAACTGCAACAGCCAACCCCTCAGTGATCTGTGAGGGTGACTGGAGCCAGCTCAACGCCGTCCCTTCAGGAGGAACGGGTTCATACACATACAGCTGGACGTCGAATCCGCCCGGATTCAGTTCGTTCCTGCCCAACCCGGTGGTATTCCCGGAGCTGAGCACCACATACTTCGTGGAGGTTTACGATGGTGTGCAGACAGCCAATGCCGAAACCAGCGTTACGGTCAATCCCTTGCCCCTGATCACACTGGGCGACTGGCCCGAGATGATGTGCAATGTGGGAGAACCGCCTGTGCAGCTGACGGCCATCCCTTCAGGGGGCACATACAGCGGCAACGGGGTTACTGCTACCGGCCTTTTCATTCCCGGACTGGCGGAGATCGGCTGGAACCTGATCACCTATGACTATGAGGATGCAAACGGCTGCTCAAATTCGTCCCAGGACTCCATTTACGTGGATGATTGCGTAGGAGTCGGCGAAATGTCGGACCTTGATAAGGCAGTCAACCTTTTCCCGAATCCCAGCATGGGATCGTTCACCCTGGAAAGCGAAAGCGAGATCGAAAGGATAGAGATCATCGACCAGACCGGCAGGATGGTCATGATGCGCAAGATCGATGGCAAAAAAACACTCATTTCCGCCCTTCGTTCCAAAGGCCTTTACTTCGTGCGCATCTACCTTGAAGGACAGGATGAACCCCATCAGGTGGTCACAAAAGGATTTGTGATCAGGTAAAGATCCGCATCAGGGACCAGGCAACTGTTTGAATCAATTATACTATCTTTATAAAAAATCCTGTTATGAAGAGATTTCTTCTTGTTCTCTCGATCCTCATGATCCCCTTCTTCTATTCGTGTGAGGAGGCTGATGAGATCATCCAGAACCTGGGACTTACAGATACGGAAATCATCGCGGGGCTGAAGGAAGCACTTACCGTGGGCACCGATACGGCCGTGAGCATAGTATCGAAGGTCGATGGGTATTATAAGGATGAGCTCATCAAGATACTCCTTCCACCGGAGGCGGATATCATTGTCGATAACCTGGACAACCCGTTATTGCAGGGTCTCGGGCTCGACCTGCTGGTGGAGGATGTGATCCTCAAGATCAACAGGGCTGCTGAAGATGCTGCCACCGAGGCCGCACCCATTTTCTGGGATGCCATCACCGGCATGACCATTGCCGATGGATACAATATCCTGCATGGAGAAGATACGGCCGCGACGCATTACCTGCGTGTGCAAACCTTCGATCCGCTTACGCAGTTGTATGCCCCGAAGATGCAAAGTTCGCTCGACAAGGATATTGTCGGAGGGGTTTCGGCCCAGGATACCTGGAGCACCCTTACGGGCGAGTATAACACCATTGCCAATTCAGTGGTGGGCCAGCTGGCCGGCCTCGAACCCGTTAACACCGACCTGGGAGAATGGGTAACGGTAAAAGCCCTTGACGGCCTTTTCGTGAAGATCGCCGATGAGGAAAAAGCCATCAGGGAAGATCCCCTGGCCCGGGTGACAGAATTGCTCGAAAGGGTGTTCGGAACCCTCGACGGGGGCGGCTGATCAGAAATCGATGAATTCCCTGAACAATACCTGGAGGTAGGCCTTCCCTTCATTTACCAGGCTGTCTTTCTTTTCATCAGGAGCTTCTAGGTTGATGAAGCCGATATTCTTGTACCAGACGAAATATCCGTATGGCCTGATCCAGCCCAGCCCGTTATTCGTTTCATAGAATACGAATTCAGGGGTATATGGGTTTAAAAGATCACGGCTCCAGTAAAATTCTTTTGCATCCAGACCGAGTTGTTTCAACAGTGTTTTAGGCATATCCACCTGCGAGGACAGGCGGCTGATGGTGCTGCCCCTGAATTCGGGCCGCAACACCTCGCCGTAGAGCAGGAGGGGGATATGCCTGTACTGGGGCGAATGCACGTCCCAGTGCCGGTATGAGTTATGGCTGTGGTCGGCCACGATGATGAAGAGGGTACTGTCGTACCATGACTTCCCTGCAGCCTTGCGGAAGTAGTCGCCCAGGCAGCTGTCGGTATAATAGGCTGAGTTGATGTATTCATTCTCGCTCCCGCCCCAGTCGAGCACCTTGCGCATGGGCTGGTCGTAAGGCGAATGTGTGCTGAGGGTAAACACCACTGAGAAAAATGGCTGCTGCATACGATCAAGTTCGGCAAGGTGGTGATCGAACACATACTCGTCGTGTACCCCCAGCTTTCCTTTAGGGACGGATTCACCAAAATCGTAGATCTCGGTCATCTGATCGAAGCCTGCAATGGACAGGTATGACTTGATTCCCCCGTACATCAGGTGCCCCCCGAAGTAAAATGAACTGTTATATCCTTCCGATCCCAGTTTTTTGACAAGGCTTGGCAGCCTGGTTACCTTGTCAAGGGTATGGGTGATGGCCGTGATAGGTGTGGCCGGGAATCCCCCGAATATCGACGACATAGCCTGTTCGGATCGGTTACCGCTGGCATAGAAACCAGTGAAGAGAAGGCCGCTGTCGGCCAGCAGCTCGAATTCGGGGGTGATGCCTTCTTCTCCGCCAAGGGAATGGATGAGGTCGGCCGACCAGCTTTCCATCAGCAGCATCACAATATTCGGCCGCTTTACAGTGAAAAGGCTGATGGTGGTATCCCTGGCCGTTTCGTTGATCCTTTCGACCATTGCACGGGCCTTGGCATCATCAAAGAACTGGTATGGGTTCTCATCCATGAAGCGGTAGTTGTCGAGGGTGCTGAAAGTGAAACTGTAGCCAGAGTTGACCGCTGCAAGGTTCAGGATATCATGATTGGAATAATAGGCCTGGCTTTGCGTGATGGGGATCGCCTGTACGCCCCCCCTGATACCCAGGAAGAGCAGCACAGGGGTGACCAGCAAAAAAGCGAAGCCGAAGAGGTAGTTACGTTTTGCCTTGATGATGCTTACGTAGAAATATCTCCGGTAGATGAAAAAGCTCAGCAATACGATAGCGATGAAGATGACGACAAGGAAGATAAACTGCCATGTGGATGCCGAGTTATAGACTTCGGCAGGATGTGAAAGGTAGTTCAGGGCCTTGTAGTGCAGCTTGGTCTTCCATTCGCTGTAGGTGCCCAACTCGGCCGTGGTGATGAGGGTATAGGCCACGATCACGATGAAGGTATAAGCCTTGTTCAGCACATCGGTAAACGGGATGTTAATGAACGAGCGAAAGAGGAGCAGAAAAAACGGTACCACAAGGATGTAACAGGCCGTGGATACATCGAGCCTTACCGCATGCCAGAATGCGGCAAGCACTTCCCATGTCCCCGGCTCTTCGATGGCAACAAGATGGCTGTGGTAAACAAGGAATACAGCCCTGTGAAGCGCAAAGAACAGCATCCAGAATATGAACTGCCTGATTATGGAAATGAAAGCCTTCAATATCGATCCTTTTAACGCGGGCAAAGGTAGCAAAATGAACGTAATGCCTTAAGTTAATTTATTTGGCAGGCACAGGGTGCTGTTGTTTTATAAAATACATCTATCTTTGTGCATATTTAAACTGAATAAAAATAACTATATTTACGTGCCCTGTCAGGCAGCAATATTGCCTGGGGTGTTTTAATTCAGGGGAATAGTCGGAGTTATAATTCAATCCATATGATCAAGAAAGTACTGGTTGCCAACCGGGGTGAGATTGCGGTAAGGGTGATGCGCTCATGCCGCGAGATGGGGATCGCCTCGGTGGCTGTATACAGCGAGGCCGACCGTGCAGCCATGCATGTGCGTTATGCTGATGAAGCTTATTTTATCGGTCCGGCACCCTCGGCTGAAAGCTACCTGGTGATCGACAAGATCATCGATGCGGCCAAACGGAGTGGGGCTGATGCCATCCATCCGGGCTATGGATTCCTTTCGGAGAATGCGACATTTTCGGAGCGCTGCAGAAAGGAAGGCATCATTTTCATCGGTCCTTCGCCGCATGCCATCAGGACCATGGGCGATAAGATCACGGCCCGTAAGACCATGATCGATGCCGGCGTACCGGTGGTTCCGGGCAGCGACATGATCACCGACGAGGCCGATGCGGTGAAAAAGATCAGGGAGATCGGCCTACCGGTCATGGTCAAGGCTTCTGCAGGTGGCGGGGGCAAGGGCATGCGCCTGGTCAGCGACGAAAAAGAGATCGTCAGCTCCATACGGGCAGCGCAATCTGAAGCAAAAAGCGCTTTTGGCGATGATGCCATCTATATCGAGAAGTATATCAGGTCACCCCATCATATCGAATTCCAGGTGCTGGGCGATAACCATGGCAACGTGATCCACCTTTTTGAGCGCGAGTGCTCGGTGCAGCGGCGGCATCAGAAGGTTATCGAGGAAACCCCTTCACCGCTGATGACCCCCGAAGTCAGGGAGGAGATGGGGAAATTCGCCGTTGCAGCAGCCAGGGCCGTGGATTACAGCGGTGCCGGCACCATCGAATTCATCGTTGATGATAAGCTGAACTATTATTTCCTGGAGATGAACACCCGCCTGCAGGTTGAGCATCCCATCACCGAAAGGGTGGTGGGTGTAGACCTGGTGAAGGAACAGATCAAGATTGCCAGTGGCATGGAGCTTGAGCTTAAGCAGGAGGAACTGGGCCAGTACGGGCATGCCATCGAATGCCGGATCTATGCCGAAGATCCGGAAAACAACTTCATGCCCAGCCCCGGCGTGGTGCATCATATCACCGAGCCTCTCGGCCTTGGTGTCAGGCACGATGGATATGTGTACGAAGGATACGAGATCCCCATCCATTATGATCCCCTGATCAGCAAGCTCATCGTATGGGCCAGGACCAGGGAAGAAGCCATAGCCAGGATGCGGCGTGCATTGTACGCCTACAAGATCACGGGTGTGAAAACCTCCATCCCCTTCCTGGAAAGGATCATGGAAACGCCTGATTTCGTAAAGGGGAAATACAATACGCATTTTATTGAGAAGAACAGGGAGTTCCTGATGTTCCCGGTGAAGCACGACAAAAACATTGAAGATGTGGCCATCATCGCAGCATATGTCGATCATCTCGGCAAACTCGAGAAAATCCAACCTGCGGCCCCTTCCGTGAACGGAAAGAACAGCTGGAGGAATTGTGCCCGCAGGTCAAGTTTTAACAGGTTTTAGAAACTCATTGCCATGCCGACAGAAATACAGATCAACGACAGGACCGCCCTTGTGGAGATCATCAGCCGTGAAGGCAACAGGGTCATCATCAGCATCGACGGGAAGAGGTACGATGCCGATGTGATGATGGTTGAGAATGGGGTCTACTCCATCCTTATCGATCACAAGTCGCATAACATTGAACTGGTAGAGACTGAAGCGAAGAAATACCTGGTCAACACCTATTCAAAATCATACAATGTGGAGATCATCGACGCCGAAAGCAAATACCTGAAAATCCGTCGCGGTGGCGATTCGCACGAGGAGGCGGTGATCGCAAGTCCCATGCCGGGGAAGGTTGTCAGGATCCTTGTAAACGTTGGCGATTCGGTGAAGGCCGGCGATACGGTCATCATCGTGTCGGCCATGAAAATGGAGAGTGAATACAAGGTTAAGAAGGATCGCATCATCAAGGAGATCAAAGTGAAAGAGGGCGACACCATTAAGGCCCACCAGCCGCTGGTGGTGATCGAATAATATGGATTCAACGGATTTGAAAACAAAAAAAATATCAGATGTCGATAAAAGATAAATTCCGGGAATTTGAGGAAAGGAACCAGAACGCCGAACTGGGTGGCGGAAAAGAGCGCATCGAACGCCAGCACAATGCAGGCAGGAAGACTGCCCGTGAACGTGTCACCGACCTGCTGGATCCGGGCACTTTCGTGGAGATCGATAAGTTCATGACCCATCGTTGCAACGACTTCGGCATGGAGAAGAACAAGATCCCCGGCGACGGGGTGGTATGCGGCTACGGTAAGATCGATGGCAGGCTCATGTATGTCTTTGCACAGGATTTTACCGTTTTTGGCGGCACCCTCAGCCGTGCGAATGCCGACAAGATCGTTAAGGTGATGGACCTGGCCATGAAAATGGGCGCACCGGTGATCGGCCTCAACGATTCGGGCGGGGCCAGGATACAGGAAGGTGTGGAAAGTTTAGGGGGCTATGCTGACATTTTTTACCGCAATGTGATGGCCTCCGGGGTGATCCCGCAGATATCGGCCATCCTTGGGCCATGTGCGGGTGGAGCGGTGTATTCGCCTGCCATGACCGATTTCATCATGATGGTTAAGGAGTCGAGCTACATGTTCGTGACGGGCCCCGACGTTATCAAGACGGTGACCCATGAGGAGGTGACCAAGGAAGAACTCGGAGGTGCCGTCACCCACAACACGAAAAGCGGCGTGGCACACATGATCGCCGAGAACGATGAACAGGCCATGATGATGATCCGGGAGATGATGAGCTTCCTGCCGCTCAACAACATGGAAGATCCTCCCGTCAGGCCCAATTCCGACGACATACACCGGGAGGATGCGCATCTCGATGAGATCGTACCCGACGACCCGAACAAACCTTACGACATGAAGGAGATCATCCAGGCGGTGGTCGATAACCATAACTTTTTCGAGATACAGTGCCAGTATGCGCAGAATATCATCATCGGCTTCGCCCGCATGGGCGGAAGGCCTGTAGGGATCGTGGCCAACCAGCCTGCCCACCTGGCCGGCGTGCTCGACATCAATTCTTCGATCAAGGCGGCACGCTTTGTCCGTTTCTGCGATGCCTTCAATATCCCGCTCATCACTTTCGAGGATGTGCCCGGCTTCCTGCCCGGAACGGCGCAGGAGTTCGGCGGCATCATCAAGCACGGGGCCAAGTTGCTGTACGCCTTTTCGGAAGCTACCGTCCCCAAGATCACCATCATCACCAGGAAAGCATACGGCGGGGCATATGATGTGATGTCGAGCAAACACATTGGTGCCGACGTGAACTTTGCATACCCGACGGCCGAGATCGCGGTGATGGGTGCCGATGGTGCGGTGAATATCATCTTCAGGGACAAGCTTACCGACGAGGAAAAGAAAAAGGCAGTGGCGGATTACCGTAAAACGTTTGCCAGTCCGTACAAAGCGGCCGAGCTGGGATATATCGACGAGATCATCTACCCGAGGCAGACCAGGTTCAAGATCATCCAGGCCCTGGAGATGACCCAGACCAAGAGCAAGTCGAACCCGCCGAAGAAACACGGGAACATACCCCTGTAAGAGCATTATATGGAGGGAGTAAGCCCCGGCTTCGCCGGGAAATTCTAAGCCCTAAACTCTAAATCCAAAGCCCGGCTTCGCCGGGAAATTCTAAGCCTTGCTTTGCAAGGAAATACTAAATTCTAAGCCCTAAATCCAAAGCCCGGCTTCGCCGGGAAATTCTAAGCCTTGCTTCGCAAGGAAATTCTAAATTCTAAGCCCTAAATCAAAAGGAAACTTAAAACTCAAAACTTAAAACTCAAAACTGCTAAGTAGTTTTCTATATTTAGATTTTAACCGGACACAGTTCAGAGTTCAGATTTCAAAGTTCAGAGTTCAGATTTCAGCTTCCCCTAAACTTCATTCCTGATCTCTTCCATAACATTCTGCAGGGTGCTTGTGACCTCTGATACGTATTGTTCAATGGCAGATTCATCGCTCTTTTCTCCGGCAAGCTGCTCCAGCACCCTGATATCCTTCTGCAGCCCGTTGATCTGGAAGAGGTCGATGCTGGATTTGAGCTTATGGGCATAAAATCTCACTTCATCATAGTTCCTGATGGTCAGGTTGTCATTCAAAGCCTTGATCATCACCGGTGTTTCGCTCAGGAAAATGCTGATCATATTCCCGAGCTGCTGTTTGTCACCGCCCAGGAACATCCTGACCTGACTTAAATCATATAGTTTGCCTTTCATGACTACTTGGTTTTGCCTTTCGGGTTTATATTTCTATTTCCTTGAGCATACGGTAAACGGTCGATTTGCCAATGTCAAGTTTCCTGGCAACCTCCATAACGTTGCGGTCGTATTTGTTCATATAATGCCTGAGGATCTTACGGGTATATCCAGCCAGGGTATCCTCGTCGTTAAGCAGTTCGTTACTGAAACTGGCTTTGGAGAAGCTGATGTCGGCCTCTTCGATCACGTCGCTGTTCGACATCACGGCTGACAGGTCGATGATGGCCTTCAGTTCCCTCACGTTGCCGGGGTAAGTATACTTCATGAGTTTGTCCTGAGCAGCGGGGCTGATGGTTTTTTTCTCCAGCTTGTTTTCCTCGCAGAAAGCATCGAGGAAGAATTTGGCCAGGATCAGGATATCATGTCCGCGTTCGCGCAGGGGAGGAAGCTCTATGGGAAGCCCCAGCAGCCTGTAATACAAATCTTCCCTGAAATTTCCCTTGCTAACCTCCTTGGCCAGGTCCTTGTTGGTGGCCACGATCACCCTCGCATCGAACTTGATCGTGGTATTCCCGCCAACCCTTGTCAGTTCCTTTTCCTGCAGCACCCTTAAAAGCTTGGTCTGCATGTTCATGTTCATTTCTGCGATCTCATCGAGAAAGATAGTACCGTTGTTGGCCTGTTCAAACTTGCCCTTTTTGCGGGTGTTGGCCCCGGTAAATGCGCCTTTTTCATAACCGAAGAATTCACTCTCGATAAGTTCCCCGGGGATGGCGCTTACATTGATGGGCACAAAAGGACCGGCCTTACGGGGTGAATTGTAATGGATGGCCTTGGCCACAAGATCCTTGCCCGTCCCCGTTTCACCCAGCAGGGAAACAACAATGTTGCTCCTGGTTGCTTTTTCGATAAGGTTGAAAATGCGGGTAATGGCCGGGCTGTTGCCCTTGATGATGTTCCTGAATTCGTATTTCTTGCCGATCTCGGCCTTGAGTTGCTTGATCTCATGCAGGAGGGTCTTGTTCTCCTTGATCTTTTCGAGACTGTACCATAACCTTTCCTTGGTTTCCTTGTCCTTTACAAAATACTCCCATGCCCCTTCCTTCAATAGTGTCACGGCAGTGTTCACGTCTTCCTGCCCCGAAACGATCACTACCGGCAATTTGGGATTGTATTCATGGATTTTCTGAAGTACCTCCAGACCGGAAATGTCGGGCAAACTGTAATCGAGCGAAATGAAATCCGGATCCCGGTAAAGATTGTCGAGACATTCCTTACCGGTTCTGAACAATAAGACATCATTGTCGGGGTTCAGGGCTAAGTGATAGCGCAGCATCTCCCCGTAAAGCTTATCATCCTCGACGATAAACACCTTTAAAGATTCCATTATGCCGGTTTTGCCGCAATAAATATATAAAATCCTGCCGTATATTACAACCGATATCAGTAAAATCACTGTAACCGATAAGTAAATACCGCAAAAATCCTTCTAATGCCTCTTACGTAATTATTTTCGACAGGTTACAAAAAATCCATACTTGATCTGCCTGTTTGAACGGGCTGAACAAAAGGCCCGCGACGCTTGTTCTTTCATCGTATCCCAAATCATATTACATTTGCCGACATTACAAACCCTGTCATGCTGAAATTAACCAGGATTATTTGGAGAGCCATCCGGCTCATAATGAAAACATTGCTTTACCTCGTTATCGCCTTGTTATTTCTATTTGTGGTGGAATACCTCGTTGCGCCTGTATATGTATTCCCTGAACCGAAGCCGTTTTCCGGCAATCAGCTCTTCAATCCTTATGAAGGCATCGACAGCAATTACTGGCGAAAAGGAAACTTCCAGGTGCAGTCGGAGGCCTGGCTGGGCATCACCGATGGCAGGAAAAACAGCAATGAGGGCATCGACAGTATATACAGCCTCCTGGGTTACGATATCATCGCCATTTCCGATTACCAGAAGATCAACACATACGGCAAGGAAAGATCCACCTATATCCCGGTTTACGAGCATGGTTACGGTATTTTCAAGAATCATCATGTGATGATCGGTGCCGAACGTGTGGTATGGAATGATTACCCCGTTTTCCAGAATATTCATCACAAACAGCACATGCTGAACGTATTACGCCCCACCAGCGAACTGGTCTACATCGCCCATCCGAAATATGCCGGTGGCTGGGTGCCTGAGGATATGCGCTTGATCACCAATTACGATGGCATCGAGGCCCTCAACGGATTCAGGGTATCGCTTGAACACTGGGATGCTGCACTTTCTTCTGGCAGGAACATGCGTATCCTGGCCAATGATGATGCCCACGACATCAGCAATATCAACGAGGTGGGCAATTATGCCAACCTGATCTATGCTCCGGTCCTTCACGGCGACAGCATCGTGTCGGCCATGAAGGCAGGAAGGTCTTTCGGGGCAAGCATATTCAGGGTATGGGGAGAGCCTATGGATGAAAAGATTGAAAAAGCCCTGACCCTTCCGAAGTTAAGCACGGTGGAACTCGAGGGTGATACCCTGAAGGTGGCCGTGAACAGGGTAGCGGCCAAATTCCGTTTCGTAGGGCAGAACGGGATGTTGCTCGACTCCGTGATGAATACCAGGGAAGCTTCTTATGTGATCAGGGAGGAAGATCCATATGTCCGCACCGAGATACATTTTCCAAACCGCACAGCCTATTATCTCAACCCGGTGATCCGTTACGACGGGAATGATCCCTGGAAGCATGAAATGGCACATATTGACCTTACCAGGACATGGTTGCTGAGGATCATCGGTTTTGCCACACTCATCTTTATCTTCCTTAATATTTATTACCTTCGGAGGCGATTTTGCAAACAATCGCAGCGCTGATATGAATGGCTCCCGAAAGCTTAACAGGGCAATGCTTGTCCTGCTGCTGTTTTCTCTGGCGATCCGTGCCTTCCTGGCAGCATTCCTGGAGTTTGGCAACGATGAAGTATACTATTGGACCTATGCCCTGTATCCCGACATAAGCCATTTCGACCATCCGCCCATGGTTGGTTACCTTATCCAGCTCACCACCTTCAACCTGGCCCTGGATTCAGAATTCTTTATCAGGCTGGGTTCAGTATTACTCGGAACCCTGAACACATGGCTCGTGTTTCTGATCGGGAAAAATCTGCGTGATCCCCTGACCGGTTTCTATGCTGCCCTGTTGTATACTGCTTCAATATATGCCTTTGTCATTGCCGGTATCTTCATCCTCCCCGATACGCCCCAGCTGACCTTCTGGCTGGTCACGATCTGGTTATTGCTGCGATCCGTGACCGGTGACATCAGCAGGCAGGCAAAAGGATATTTAATGCTTGCCGGACTGACAACAGGGATGGCCCTCCTGTCGAAATACACTTCTGCCTTCCTGCTCTCAGGTACCTTCCTGTACCTGCTGTTCCACAACAGGAAATGGTTCGGCAAACCTGAATTGTACCTGTCGGTGCTCATGGCCATCCTTTTTTTTACGCCTGTCCTGATCTGGAACTGGAACAACGACTTTATCAGTTTTACCTTTCAGGGCGACAGGGTCAGCATTTTTGATTCAGGACTGAGAGGTGATTACTTTTTCACGGAACTCGGCGGGCAGATCCTTTATAACAATCCGGTGAACTTTATCCTCGGACTGATCGCCATCATTGCCTTTTTCAGGGGAAAGATGTCGATCGACAGGGATAAGGGCCGGCTGCTGCTTTGGATTGCCCTGCCATTGATCATCCTATTCCTTTTCTTTTCGCTCTTCCGGGCAACGCTTCCGCACTGGACAGGCCCGGCATGGACCACCATCATCCTTTTCAGTGCCGTATATCTCAGGGATCATGGCCTGAGAAAAGGCAGGGAGCGGATGTTTCCTGCATTCATCACGGCTTCGCTGGCGGTACTCATCCTGGTTCTTGCAATGGGAGTACTGCAGGTCAGGGCCGGGTTGCTGTACCATGACAGGCATGAGCAGCCTGAGCAGCTGGGGAAAAGTGATGTAAGCCTCGATATGTACGGATGGAGGCAGCTTGCGGGTGAATTCCGACAGGTGGTGGAGGATGAAAAGGAATTGCAGCATATCGATCCCTTCAGCCCGGTGATCAGCCACCGCTGGTTCCCTGCGGCCAATATCGACTATTACCTGGCCAGCCCCCTGGACATCAGGGTGCTGGGCATCGGCGATCTGGGCAGCCTGCATAAATACGTCTGGATCACCGGGGAAAGGGGAGGTTTTGAATTGGGGATGGATGCCTGGTATATTGCCGTAAGCCGCGACTTCAAAGATCCGTTGCCCATGTATGGACCCTATTTCGATGAAGTCGTCCCGGCCCGAATCATCCCCATCACCCGCAATGGCAGGCATGTGATGAACGCTTTCGTATATTACCTGAAGGATATGAAAGTGGTGCCGGGCGACAGGCGATAGGCGATGGGCTTTAGGCACTTAAGTTCACTTCTTACCTGTCATTGTTAAATGGTTATAGTGTTATGTTGTAAAAATTGTCAAAGCTGACTTAATCCCACAGTCCCACAGTCCCAAAGTCCCACATTCTCATGTTCTCATGGTCCCACAGTCCCACAGTCCCATGTTCTCATGGTCTTACATCTCATATCTCACATCTAATCTTACCACATCCTCATTCCATTTCCCACTTTCCATATTCCATTTTCCATATCTTTGTTCCATGGAATCCAAACGACAACAACGCATTTCAAGGCTATTACAAAAAGACCTGGGCGAGATACTGCAGAAGGAGGCCGGACACATCATCGGGGGAGCCATGGTTACGGTGACCAAGGTGCACGTGACCAGCGACCTGGGCATCCTTCGCGCTTACCTCAGCCTTTTTGCCACAGATAACAAGCCTGCCTTGCTCGAGAATATCAGGAAGCATAAAAATGAGATCAAATACAAGCTTGGCAACCGGATCCGTCAGCAGCTCCGTACCGTTCCTGATCTGGAATTCTATGAAGATGATTCGCTCGATTATATTGAGAATATCGAGAACCTGCTGAAATAGCGGAGGGGCAATGTCAGTTTGTCAAGACGAAGTTCGTATTTTTGAATGCATAAACCCCAAGCAAGCAGCGTGAACCTTCCCCTGTATATCGCCCGTCGCTACCTGGTTTCCAGGAAATCGCACAACATCATCAATGTGATATCAGGGATCTCCGTACTCGGGATCACTGTCGGGACCATGGCCCTCATCGTGGTGCTCTCGGTTTTCAACGGTTTTGAATCACTGGTTTCCTCCCTGTACAATTCCTTCAATCCCGACCTGGAGATCACCACCAAACAGGGTAAGACATTCGTTCCCGGTGCATTGGATACCGGGAAAATCGGGAGCATCGCCGGAGTGCTCCATATCACGGAAGTGCTGGAAGAAAATGCTTTGCTGAAGAACGGTTCCAGGCAATACATTGCGAAAATGAAAGGGGTCGACGGTAATTTCAGCCTCATGACACCTATCGATTCTGCCATTATCGATGGCGTTTTTTCCCTGGAAAGGGGCGGGCGGGCCGGTGCAGTATTTGGTGCAGGGGTAGCCTACCACCTCGGTGTGGTCCCCGGTGAATTCGTCGATCCCGTTACCATTTATGTCCCCAGCCGCACCAGCGATTTCAAACCCGGGCTCGAACAACCTTTTAACCAGGGTGATGTGATCCCCTCAGGCGTATTTTCCATACAGCAGGATTTCGATGTGAGCATAGTACTGGTACCGCTTTGGTTTGCGAGGCAGTTGCTTGAATATACCGATGAGGTATCGGCACTCGAGATCGGGCTGGGACCCCGTGCCGACGTGAAAGCAGTGAAAGCCTCCATACGTGAAGTTGTCGGGGATGATTACCTGGTAAAGGATCGTTATGAGCAGGAAGAATTACTGTATAAGATCATGAATGCCGAAAAATGGAGCATCTTCCTGATCCTTGCCTTCATCCTGATGATCGCGACCTTCAACGTGATCGGTTCGCTGACCATGCTCATCATCGACAAGCAAAAGGATATTGCAGTACTGCGAAGCATGGGGGCAGGAGATGTGCTGATAAAGCGTATCTTCCTCTTTGAAGGTTTGCTGATCTCAATGACAGGGGCGATCGCCGGCCTGCTGCTTGGCGGTCTCCTTTGCTGGGTCCAGCAGGAATTCGGACTGCTCAGATTAGGGGACGGAGAAGGGATTTATATCATCGATACCTATCCTGTTCTGATTAAACCCGAGGATTTCCTGTACGTCTTTCTCACGGTATTCGTGATCGGGTATTTTGCCGCCTGGCTCCCCGTGAAGAAGATTTCAGGCCGGTTCTTCAGGCAAAGGCTTGCCTGAACAATTTATGACTGGCCGCGCACCCGCCTTCCGTATTTTTTCATGCCTTCACCCGCTGAAAAGACAACCCGTGCGGCATCATCCTGTCTATATGTATATAATTATCAATATCTGTTATCTATAAAGGAAGAATGCCTACCTTTGTTGACCTGCAAAGTAATTATTCATTTATTATCGCAATACAATGAGAAAACTGATGACCCTGAAGGCAGCCGGCAGAATAACCATGATCCTGCTTGCCATGATGCTGATCCTCAACGTTTCTGCCAGGGAAATACTGCTCAGCGAAGGCAGTGCAACCGGCATTGAAGTTAAGGCCAATTCCTACCAAAAACTGCAATTCATAAATTCGGTCGACAGGCTGCAAGCCTTTAAGATAAATACCGAAATGGGATTGTTCAACGAGCTTGCCGTCAGCGGCTATTCGGCCACTGTCTTAGCTGGTGCTCCAAAACTCCCCGTGAACCGTAAACTGATCGAGATCCCCTTTGGTGCCACCCTCAGGGTTAATGTCATCGATTACAAGGTAAAGGAATATGACCTCTCCGCACTGGGGATAGCGTTCCCCATCATTCCTGCCCAGCCACCTGCCCCCAAGGATGGTTCCTATGTGCCTTTTGAGTATGATGCGTCAGCCTATTCCACCAATGCCTTCACCGACCTGCCGCTCGTTTCGGTTGAGATCCTGGGTACCATGCGCGGCCTCAGGATCGCCAGGGTTGATATTGCCCCTGTGCAATATAACCCCGTAACGGGAATGATCCGGGTATATACCGAGATCAACGCCGAAGTCATCTTCGAAAACGCCGATGTCCAGCTTACCCTCCAGAACAAGTTGAAAAACCAGGCACCCTATTTCCTCTCGGCAGGGAAGAGCCTTCTCAACTATAAGGTTGAACATCCGGCGAACCGGGACACCATCACCAAATATCCCGTTAAATTCGTGATCGTTTCAGACCGCATGTTCGAAGCGCAGCTTCAGCCATACATCGAATGGAAGACCATGAAGGGTTTCACCGTGGTTGAGGCATATACCGATGAATCTGGCGTAGGTAACACCACCAACTCCATCAGGACATACCTCCAGGGACTCTACGATGCCGGCACACCTGACGACCCGGCGCCCTCTTTCGTGCTTTTTGTGGGCGATGTGGCCCAGATCCCGGCATGGAGCGGAAATGCAGGTTGGCATGTTACCGACCTCAGGTATGTGGAATACACTGGTGATTACTTCCCCGAAGTGTATTATGGCAGATGGTCGGCCACCAACCCCTCGGAATTGCAGCCGCAGATCGACAAAACCCTGCAATATGAACAGTACACCATGCCCGATCCTTCCTATCTCGACGAGGTGGTGATGGTTGCAGGCATGGACAGTGGCCATGGCTACGACTGGGCCAACGGCCAGATCAATTATGGTACCGAAAACTATTTCAACCTGGCCCACGGGCTAACCTCCCACACATACCTTTATCCTCAGTCTGGCAGCCATTCGGCAGATATCATCCAGAATATCAGCGATGGTGTTTCTTATGGTAACTATACGGCCCATTGCTCTGCCAACGGCTGGGCCGATCCCTCATTCACCATTTCGGATGTTGCCGGCCTCCAGAACCAGGATGAATATTGCGTGCTGGTCGGGAATTGCTGCTCGTCGAACGAATTCGACAGCTACTGCTTCGGTGAGGCGATCCTCAGGGCCGAAAACAAGGGTGCTGTCGGGTATATCGGCGGGACAAATTCCACCTACTGGGATGAAGACTACTATTTTGGCGTGGGTGTGGGAACCATTTCGGAAGATCCTCCGGCCTACGAAGAAACCACCCTTGGATTCTACGACCGTGCATTCCACGATCATGGTGAGCCTTGGGAGGATTGGTACACCACAACCTACCAGATGATCTTTGCAGGTAACCTTGCCGTTACCGAAGGCTCGCCATCAATGGCCGAATATTATTGGGAAATCTACAGCGTGATGGGCGATCCCTCACTGATGTGCTATTTCGGTGTTCCCGACGTGCTGACTGTCAGCCACGACCCGCTCATCCCCATGGGGGCCACTTCCTTTACCGTCAATACTGAACCCTATGCCTATGTGGCGCTTTCCATGGACGGAGTGCTTTACGGGGCCGCCCTTGCCGATGCAAGCGGTGTCGCCTTGCTAAATCTCGACCCCATGACCACACCCGGCGAAGCCGATGTGGTGGTTACCAAACAGAATTATCAGCCCTACATGGGCACCGTGCTGGTGAACAATCCTGCCGGGGCATTTATCTCGATGTCGTATTATGTGATCAATGATTCATTAGGCAATGATAACGACAAGGCCGACTACAGTGAAACGATCAGCCTCGACGTACTGCTCGAAAACCTCGGCGGTTCGGATGCCACCGACGTGTCGGGCCTACTCTCATCAACGGATGAGTACATCACCATCACCGACGACTTTGCCGAATGGGGGCTGATCACTGCCGGGGAAACGTCTATGCAGTTCGACGCTTTTGCCTTCGATGTAGATGCCATGATCCCCGACCAGCATGCTGCAGCCTTCCAGCTCACCATCACCGGGACCGGGAAGGAAGAATGGCAGACTAATTTCAACATTATGTTACATGCACCGGTTCTCGGAACGGGTACTGTAAGCGTTGACGATTCACAGTCGGGCAACGGCAATGGCCGGCTCGACCCGGGCGAAACGGCCGATATCATCATCCCTGTTGAGAACAGCGGCCATTGCGAGGCCGTCAATGCCCTGGCCAGCCTCAGCAGCACAAGCGGCGATATCGTGATCAACAGCGGAACAGCCAATATCAGCAGCATCATTGCCGGAGGTTCTGAAGATGCAGTCTTCAACGTTACGGTCGACGACGGGATCGATCCCGGCACTTCCATCAGCTTTGAGTTTAATGTCAACGCGGAAGGTTATCTTGCCGAACTGGATTTCTTCCTGGTCGCCGGGCAGATCCCCGTCCTCATCCTCGATTTTGATGTCAATTACAGCTCGGGTCTCGAAATGAACAATTGCCTGTCGAACCTCAGCGTAGGGGCCGAGTATGCCACCAGCATGCCCGACAACCTGCAATTGTACTCCTCGGTATTCGTGTGCCTCGGAATTTACAGCTCCAACCACGCCCTGAGCGCAACTGAAGGGGAGCGGCTCGCCGATTATCTCAACGGTGGGGGCAACCTCTACATGGAGGGTGGCGATACCTGGTTCTATGATGAACAAACAGCCGTTCATCCCATGTTCGGCATCACCGGGCAGGAAGACGGAAGCGATGACCTGGGGACCATCCTCGGTCAGGAAGGGACCTTTACCGAAGGGATGACCTTTACCTACAGCGGTGAGAACAACTGGATCGACCATATCGCACCCAACGGGAGCGCCTTTCTGATCTTCGAAAACCAGTCGCCCGTTTATGGCACAGGAGTGGCCAATATTGGCTCAAACTACCGGACCATCGGATGCTCCCACGAATTCGGGGGCATCGACAACGGTGCTTTCACACAGGATTACCTGATGTACAAATACCTGGAGTTCTTCGGCATCGATGCCACCTGGGTAGGCGTGGATGAAATGAACCTCAGCGAGCGGATGCTCAGCATCTACCCGAACCCGGCCAGGCAATCGGTCAATGTGTTCGTGACCGTAGAAACCCCGGGCCCAATGAATATTGCGGTATTCAACAATACGGGGCAGGAAGTTATTAGGCTTGCTGATAACCGTATGCTTGAAGAGGGAACTCATCTCTTTGGGCTTAATATCTCTGACCTTCCGGGAGGAGTGTACTACTGTGTGCTGACATCCGGACAGGACAGGATCAGTAAAAAACTTGTTGTGATCAGGTAATCATTTAACCATTATAACTATATGAAGAAGTTCTATTTCATCATCCTTGCCTTAATATTTGGGGTTCCAAATATTTATGCGTACGATGGCTATGAGGTTAATTTTAACCAGACCTCCGATGCTTATCACCTCAATTTCAGTCTTGGGGATATTTCAATATCCGAAACCACAATCGATGGACAGGTATTCTCTGTCATTGGATTCGAAGGATCGGTCTTCACCATGAAAGCCGGGTTTGCCCGTCTGCCCTTTATCCATGCCGCAGTGATGCTCGAAGCCGACAATAATGTCAGGCTTGAGGTTAGCGGGACAGAGTATGTGGAATACCAGCTCAGCCATCCCCTGCTGCCTTCAAGAGGGGTGATCTACCGCGACCAGGATCCTTCGCAGGTGCCTTACGTGATCGATCCGAAATCACTGACCGACACCTGGTATCCGGGAGAGCTGGCCGACAATACCGAACCCTATATTCTCCGCGATATCCGCGGAACGAATGTATATGTATATCCCTTCCAGTACAATGCACTGAAGAACACCCTGAGGGTTTATACCAGCGTGGAAGTGACACTTGCAGATGATGTTTCCTCCCCCGTCAATCCCCTGGAAGCCGAAAACCCCACCATTGAATACGAGATGGACCAGGTCTATGCATCTGTCTTCATCAATTACTTCCAGAACAGGGATGAACTTACCATCGGCGAGATGGGCGACATCCTCGTGATCTGCACCGACCGCGACGAATCGGCTATGGATCCCTACATCCAGTGGAAGAGGGAAAAAGGCTACCTGGTGACCAAGGAAGTGGTTGCTGCCGGCACCAATATCAACAGCCTTGTGCAGGATGCTTACAACAACAATAATGACCTATTGTATGTGCAGCTGGTAGGCGACTGGGCCGATATCAAGTGCAATACGCTGGCCGGCGGTGCTCCCATGGACCCGCAGGTTGGATGTGTGGCGGGTGCCGATGAGGTCTCCGACATCAGCGTGGGCCGGCTCTCTGCTTCCAGCCCTGCCGATGTGACCGTGCAGGTTGACAAGGTGATCAATTTTGAGAAATATCCACAGGCGGGAGCCGAATGGTACAGGACTGCTACAGGTATAGGATCACAGGAAGGACCGGGCGACGACAATGAAAAGGACTATGAGCACCTCGACGTGATCTTCAATGATAAGCTGGATCCATTCAGCTACGAGGCCTATAATCCCATCTATGAACCCTCGGGCAGCATTTCCGATGTTTATGCCGCCGTGAACGGGGGGACCAGCGTGATCAACTATTGCGGCCATGGTTCACCCACTTCCTGGGGAACCACCGGGTTCAGCAACAGTAACGTGGCATCACTTGCCAATGGCGATATGACACCCTGGATCGTATCCGTGGCCTGTAACAATGGAGATTTCCACACCGGCACCTGTTTTGCAGAGGCCTGGCAGCGCAAGAGCGGTGGAGGTACGGTCATGTTTCTCGGTGCTTCCATCAGCCAGCCCTGGGACCCGCCCATGCGCGGACAGGACTACTTTGCCGACATCTTCACGGGAGGATATGATTATGCTGCACACCCGGGACAGAACGGGATATCCACTACCGAGGGCAGGACAACCCTGGGCGCCATCGTATTCAACGGACTGGTGCTCATGACCACGGAATCGAACGGACCTTCCGACTGGGAAACAGCCAAAACATGGAACCTCTTCGGCGACCCGTCGATGCAGGCAAGATCGGATGTTCCGGCTGAACTGCTGCTCTCCAATGAGCTGGTCATGGTCGGTATCCCCTTCGAAACGAATATCACCACCGGAGGTATGCCGGTGAACGCTGCCATGGTGACCCTGAGCCAGGATGGCAATTATTATACCGGGACAACCGATGCGGCAGGCCATGTGAGCATCACCCACGGGCTCACCCCCGGGGATGCCCTCCTCGTGGTGACCGGCTTCAACACGGAAACGATATACCAGACCATTACCGTGGTGCCTTCGGCAGGCGCCTATGTGATCTATGCCAGCCACGTTGTGAACGATGCCGCCGGCAATGGTGACGGCCTGCTTGATTATGGCGAAACAGCCATGCTGACTGTGGCGTTGACCAATGGAGGGTCGGAAGATGCCGGCAACGTCAATGTGATCC
>JAXGTH010000017.1:0-29442 GCA_040775045.1 Bacteroidales bacterium
AGCACAGGATCATTTCCAATGCCAGCTGTACGACCAATTGCCTGGCCCCCATGGCCAAGATCCTGCACGATTCCTTTGGTATCAAGGAAGGGCTGATGACCACAACCCATGCCTATACCAACGACCAGCGCCTGGCCGATGTGCCTCACAAGGACTGGCGCCGCGGACGTGCCGCCGCCGAGAACATTATCCCCACAACCACGGGTGCCGCCAAGGCCGTAGGCAAGGTGATCCCTGCGCTCAAGGGAAAGCTCGACGGCATGGCCTCCAGGGTCCCCGTGCCCGATGGTTCTGTGGTCGACCTGGTAGTGGAAGTCGAAAAGGATGTCACCGTGGAAGACATCCATGCCGCAGTGCGTGTGGCTTCCAAGACCAAAAGGCTGGAAAAGATCCTGCTTTATTCGGAGGATAAGCTGGTATCGTCAGATATCGTTGGAAATCCATACAGCTCGATCTATGACCCTGAATATACCAAGGTGCTGGGCAAGCGCATCGTGAAGACGCTTAACTGGTACGACAACGAATGGGGATATTCGAACAGGGTCGTGGACCTGATCCTCATGCTCAGGGATTTCGACAAATAGGATATTTCCCGGTAATATGAAGGGCGGCCCGTGGGTCGCCCTTTTCTTTACCATGGTTTTTCGAAGGAGGCCGGTGGATATTCCTTACGGCATTCGGCGAACATGGTCCCGGAACGGTTTTTCAGGCTGACCTGCGACCGTTTGCCTGATAAACGCGATAGCAGGGCAATCGGAAATAATACGAGATAAAAGAACAAGGTCAGGATTATGTTGGGGATGATGAGCCCCAGGAACCATCCGATCTTTTGCCAGAGAAATACGATACTGCGGCCAAGCCAGGCTGAAAGGGATCCGGCCAGGCCCAGCGCCAGTGCAGTATACACCGCCCATTCATAATCCCAGATCAGGTAAATGACCAGGAACCCGGTGGCGATGACCAGTACCGTGCGGAAAATATCATCTTTGTTTTTTCTGTTCATGAGGGCCGCTTAAAATATGGTGTAAATAAAAGGCGCCACGGCACTGCCTCCGCCGAAGATGATCAGCAGCCCGAGCAGTAAAAGGAAAATAATGATGGGGGTGAGCCAGTATTTTTTCCGCTCCCGCATGAACAACCACAGGTCTCTTAGAAATTCCATTTTTCGGTTATTATGAATTAATCCATATCAAATTCGGTTTTCCAGGCTTCACGATCCTGCCAGCCGTGCTGGTCGGTCTTGCAATACAGGAAATCGTTGATGACCAGGTAATCCATCTCCGTGCCCATGAAACATTTATATGCATCCAGGGGGGTGCACACGATGGGCTCGCCCCGTACGTTGAAACTGGTATTCACGACGATCCCGTAACCGGTAAGTTCCCTGAATGCCGTGATGAGTTTATGGTACCTGGGATTGGTCTCCCTGTGCACGGTCTGTATCCGGGCCGAGAAATCAAGGTGCGTTACTGCCTGGATATCGCTTCGTTCGAAATACAGTTTTTCCCATAGCGGCAGGTCCTGGTAACCAGGTGGCAGGTCCTTCCTGCGTTCCTCTTTCACCGGGGCCACCAGCAGCATATAGGGTGAAGGTTTTTCCAGGTCGAAATACTGTCCTGCATCCTCATAGAGCACGGAAGGGGCAAAAGGCCTGAATCCTTCCCTTTTCTTGATCTTCAGGTTCAGCTTCTTCTGCATGCCGGGATTCCGGGGATCACCGAGGATACTTCTGTTGCCAAGGGCCCTGGGGCCGAATTCCATCCTGCCCTGGAACCATCCAACAACAGATCCGTCGGCGATCTTTCCGGCGACCGCTGTAACAAGCTCGTCAAAAGATTGGAAATGTATTGCATTAGCTTTGATCCTGCGGTTCATCCTCACAATTTCTTTGCCGGAGAATTCCGGACCGAGGAAGGCACCCTGCATGCTGTCGGTTCCGGCATGTGGAACCCGGTCTGCCTTGAAGTATAAATAATTGATGGCCAGTGCAGCGCCAAGGGCACCTCCTGCGTCGCCGGCAGCAGGCTGGATAAAGATATCCTCGAAGACGTTTTCCTTCAGGAGCCTTCCATTGGCCACGCAGTTGAGCGCAACACCGCCGGCGAGGCAGAGGTACCTGGCCCCGGTGATGCGTTTGGCTTCGGCAGCCATCTTCATGACGATCTCTTCCGTAACATGCTGTATGGCAAAAGCCAGGTTGCAGTGATGTTGCATGATCTCCGATTCCTCTTCCCTCCGGGGAAAGGAAAAAAGCCGTTCCCATTTCCTGCCGGGAACCATCCTGAGGCCGGTGGCATAAGTGAAGTATTCGGGATTAAGCCATATCGACCCGTCATCCTTGATATCCACGAGCTTTTCCCTGATGATCCGGATATAGTCCCGCGTTTGTTCAGATCCGGGATTGCCATAGGGCGCCAGCCCCATCAGCTTGTATTCCCCTGAATTCACCCTGAATCCGAGGTAATAGGTAAAGGCACTGTATAAGAGCCCGGCAGAGTGGGGAAAGTGTAATTCCTTCAGCACCTCTATCTGCTTTCCCCGGCCTTTCCCTATCGAAGCGGTACTGTATTCCCCTACACCGTCGATGGTCAGGATAGCAGCTTCCTCATAAGGAGAACAATAGAAGGCGCTGGCTGCGTGCGACAGGTGGTGTTCGCTGAACAGCAGCCTGAGGTTTTTCCTTTGATAATCCCCGATAGCGGAAAGTCCCTCATAGATCTGCTTTTTGAGGAACATTTTTTCTCTGAGCCAAACGGGGATCGACTTGAGAAAAGAAACCAGCCCGCGCGGTGCGTAGGCAAAATAGGTTTCCAGCAGCCGTTCAAACTTTAATAAAGGCTTGTCGTAAAAAACGACTGCATCAAGTTCATCGATGTCCAGCCCGGCTTCATCCAGGCAGTACCTGATGGCATGTATGGGGAAATCCCGTGTGTGTTTTACCCTGGTAAAGCGCTCCTCCTGTGCCGCAGCAACGATGTTGCCTCCGACGGTGACAACAGCCGCAGCATCGTGATAGAAAGCCGAAATGCCAAGGATCTTTTTCATGGGATCAATCCAGAGGGTCAAAAGTAGTCATTTTTTGGATTGCCGGGTGTTACCCGTCATCCGGTGTGTCACCGGAACTCCGCACACGGAAGGTATAAAAACTTATTGCTACCTTGCAGTTGATTTTGAAATAAAAGGTTCTCAATATGACACTTATCAGATCAAAGAGAATTTCGTTCATCCTTTATGTGGCCATCGTCCTGCTGGTGATGCTGATCGGTTTCAACGTGTTCTTCACCATCAGGATCCATAACCAGCTTGCAGGCATCGTTTCGCAACCCGGCAAGTGGCCTCCCGGATCATATATCTATGATCCGGTGATCGGCTTCGATTTTGCAGCATATATTTCAGAGCCGATTGGCGACGGCAGTTTTTATGTAAAGAGCCACAGGTTTGGTTACAGGATCGGGGAAAATGAGGATGCAGATGCCTGGGCTCCCGGAGGTGTGCTTTCACTGGGGTGCTCCTTTACATACGGCGATGAGGTGGAGTCGGAACAGACCTTTACGCAGGTGCTGGCCGACAGCCTGTCGGTACCGGCATACAATTACGGTGTCAGTTCATTTTCATACGTACATGCGCTCCTGAAGGCCCGAAACCTGGAAGAGCAGGGGGTGCTTGATTCGCTGAAGCCGGCATATGTGGTGCTGGGATGCTGGTATGGTTTACCGAACAGGACCATTTCGCCCAATCCCCCCATTGCGTCAAAAAATATGCCTTTCGTTGCTGCTCATCTGGTGAAGGACGAGAGCGGGCTTCATATCCATCCTCCCTCAAGGACAGAACATGCCTTCGAACTCATCAATATCTATCGCACGACCGGCCCGGGATTGAGTTTCAGGAAGTTTATGAAAATATTTATGATCGCACCGCAATACCTTAATCTTATCCTTAGCGGAAAGCAGGGGAAAGGCCGGGCCGGGAAACCTGATCCTGCGTCAATGATCAGCGATTTTGAGATCTATGATTACTATTTTACCGGAATAGAGGAAATCTTCTCTCCATATCGTGCACGCATCATAGTCCTTTATATGCCAAATTCCCCGAATGAAAAACCCGGTCCGGAACTGCTGGAGGCAGTGAGCCGGCATCCGGGCATCATATTCGTCAACGGGCAGGACGCACTTACACATTATGGTGTCCCTGCAAGTGAATTCCAGGCGAAACATCCGCAGCCGGCAGCCCACAGCGCCTATGCGAGGGCCATGCTTAAGGCACTGGGCCAGGAAAAATGACCGGTAGGGTTTTTGCGCGTAGGCCGCTTACCGCAGCAGGGTGACCACCCCCTGTATCGTCCGCTGTGCGATGCCGTTCAGGGTTTTCTCATACACCTCGCAAACATAGAAATAGGTGCCTTCGGGGCATTCGTTGTTGTTTTGCCTGTTCCTGCCGTCCCAGTTGATCATGGGATCACTGGTCTCGAATACCAGCAGTCCCCAGCGGTTATAGATCACCATTTCGACACGTTCCACATTTGCTGTGGTTTCGGGGAACGGGGTGAAGAGGTCGTTGATTCCGTCGCTGTTGGGTGTGAAAACATTGGGAAGTTCATACCCCGCGCATCCAGGAGTACATACAATATTGCTGAAAGCACTCTGGTTCCCCAGGGTATCTGTGGCCGTGACCGCATAGCATCCCAGCGTCACCCCTTCATGGATGTACGACAGGCTGTCGGCATCGGTCTGTGCAACGGAGTCGATGAGCATGAATTCGGCTGTTTCGCCGTTGGCATAGTATATATAATATTGTGCCACCCCGGGGTCGCAGGTATCGATCTTTGCCGTATTGTTCCAGCGCAGCAGATTATGGTTGAGCGGGCAGTTCATATATACATTCAGCCCGGGAGGGCAGGGTGGTACATTGTCGACAGGGATCCCGCAGTTGAGCTGTGAATAATTTACAATGGGGTCGACGAGACCCGTTGTACCGTAGCTTCCATGGCTTTCGACATAGTAGCAGTACTCTTCTCCGTTAATTAGCCCTGTGTCGGTATAGGATAATCCGCCTGCTGTTCCTATGGCTTCATAAATTGTGCTTCCGCCGCTTTTCCTGTAAATGGTGTAATATTCATTGGTCCACGGTACTTTTGGCGCCCAGCTGAGTTCGAGGCGCTGATCGGTTTCATAAATTTCGAGAAAGATGGTGGAGGCATCCTGGCTGGAACCGATAAACCCTGAAGTTTCGCTCCACAAGTCGACCCGGTATGTATATCCTGTGCCTGCCCCGTTGAGGTCAATGCCCTGGTCGATGAACAAAGTGTCGTTGAGGCCCGGAAAACTTCCTGCCGGGCCGAAATCCTGGCCCCCAATGCCTTCAGCCCTTAAGAGCTCATAATAATATGGTCCGGGGATCTGCAGGGTGTCGAGTTCCGTTGGCTTTGACCAGGCAATCCTTGCGTAGCCCAGTTCCAGGTCGGCGCTGTCGTTGCCTGCATTGGTGATGATGGGCAGATCCTTTTTCAGGCTGGCACACACCTCTTCGGATGCATAGCTCACGGATCCGTCGATGAATACTGTTACCATAATATAACAGTAGTCGAGGCCATTGATGAGGCCGCTGCTGCCACCGTCATCCACGAAACTGGTTTCACTGGCTGAGGAGGTCTGGGCCAGCAGGCTGTAGCCCGTGTATCCCGGTACCCCGGTCTCACAATAGCCTGGCACGAAACCATAAAAACCCACCCGTCGGTAAATCTGGTACCTGGCTGCTTTGGTGCAGGGGCTGGCTTCCCAGTTCAACCTGATGGTGTTGCCAGTGGCCTCGGCTGTGAGACCTTCGGGTGGCGGACCTATCACGGAAATGGTCACGGTCTTGAGATCGACAAGGTTCACGGGCTGTCCGTCGTCTGTGGCCTTAAAATAGGTGAAATAGGGTTGTTTCTGCACATGGTTGCATATCGTAGCCCAGGTAAAGGTAGTTCTTGCGGTATCGATACCGATGGCAGGGTCGGGATCCAGGAATGCAGGGCTCTGCTCCAGTTCGAATGGGCCTCCCGTCCCGGTGAGTTCAACGGCATTGCCATCGGGGTCGGTGGCGACCACCTCGAAGATGAGGGTATCGCCTGCCCTCACACAGGTGTCGGTTACAGTGCGTATCTCAGGCGGTTGCTGGTCGGCGCAGCCGATAATATTGATCTGCATGTCGCGCGTCACGCTGCCGATCTTAATGCCGTTGCGGTATTCTTCGATGAGGATGGCGATGTTGAATTCACCCTGTATCGGAGGTTTGACCCATAACACATCACCTGTGACGGGATTGATGGTGATACTGTCGGTGGCGATGGGCAGTGTGTATCCCGGGATGGGCAGTCCGCCGGCGCCACGGCAGGCGATCAGGCTGTAGGAAAGGCTGTCGCCGTCGATGTCGTAGGCACCGGGATTATGGATGTAGATCTGGTTGGCACAGCCATTGTCAATGGGGGGGTTGAGCAGTACCGGGGAGTTGTTGAGGCCGAGCAGCGGGTTGATGGTGAGGACGGTCTCGAGATAGAGCGGCACGTTCACCGAATTGGGAATGTTCATCACCCCGAAATTCCTGTTGGGGTCCTCAAGGGAGATGATGTAGGAGCCAGGTGAGGAATAGGTATGCCGTGCCTGTGTGGCCCCCAGTTCCGGTACGTATGCATAAACGTTGCGGCTGATGTCGTTGCCGTAGTTGATCTTTTCGGTGCGCGGAAGCTCGCTGCTTGTCCCGTCGCCCCATGAGATCTCGAGGAAAGGCCTGTCGGCAGGTGCCGAGGTACGGGTGTAGGTGATCACCGTAACCTCATAGGTCAGCCCTGATACATACCGGAAGGTGATCTCACCGGCCCGCTGATGCGTGGCGTATGCAGCGGGCAGGCATACAAGCATCAACAACAGAAGCAGATAGTACTTTTTCATCAGCGCTAAAGGGGTTCAGGCCAATTCAAAATTAATAATAATCCTGATATTAATGCTTTTCCCCGGTCAAACATTAACGCATTTTAACGTAACTTTGTGCTATCTCACACTATTGGTGTACACCGTTATGTATACTTCCGATCCGGAAAAGGAAAAGTCAGAGATCCTGAATCGATACCGCAACCTGCTCAGGGTATGGTCGAAGCGCGAGAAGCCTGTCGACAAGAAGCTCATCCGTAAGGCTTTCAACCTCGCAGTTGATGCTCACAAGGACATGAGGCGCAAGAGCGGGGAGCCCTATATCTATCACCCGCTGGAAGTGGCGCAGATCGCCGCCGGCGAGATCGGGCTGGGCACCACTTCGGTGATCTGTGCACTGTTGCACGATGTTGTGGAAGACACCGAATACTCCCTGGCCGACATCCGGACACTCTTCGGCGATACGGTGACCCGCATCATCGACGGGCTCACCAAGATCGAAGAGATCTTTGAACATCCTTCCTCCTCGGCACAGGCGGAGAACTTCCGCAAGATGCTGCTCACCCTTTCGGTTGATGTGAGGGTGATCCTGATCAAACTTGCCGACCGCCTCCACAACATGCGCACCCTCGATGCCATGCCCCGCGACAAACAGCTCAAGATCGCTTCTGAGACCCTGTACCTGTTTGCTCCGCTGGCCCACAGGCTTGGGCTGTATGTCATCAAGAGTGAACTTGAGGACCTTTCGCTGAAATTCCTTGAACCCGAGATCTACCGGACCATTCATGATAAGCTTGAAGAAACCCGGCCTGAACGTAAGCGCTTCATCAGTAAATTCATTTATCCCATCAAAAAAGACCTTGCGGGCAAAGGCATGAATTTTACCATCATCGACCGTGAGAAATCAGTGCATTCTATATGGGAGAAGATGAAGAATAAGGAGATCCCTTTCGAGGATGTTTTCGACCTGTTTGCGATCCGGATCATTATAGATGTTCCCCTTGAGCAGGAAAAGGAGCAATGCTGGCGCGTATATTCCGTGATCACCGACTATTACAGGCCCAACCAGCAGCGATTGCGCGACTGGATATCACTTCCCAAGGCCAACGGTTATGAGGCCCTGCATACCACGGTGATGAGCAAGACCGGGAGATGGGTGGAGGTGCAGATCAGGACGAGGCGGATGGACGAAATTGCTGAAAAGGGTTATGCCGCCCACTGGAAATACAAGGACGGGTCGGAACAGGACACCGGCCTTGATGAATGGCTGAACAAGATCAGGGAGATGTTACAGGTGGAGGATTCGGATGCCCTTGATTTTGTTGATGATTTCAAACTAAACCTTTTCTCCGACGAGATCTTTGTGTATACACCCAAAGGAGAACTCAAGGACCTGCCCGCCGGATCAACGGTGCTCGATTTTGCCTATAATATTCACTCCCAGATCGGGAACCAGGCCATAGGTGCCAAGGTGAATTACGACCTGGTGCCCCTTCACCATGTGCTGGTCAGCGGCGACCAGGTGGAGGTGATCGTTTCGCAGAAGCAGGCACCCAGGGAAAACTGGCTCAACTTTGTGGTGACCGCCCGCGCCAAGCATCGGATCAAGGCTGCTTTGAGGGACGAATACAGGAAGTTTGCCGATGAAGGGAAATCCCTGCTGAAGAAACTGCTCGAACAACAAAAAGTTGAATTCTCCGAAGGTGTAGCTGCAAGGTTCATGGAATACGCTGGCTACCAATCGCAGAACAAGATGTATTATGACCTGGTGAACGGCGATCTCCCTGCTCAGAAAGTAAAGGCTTTTGCCCAGCTCTCGGATAAGGGAAGCTGGCTGCGCTTCATCAGCCGCCCCTTTACCCGGAGCAGGCAGCAGAAACCATCCGCTCCCGACCTGGTGGAAACGATGAAACAAAAGCCCGAGACCCTTGTATTGAGCGACGATATCGAGGATATCCGTTACGTGATCTCGAAGTGTTGTAACCCCATCCCGGGCGATGATGTGCTGGGATTCATGAACCGCAAGGGTAAGATCATGATCCATCGCACCAACTGCCCGGTTGCCATCCAGGCCATGTCGAGCCACGGGAACCGGATCATCAAGACCAAATGGAAGACCAACGAATCCATTGGATTCCTTACCGGAATAAAGCTGAAAGGGGTAGACAAAAAAGGACTGGTAAAGCAGATATCGGAGGTGATCTACGATAAGCACGGACTTGGCATTCGCTCCTTCAATCTCGACAGCCATGATGGCCTTACCGAAGGCGTCGTGATGCTCTATATCCAGAATACGGAAGTACTCAAGGACCTGATCGAAAGCCTCAAAATAATCCCTGAAATACAGAAGGTCAGCCGGATCGACAGGTCGGCAATATAACAGGGATCCTGATTTTTATTTTTATTTATACCAAATTATAATAGATATTTTTTTTAAATTTGAGGCTTGATAAAAATGTATTTCGATGAAAGACGCGAACAAGGATACGTTGGAGCAAGTCAAGAAGATCTTTACCGATTACCTTGAGCAGAGAGGGCACAGGAAAACACCTGAGCGATACACGATCCTGAAAGAGATCTATGCCACGGAAGGGCATTTTGATATCGAGACCCTTTACATCAGGATGAAGAACAACAAGTACCGTGTCAGCAGGGCTACCCTTTACAACACCATCGAATTGCTTCTCGACTGCAACCTTGTTACGAAACACCAGTTCGGAAACAACTGTGCACAGTTTGAGCGCTCCTACAAGTTCAAGAAGCATGATCATTTTGTAAATATCAACGACGGAAAGGTGATCGAATTCTCCGATCCGCGTATCGATGATATCAAGGAATACGTTGAGAAAACACTCAATGTTAAGGTGACCCACCACTCATTGACATTTTACGGACATATCAAATAATAAAAAATCCTGTTTTATGAAGATTGATGTGCTGCTTGGTCTCCAGTGGGGGGACGAAGGTAAAGGGAAGGTCGTGGACGTACTAACCCCCTCCTACGATATGATCGCCAGGTTCCAGGGAGGGCCCAATGCAGGTCACACCATCATATTCGGTGGAAAGAAGTTCATTCTGCATACCATTCCTTCGGGGATTTTCTCGGACAAGGCAAAAAACGTTGTGGGCAACGGAGTGATCCTTGATCCCTTTATCATGCGGAAGGAACTTGCCATGCTGGATGAGCATGATATTCCGGCGAGGGAGCGGCTCTTCGTTTCGCGCAAATCACACCTGATCACCCCTGCGCATCGCCTGCTCGACGCCGTGTACGAAAAATCGAGGGGCAGGGAAAAGATCGGGTCGACGCTCAAGGGCATTGGTCCAACCTATACCGACAAGGTGGCAAGGCTTGGCATCCGCACAGGCGATATCCATGAAAATGATTTCCGGAGCAGGTATGCGCGGCTGAAGGAGCAGCACATGCGGATCGTCAGTTCGTTTGGTTGCAGTGCCGGGGATTTTACCTTCGACGGACTGACTTTCAGTGATTACGAGGCGGCATGGTTTGAGGCGCTGGGGATATTTGACGGACTGCAGCTTGTCAACAGCGAGTATTTTGTGAACCAGGCCCTCGACAGGGGCGAGAAACTCCTCGCCGAAGGCGCACAGGGCTCGATGCTGGATATCGATTTCGGAACCTATCCTTTTGTCACATCATCCAACACCATAAGTGCAGGAGTGTGTTCGGGGCTCGGGGTGTCTCCGCACAGGATAGGGGAGGTTTTCGGGATTTTCAAGGCATATTGCACCCGCGTGGGCAGCGGACCATTTCCAACTGAGTTACTGGATGCCGACGGCGATCTTATGCGGGAGACCGGTCATGAATTCGGGTCCACCACAGGCCGCCCGCGTCGTTGCGGATGGCTCGACCTGGTCGCCCTGAAGTATGCCATCATGCTCAATGGCGTCACGAAACTTTTCATGATGAAGACTGATGTGCTCAATCCATTCAGTAAGCTTGAAGTCTGCACCGAATATGAAATTGACGGTGAGCGCTCCGATGAAGTGCCATACGATATGACGGGTCGGGAGATCAAAGCTGTTTTTAGAGAACTGGAAGGATGGAATGCTGACATCTCGGACCTGGACGATATGGCCAATGCACCCGTTGCGCTGAGGGATTATGTCAGTTATATTGAAAAGGAGACCGCCGTGCCGGTAGGTATGGTCTCGATCGGTCCCGACAGGACCCAGACCATCATGATATAATGTGATCGGGGTTTTTAAAGTGTCCTTTTAACTTCCACTTCTTCATAGCCTTCGATGATGTCGCCTACTTTGATGTCGTTGAAGTTTTCGATGTTCAGCCCGCATTCGTAGCCTGCGCTCACCTCTTTCACATCATCCTTGAAGCGTTTGAGTGATCCCAGCATACCTGTATATACCACGATACCGTCGCGGATAAGTCTCACGGGAGATTTCCTGGTGATCTTGCCGTCGAGGACCATGCATCCGGCCACTGTTCCTACCTTGGTGATCTTGAATACTTCCCTTACCTCCACATTACAGGTAATCCGTTCTTCGATATCGGGCGAGAGCATCCCTTCGATGGCTGCCTTGATCTCTTCGATGGCCTGGTAGATGATGCTGTAAAGGCGGATGTCGATCTGCTCCTGCTCGGCCAGCTTGCGTGCGCTTGGCTGGGGCCTCACCTGGAAACCGACAATAACGGCGTTGGAGGCGGAGGCCAGCATGACATCGGTTTCCGTTACAGCTCCCACGCCCTTGAGGATCACGTTTACCTGCACCTCCTCGGTCGAAAGCTTGAGCAGTGAGTCGGAGAGCGCTTCCACTGATCCGTCAACGTCACCTTTCACGATGATGTTGAGCTCCTTGAAATCGCCGATGGCGATCCGGCGGCCGATCTCGTCGAGGGTGATATGTTTCTGGGTGCGTAATCCCTGCTCACGCTGGAGTTGTTCTCTTTTGTTCGCAATACTTTTGGCTTCGCGTTCATCATTCATCACGTTGAAACGGTCGCCTGCCTGCGGTGCACCGTTGAGGCCCAGGAGCAATACCGGTGTCGACGGCCCGGCTTCCTTAACAAGCTGGTTCCGCTCGTTGTACATGGCCTTGACCTTTCCGAAATGAGAACCCGACAGCACGATGTCGCCAACACGAAGCGTACCCGATTGTACAAGCACGTTTGTGACATAACCCCTGCCTTTGTCGAGCGAGGATTCGATCACCGTACCGACGGCCATTTTGTCAGGGTTGGCCTTGAGATCGAGCATTTCGGCCTCCAGCAGCACCTTTTCGAGCAATTCATTCACATTGATCCCTTCTTTGGCTGAAATATCCTGGCTCTGGTACTTGCCTCCCCATTCTTCCACCAGGATGTTCATCTCGGCGAGTTGCTGCTTGATCTTGTCGGGGTTGGCATTGGGCTTGTCGATCTTGTTGATGGCAAAGACGATGGGTACGCCGGCCGCCTGTGCATGGTTGATGGCTTCCTTGGTCTGCGGCATCACGTCGTCGTCGGCTGCAACGATAATGATGGCCACATCGGTAACCTTGGCACCGCGGGCACGCATGGCTGTAAAAGCCTCATGGCCGGGAGTGTCGAGGAAGGTGATCCTGCGGCTGTCGTCGAGGATCACCTCATAGGCGCCGATATGCTGTGTAATACCACCCGCTTCGCCGGCAACCACGTTGGCCTTGCGTATGTAGTCGAGCAGCTTGGTCTTCCCGTGGTCGACGTGTCCCATCACCGTGACGATCGGTGCGCGCGTTTGCAGCAGGGCATCGTCATCAGAAGAATGTTCGTGGTGATCAATGGCCTCCTGGACATCCACGCTGACAAATTCCACCTCATATCCGAATTCCTCTGCCACGAGGTTGAGGGTTTCCGCATCGAGGCGCTGGTTTATCGAAACGAACAGGCCAAGGGTCATGCAGGCAGAGATCACCTCGGTGGCGTTCACATTCATCATGCTGGCAAGTTCGTTCACGGTAACGAATTCGGTCAGTTTCAGGATCTGCTTATCGGCTTCCGCCTTGCGCTGCTTCTCTTCCATTTTCTCACTAACGGCAGCACGTTTAAGCCGGCGGTGCTTGGCCCCTTTCGATTTTCCGGTGGGGGCGAGCCTGGCAAGCGTTTCCCTGATCTGCTTCTGGATTTCCTCCTCGCTGAGTTCCGGCTTGATGGTTTCCTTCTTCCTCTTGCCCTTGCCCCTCCTGTCGTCGTGCTTCTTGCCACCGGTGTCCGTAACATGCTTTGGCGTGGCAATGCGCTTGCGCTTCTTCTTCTGCGAAACCTTGTCGTCCTTTGATGAAGCCACAGGCTTCTTTTCAAATTCCTGAAGGTCGATCTTGTCCAGGATCTTTGGCCCTGTAAGGCGGTCGACCTTTGTCTCAATGAAGTTCCTTTCGGTCCTCTTCTCGACCGGCTTTTCTTCCTCTACAGGCTCTTCGGGCTTTTCCTCGGCTGCCGGCTCTGCCTTTTTTTCTTTCTCTTTCGCTGGCTTCTCAGCCTTCTTTTCTTCCTTGGCCACAGCGGCTGCCTTGGTTTCCTTATCCTCAGGCTCTTTCTCTTTTTCCTCCTTGCTTTTCTTCGCCGGCCTTGTCTTTTGGTTAAGCGCGTCGAGATCGATCTTATCCAGCACCTTGATCGGTGATTCCTTCTTTTCGTCCTTTTCCTCCTTTTTCGCCTCTTTCTTTTCTGCAGGTGCGGCTTTTTCTTCAACAGGTTCGGGCGCCTTCTCCTTTTCGGCAGGCTTTTCGGTCTTAACCGGGGGTTTCACTTTGCCCTCCTTCGGCCTGGTATCGATAGAGGTTTTCTTGATGATGATCTCCTCCTCGGCTTCGGCCTCGGCATCCACCGGCTTCCTGCTGATATCGTCAATGCTGATAGAAGTATGCTGGCTGGTGTCGATCTCCATCTTCTTGGATTCTTCCTTGACGGCCTTTTCCGACTGGAATTCCTGCACCAGCAGATCATAAGCCTCAGGACTGAGTTTCGTGGTCGGCTTTTCCTCAATGGCAATACCTTTCCTGGAAAGAAATTCCACGATGGTGTGTATGCCCACGTTGAATTCCCTGGCAGCTTTACTCAATCTAGTGGCTTTGCTAACTTCTGTCATACTGTTTGTTCAAATATTTCTAATCTTCAAAATATCAGATTAATAATGGGCAAAGGTAATACAATTATTCGAACTCGGCCCGCAGGATACGCAGTACCTCGTTGATGGTTTCTTCTTCGAGGTCGGTCCTTTTTACAAGTTCACCCGCTTCCAGTTCGAGCACACTCTTTGCCGTATCGCATCCGATGCTCTTCAGTTCTTCGATGATCCATTCGTCGATCTCGTCTGCGAATTCGTTCAGGTCCACGTCTTCGCTGTCGGTATCGGTATCGCGGTAAACATCGATCTCGTAACCCGTCAGTTTCCCGGCAAGCCTGATGTTGAACCCGCCTTTCCCGATAGCCAGCGAAACCTGGTCGGGCTTCATGTAAACCTCGGCGCGCTTGTTCTCGTCGTCGATGGTGATCGAGGAGATCTTGGCCGGGCTCAGGGCCCTGGTGATGTAGAGGGTCGGGTTATTGGTGAAGTTGATCACATCGATATTCTCATTCTTCAGTTCCCTTACGATCCCATGGATCCTGGAACCTTTCATTCCCACACATGCACCAACAGGATCGATGCGGTCATCGTAGGATTCAACGGCGATCTTGGCACGTTCGCCGGGTACCCTTACAATATTCTTTATGGTGATCAGTCCGTCGTAAACTTCAGGCACTTCGGATTCGAACAATCTTTCGAGGAATACCGGTGAGGTGCGGCTCAGGATGATGGCAGGACTGCTGTTTCGCATCTCCACACGGGAAACCACCGCCCTGATGGTATCGCCTTTACGGTAAAAATCCGATGGTATCTGCTCCGACTTGGGCAGGATCAGTTCGATATACTCATCGTCGAGCACCAGGATCTCCTTTTTCCAGACCTGGTAAACCTCGCCGGTGATGATCTCGCCGATCTTCTCCTTGTATTTCTGGTATACGTTGTCCTTTTCGTATTCCTGGATCTTGGCGATCAGGTTCTGCCGGATCGTCAGGATCTCCCTGCGCCCGAAATCCTTGAGTTTCATTTCCTCCGATACCTCTTCACCGACTTCAAAATCCGGTTCTATCTTGATCGCCTCGGAAAGCGCGATCTGGGTATTCTCATCTTCCAGGTCGGTATCCTCCACGATCTCCCGGTTTCTCCATATCTCAAGGTCGCCCTTGTCGATGTTTACAATGATGTCGAAATTCTCGTCGGAGCCGAACTTCTTCTCAAGCATGTGGCGGAAAATGTCTTCGATGATCACCATGAGCATCTCACGGTCGATATTCTTGAATTCCTTGAATTCCGCAAAGGTTTCAACCAAATTTATTTTTTCCATTGTACTTCGGATTACTTCGTTTTATTTCCCAAAAATTACTGCCGGTTTAGTTTCCTTTATTTCATCAAGCAAAAGTTGTTGTTCCGGCCCTTCTTCCAACTTTTTGTTCTTTTTACCCTTTATGAGCTTTTTGATGGTAATATGGTCATCAGCCACCCCGGTGAGCAAGGCATTGAAGCGGCTTCCGTCTTTCAGGCTTATGTCGACAGGCCTGTTTACGTATTTCCGGTACTGCCTCGGCATACTGAACGGGTGGTCGAGCCCGGCCGACGATACCATGAGATCGAAGTCCTCGGCATCCCTGTCGAGTTTGCTCTCTATGGCCCGGCTGAGCTTAACACAGTCGTCGACACTTACCCCGGCATCATTGTCGATGAAGACCATGATCCGGTTCCCGGGCTTCACAAGCACCGTTACAAGATAATTGCCGGTGCCTTCCAGCTCCTGTTCGGCCATCTTCCGTATGTACTTTTCACTGATCATGCTTACCAATAAAAGAGGGGACCCCGGTCCCCTCAAAATTCCTTCCGCCTTGTGTTGTCCGACCAGGGCTCGAACCTGGACTCTTCTGAACCAAAATCAGACGTGTTGCCAGTTACACCATCGGACAATCCTGATCGCTGACGCGATTTTCGGACTGCAAAAGTACAAAAAAAAATGATTGGAAAAAACTTTTTCCCAAAATCATTGGTTTTATGCAGATGTCAAAAGGCTTAAGAATGAGCGGCATTGTTAAAAATGCATAATTTCGAAACCATGCGGCCCGCGGTTTCTGCAAAATGCCTATTTTCGCTTTTTGATTCATCAGCCTTAAATTATTTCCCGATGGAAAATTTCACCCGGCTCAACCGCCTGCTTGGCTGGCTTGTCTTCGCCATCGCAACACTGGTATATTTCCTGACCCTTGAACCGACCGCCTCCTGGTGGGATTGCGGTGAATATATTGCCACGGCATATAAACTACAGGTGGGGCATCCCCCGGGTGCACCTTTCTTCCAGTTGCTGGGCAGGTTCTTTTCGCTTTTCGCCTTCGGCGACACTTCCAATGTAGCCATGATGGTCAATGCCATGTCGGCCCTGAGCAGCAGTTTCACGGTGCTCTTCCTTTTCTGGACCATCACCCTGCTGGGCAGGAAACTGGTGCCGGCCGGCGAGGCCATGACTAAAAGTTCCATGTATGCCATCCTCGGAAGCGGGCTGGTCGGTGCACTGGCTTTCACCTTTTCAGATTCCTTCTGGTTTTCGGCCGTTGAAGGAGAGGTATATGCCATGTCTTCGTTCTTTACTGCTATCACATTCTGGGCCATCCTCAGGTGGGAAAGGGTAGCCGATGAAAAACATGCACTGCGCTGGATCATCCTGATCGCTTTCCTCGTCGGGCTGTCGATTGGGGTGCACATGCTCAACCTGCTGGCGATCCCGGCCATCGCATTCGTTTATTACTTTAAAAAATACAAGCCGTCTGCCAGGGGCGTCCTTATCACGCTGGTGGTATCCATGATCCTGCTGAGCATCATCATGTACGTTATCATACCGGGCATTGTGAGCCTGTCAACGGCTTTCGAGCTTTTCTTTGTCAACACGCTTGGCATGCCCTTCAATTCCGGCACACTTGTCTATTTCCTTGTCCTTACGGGATTGATCATCGGGGGGCTCATCCTCACCCACAGGTACGGGAAGGTGGTCCTCAACACTTTCGTCCTCAGTTTCCTGTTCATCCTCATCGGCTATTCCAGTTTCTTTTTGCTGATCATCAGGTCGAACGAGAATACACCCATTAACGAGAACAGCCCCGAAGATGCCATCGCCCTGCTGTCGTACCTGAACCGTGAGCAGTATGGCACCTGGCCAAAGCTCTACGGACAGTATTATACTGCCCCGGTAGTGGATTATGAAGATGGGAGCCCGCAGTATATCAAAGACCGCAAGTCGGGCAAATATGTGATCACCGATATGCGCACAGGCACCATACCGGTCTATGACAAGCGTTTCATGACCGTTTTCCCGCGCATGTGGAGCAACCAGAAGTCCGAGCACAAGCGCATGTACAACCAGTATGCCAGGCATGCCCGGACCATACAGGTGAACGGTGAAAGCCGCAAGAAGCCTTCTTTCGGTGATAACCTCGGGTTCTTCTTCGATTATCAGCTCGGGCATATGTACCTGCGTTATTTCATGTGGAATTTTGCAGGCCGCCAGAACGATATCGAAGCCCAGCCCGGGCCCGTGAACGGGAACTGGATCAGCGGCATCGGCTTCATCGACAATGCAAGACTGGGAAACCAGGAAAACCTGCCAGACAGCATGGATAATGCCGCCCGCAACAAATTCTATTTCCTGCCACTCCTGCTTGGCCTTGCCGGTTTCTTCTTCCATCTCAACAAAAGCCGGCGCGACACCCTCGTGGTGGCCCTGCTGTTCTTCATGACCGGCATCGCCATCGTCCTTTACCTGAACCAGTATCCTTACCAGCCACGCGAACGCGACTATGCCTATGCAGGGTCCTTTTATGCATTCGCCATATGGATAGGCCTCGGGGTGATGGGCATCACGGGATGGATCAGGAAGTCGCTGGGCGACCATAAGCTTATCCCGGCAGGGGTTACCCTGGTATCCCTGCTGCTGGTGCCGGGCATTATGGCCCAGCAGGGCTGGGACGACCATGATCGCTCAGGAAAGTATGCGGCGCGCGATTTTGGCATGAACTACCTGGCCTCCTGCGATCCCAATGCAGTGCTGATCACCAATGGCGACAACGACACTTTCCCCCTCTGGTACGCCCAGGAGGTTGAGGGCTTCCGCACGGATATCAGGGTGGTCAACTATATGCTCTCTTCCGGCTACTGGTACGTGCACCAGCTGGCCAGGAAGGTCTATGACTCGGAACCCTTGAAATTCACGCTAACGCCCGAACAGTATGAAAAGGGCAGGAACCAGTATATCATGTATGTCGACAGGGGGATAGAAGGCCATGTTGAAGTCAAGGATCTTATCGATTTCATCGCCAGTGAGGATGAACGCACCAAACTGCCGCTTACCACGGGAGAAAAGATCAATTACATGCCGGTGAAAAAGCTCCGGCTCACCGTCGATTCGGCAAAATGTGTCGACAACGGCATCGTTCCGAAGGAAATGGCCCATCTCATTGTTCCTTACATCGAATGGGAGATCAGGCAAAATGCATTGTACAAGAACGACCTGATGCTGCTTGATTTCCTGGCCAACAACAACTGGGAACGCCCCCTGTATTTTGCCAATCCCGGCTCGCTTGAAAGTGTTTTCCCCGTTGATGAGTATTCACATCTCGAAGGTAATGTTTACAAGTTCATGCCGGTTAAGGCAAAGGACTATATCCCCGGCCTGGGCGGTGTCAATGCGGATAAGTCATACGACATCATCATGAACGACTTCCGCTGGGGTAATTTGAACGACCCGTCCGTAACCGTCGACAGGGAAAGCTACCGTCATTCCCGCATCCTGAAGCAGAACTTCCTCCGGGTGGCCCAATCGCTGATCACCAGGGGGGAAGCTGACAGGGCCGCCGAGGTGCTCGATACCGCACTTCATTACTTTCCCCATGACAAGATCCACTACGACATCATCATGATGCCCTATATCGAGATCTATTACGATGCCGGCAGGATCGAAAGGGCGAACGAGGAGGTACGGTTGATGACGGATGTATGCAACCAGGAACTTACCTATTTCCTGGGCCTTGATCCGGCGTTTGCCGATACCTATTTCGGCAAGGAAATGGAGCAGAACCTGGCCATCCTCCAGCGCATGGCCGAGGTGACGAGGGAGAACGGCCAGCAGGAACTCTCAGAAGAGGTGGAAGCCGTAATCATGAAACACCTGGGTGTGATGCAGTAATCAGCCTGCGGATCATTGTCCGGGCCTTTTCCCGGCTATGGGCTTTTTATCTTTTTTCCTGTAGATATAGATAAGTGTGCCAATACCCAGCAGCACGAAGGGGATGCTCAGGATCTGGCCCATGTTGAGCGCCATGCCCGCCTCAAAATCCACCTGCGGCTCCTTCACGAATTCGATCACGAAGCGAAAAGCGAACACCAGGATCATGAACATGGCGAACAGGAAGCCCGGCCTGGGCTTACCATTGGTTTTAAGGTATACCATCCAGAGATAGATGAAGATGGCCAGGTAGGCCAGGGCTTCGTATATCTGGGTAGGGTGATTGGCAAATTCACTGAGGTCGAGCCCCGCCTGGTAACGTTCCATCAATGCGGGGTTGTCATTCACAAAAACAAAACCCCAGGGAAGAGACGTCTTGACCCCGTAAATCTCCGAATTCATCAGGTTGCCGGTGCGGATAAATGCTCCTGCCAGGGCCACCACGATGGCGATTCGGTCGAAGATCCATGAGTATGGCTTTTTGTTCCTCCTCGAAAACCAGATCAGGGCGATCAGGATGGCGATGGCCGCACCGTGGCTCGCCAGCCCGCCTTCCCAGACCTTCAGGATATCGACAGGGTTTCTTAAATATTCAGCGGGCTCATAGAAGAGGACATGCCCCAGCCTGGCCCCGATGATCGTGGCGATGATCATGAAGGTGACAAGCTGGTCGAGAACCTTGATGGGGATGCCTTCCTTGCGAAAGATCCTGAACATGATGATATATCCGAAAACAAAACCGAGCGCAAACAACAGCCCGTACCAGCGCGGAGCAAGTGTTCCAAGGCCCGGGATGTCCAGTTCGAAGATCACGGGGTTGGGATTCCATACAATATAGTTCAGGATCATGGCATTAGTTTTTTGCAAATATATTGAAATCATCGAGGCAGCCGCATTCGTTGCAACAGTTCATCGACCCTTTGTTCGAGCATGCCGGCATCGCTTTGCAGTTGCAGGCCCGGATAATTTCGTGATGCCTTCAGGGCTGCACCGATGCTGAACGCCGCCTGCGGCATGCTGTAATAGTTTCTTTTCATGGCATGATATGCGGCCAGGTATTCCTGCTCCGTCTGGCCTGGTGTGGGCACAAAGGCTGCCCGTTTTCCAAGTATCGCAAGATCCATGATGCTGGTATAGCCGGGCCTGCTGATGACCAGTTCAGACCTCATCAAGGCCTCCTGCATCTCTTGAGTTCCCATATGCCCCCTGATCTCAATCCCTTTTCCCATGGTAAACCGAATATCTTCTTCCGGCTTGCCCAGCACCACCAGGGCCCTGCCTGAAAAATCCCGCAGCTGTTGCATAACCATGTCCTCAAAGATCCCTCGCTGAGGCTCCGGGCCGCTGATCACCACCATAAGGTCGTAATCATGCCCCTGCCGCGATGGCTTTCCGGGACTAAACCGCGACTGGAGGCCGATATAATATGCCGGCACGGGGCACCTGGCCGGATGCGAAAGGTCGCCCGAAAGTCCGCCATTGTCTTCAAAGTCGGGGATCCAGCATTCGTCGAAATGGCTGATGAATTTTCTGTGCCGGCGCGAAAGCCATCGCCCTGCGAATTTAAGGGGCTTTGGAGCCATCACCGAAAGCTGATGCGTGATGTAGATCGAAGGCACTTTCACTGACCACATGCCGAACCTGTTGTCGGAGATCACCGCCCCGATGCTATGATCGCTGATCTGTTGCTGCAGTTCGCGATGTTCATGCCTTATCGTCCTTAAAACGGCAGGCATGAGCCTAGCCATATGCAGGGCCATGCTGCCTTTTGCAGGATAGGTAACGGGGTAAGGCCTGGCGGGCAGTATGGTAAGCTGCGGGAATTCTTCCTTCAGGAAAAATGAACTCCGTCCGCATGCGCTCAGCAGAACCTCCGCTCCCCTGTCCGTCAAAAGCCGGATCAAAGGAACACAACGGCTTGCATGCCCAAGTCCCCAGTCGAGCGGGGCAACGAGTATTTTACCCGTGCTATTCAAAAAAAATATGAATTTTTTTGCCTTTTCAGGGGCGACATTTTCAGTAAATGGATATTAATAGTATAGGAACAGTCTCTACACAAAGATAAATTAAATCATGATGAATGGCTGATAAACAAGATGAATTGCTTTACCGCATCGCGATCACCCTGATCCCTGGTATCGGGCATATCAATGCCAGGAAGTTGATCAGCTGGGCAGGAGGGGCCGAAAAGATATTCCGGCAGCCCCGGAACGAATTGCTCATGATCCCCGGCATGGCAAAGTTGCTTGGCCCGGTGGTAAATACAGGCGATCTTCTTCGCAGGGCCGAGCTGGAGTTGAAATTCATCACGAACAACAACATCAGGGCCCTCTATTATTATGATGAAGATTATCCCGAAAGGCTGAAGCATTGCCCCGACAGTCCGCTGATGCTGTATTTAAAGGGGAACGAGGACTTTAAAGCTGAAAGGTACCTCGGGGTGGTCGGTACGAGGAATGCCACCGCCTACGGGCAGCGCATGTGCCAGGAGATCATAGAGGGATTCAGCGACGAAGATATCGTGATCGTTAGTGGTATGGCCTACGGCATCGACAGTTGTGCTCACCGGAGATCCCTGTCGGCCGGCCTCCGCACCCTCGGGGTGTTGGCCCACGGGCTCGACAGGATCTATCCGGGAGAACACCGCAGCCTTGCCTCGCGCATGCTTTCGCAGGGCGGGCTGGCGACGGAATTCCTGAGCAACACCATTCCCGACCGGGAGAATTTCCCCAAGAGAAACAGGATCATCGCCGGACTTTGCGATGCCGTGCTGGTGGTGGAATCGGCCGGAAAAGGAGGGGCGATCATCACGGCAGAGATCGCCAACAGCTATAACCGCGATGTATTCGCGGTGCCGGGAAGAGCAAATGATGAATACTCCGACGGCTGCCACCTGATCATCCGCAGGAATATTGCTGCCCTGACCAGGTCGGCCGAAGACATCAAATATTCCATGGGATGGGATAAGAAGGTACAGAAGAAAAAGGAAAGGCTCGAGATACTGGAAAGATTTACGGATGAAGAGAAAAAAGTGCTCGGGGTTATCCTTGGGAAAGAAAAGGCCCACATCGACGATATTGTGCTGATGTCGGGCCTGGGAGCATCCGCCACCGCCTCGATATTGCTGAAGCTTGAATTCAGTGGCGTCATCGCTGGCCTGCCCGGCAAGATTTATGAGATCAGGGGGCGGAAAGCATGAATAATGTAACTTTGTAAATGAAATAAAACAAATGGTTATGGGAAAAGTGATCAAAGAAAAGCTAAGCGAACAGGAGATCAATGAGCGGAACATCAGAAGCTGGCCGGTATGGGAAAAGGAGGTTTCGCGGTTCGACTGGACCTACGACGGTGATGAGGAATGCTTCATCCTGGAGGGCGAAGTGGATGTTGAAACACCGGAAGGGACGGTACATATCGGTCCTGGCGACTTTGTCACCTTCAAAGACGGCCTGCAGTGTGTGTGGGACATAAAGCAGGGTATCCGCAAACATTACAGGTTCAAATGACCGGTATGTCGCGTGAAGGGATAGTGATCAGGTCTACGGGAAGCTGGTACAGCGTGATGGGTCGCGACGGGCAGATCATTGATTGCCGGCTGAAGGGCAAATTCAAGGTGAAAGGCATCAGGACGACCAACCCCATTGCTGTGGGCGATCATGTGGAATATGCACTCCAGGATGGTGGCAAAACAGGGGTGATCATCAGCATCGCGCCCCGCAGGAATTATATCATCCGCAAGGCAACAAAGCTTTCGAAGGCATCGCATATCCTCGCTGCCAACCTCGACCAGGCCATTGTGATGGCAACCCTTGCCGAACCCCGGACATCGACCGGCTTTATCGACCGATTCCTGATCACTGCCGAGGCCTATCACATACCGGGAGTGATCATCTTCAACAAAGCCGACCTTTACGACGGCAGATTGATGGAATACCTCGAATCACTCATCAAAGTATACGAGGATGCGGGTTACCCGTGCCTGGTGACCTCCGCCGTCAGCGGCCTGGGAGTGGAGAAGGTCAGGAACCTCCTGGCAGATAAGGTTTCATTGCTGGCCGGGCATTCGGGTGTCGGGAAATCCGCACTGATCAATGTCATAGAGCCCGGCCTCGATCTGAAGACACAGCCCGTATCCCGGACACACCTCAAGGGAATGCATACAACTACCTTTGCCCATATGCACAAGCTTTCTGAAGGAGGCTTTATCATCGATACCCCGGGCATACGTGAGTTTGGGCTGTATGAACTGGAAAAGAGCACGCTTGCCGAACGGTATCCTGAGATGAGGGCTCTGATGCACGAATGCCGCTATAAAAACTGCACACATCTGCATGAACCGGGATGTGCTGTAAAGAAGGCTTTAAGGGATGGGAGGATAAGCAGATTGAGATATGACGGGTACGTGAGGATCATGAACGACGAAAATGACTAATTTTACAATGATATGATCGCTGCAGAACTGATTGACGATATGATCGCTCCTTTGAAGACTTCCGATGAGGTTTCTTTCGCCCTGTCGGTGATGAACGAATTTAAAGTGTCGCACCTGCCCGTGGTCAACAATGAGGCTTACATCGCCATAGTTTCAGAAACAGACCTTGAAGCTGATGTCGACCCGGATACCCCTGTCGGACATATCAAACTGTCGCTGCCGAAACTCATGGTCTCTGCCTCAGCACATATTTACGACGTGATAAGGATGATGGATGAACATAACCTCAGCCTCCTGCCTGTCGTCGACAACCGTGAAAACTATTTGGGGGTCATCAGTCATGGCAGCCTGTTGGCCAGCCTTTCCGATATGGCTGCGATCAGGCAGCCGGGAGCAGTCATTGTGCTCGAAATGAGCCAGAACGATTACAGCCTGTCGGAGATCGCCCAGATCATCGAATCCAATGACGCCAAGATCCTGAGCCTGTATGTTCATTCCAGGGTGGATTCGACCAATATAGAGGTCATCCTCAAGATCAACAAGCAGGACCTGGCCCCTGTTATCAGTACATTTAACCGGTACAACTATAACATCAAAGCTTCGTTCGGGGAGGATGAAGACCCGGGCGACCTCAGGGACCGCTATGATTCACTGATGAATTATCTCAACATCTAATGTCCTTGCAGCCTTGATCATACCGCTTCTCCACCGGGCCATTGCGTTGCTCATGCTGTTTTCCCTGACCGGCTATGCAGCGAAAAATGCCAGCGGCCAGGTTGTGGAGTTCCCGGCACCCGACAGCCTTGTGGTGGTGGACCGTATCGTTCTTGAAGGGAACCGAATTACCAGGGATCATATTATCGCCCGTGAGTTGGTATTTGCCGTCGGCGACACCCTTTCCATCTCCGTGCTCCGGGGACTGATCGAATCCAGCCGCGAGAATTTGCAGAATACATTGCTGTTCAATTTCGTGGATGCCAAAATAAAACTGTCCGGGAAAGGCATTCCGGGAGCAACCATCACCTTTATGTTTACAGAGCGATGGTACGTATGGCCCTGGCCGGTGATCGATTTTGCCGACCGGAACTTCAATACCTGGTGGAGCGAAAACCGCGACCTCTCTCGCATGAGCTACGGGATTGCCCTGAAATGGGAGAATTTCAGGGGACGGAAGGAAAACCTTGAATTCACCGCGATATTTGGCTACGAAGAATTATACGGGTTCGACTATACCATCCCGTACCTTAACCGGGAGGAGACCATCGGGCTGGCTTTCGGGGCCTCATACGGACGTTCAGGGGAAGTGCCCGTGAAAAGCGAACACGATAAACTGGTGTATTATAAAGATGATGATGATGTAATTGATGTGGTGTCGGCAAGGATGAACCTGATCATACGTAAGGCCATATATAATACACATGTGATCAGGCTGGCATACGACAACAGGAATTTTGACGATACTTTGCTGGCCATCAACCCGGCCTTCTCAGTGGGAAACAGCTCCAACCTGCAGTATCTTACACTTGCCTACCAGTTCAAGAGCGATCATCGCGATTACAGGGCTTATCCCCTCGAAGGATATTATTTTGACGCGGAATTGGGTAAACATGGATTGGGATTACTTGATAACGGCGGATTGGATGTTTTTTACGCATCGGCCACATTCAGGAAATACTTCCGCTTGTCAGGCAGATGGTTTTATGCATCGGGTCTTAATGCAAGGTTTTCAAATGACAGGGAACAACCTTTTTTTATGAATCGGGCCATCGGCTACGGCCGCGACATCGTGAGGGGGTATGAGTATTATGTGGTCCATGGGAATAATTTCGGGATCTTCAAGAACAATGTGAAGTTCGCCCTGCTTCCCACAAGGACCTTCAATATTGATTTTATCCGCTCAGAGAAATTCAGCAGGGTCCACTATGCCTTTTACCTGAATGCATTCATCGACATGGGGTATGCCGATAACCTCCGGCCCCTGCAGTCTGCAGGCAATGAGCTGGAAAACACCCTGCTCGTCGGCTATGGACTGGGGCTTGATCTTGTTACCTATTATGACATTGTAGTGCGCATCGAATACGCTTTCAACCGGATGAACGAACACGGGCTGTTCCTTCATTTCATGGCACCCATATGACCGGCGATGATCCTTCCCGGGATTATTCCGATAAGTTTTTGACTTTAAAGGTGCTGGCAATATTTTCCGGTTCTCCGGTCAAATGTTAATTATTCTTAAGTCATTGGCCCCTAATTCGCAGATTTTTGTAAACTTGCATCGTTTTTATAAGATATACGAGAACGCCGCGCGATGAAGATTGCCTTATTCGGTAAAAGTATCCGGGAAGAGAACAACCCGTACCTTGTTGAACTTATTCGCAAACTCGAGGAACATGGCTGTGAGCTCATGTTCTACCATCATTTTCTTGACAATATCAGGGAACTTGCGGCGCTGAACGAAAAGTACAGGGCTTTCTCAAGCCACCGCGAGCTCATCGGTAATGCCGATATGGTTTTTTCCATCGGGGGGGATGGTACACTCCTCGATACGGTATCACTTGTCCGCGATTCAGGTATACCTGTACTGGGCATCAACCTGGGGAGGCTGGGATTCCTGTCGAGCATCTCGCGCGACGACATCATCCCGGCAGTGGAAAAGGTGATCAACGGACAATATACCCTTGATCAGCGCACATTGCTGAACCTCGAAACCGGCAAAGGCCTTTTCGGTGATTTCAGCTATGCCCTGAACGAACTCACCGTTACACGCAAGGACTCAACGGCGCTCATCGTCATCCATGTCAGTGTCGACGGAACCTTCCTCAACTCATACTGGGCCGACGGCCTCATCGTTGCCACGCCCACGGGATCTACGGCATACTCCCTGAGCAGCGGTGGGCCCATAGTTTCGCCGGGCTCGGAAAATTTTGTCATCACTCCGCTCGCCCCGCATAACCTTACCGTAAGGCCTATCGTGATCTCCGACAAAAGCGAGGTCCGCATCGAGGTGGAAGGGCGCGACAGGGAGTACCTCGTAAGCCTGGATTCGAAGACTGACGTGATCGAGCCGGGCGACGAACTGATCATCAGGTCGGCAGATTTTAAATTCAACCTGGTGAAGATAGAGAACAAGGATTTTTTCACCACCATTCGCGACAAGCTTAAATGGGGACTCGACGCCAGAAATTAATCGACCGTCAGATAAGAAATTTGGAAATAATGCGTTTTGGGAACTATATGAAAAGGATATCATTGATCATCATGATGGTGATGGCCGCCTTTTTTGTCAAGGCCCAAAAAACCATGGAAGTCGGCCTTTTTGGAGGCGGCTCGTATTATATCGGTGACCTCAACCCGGGCATGCATTTCCTGATGACAAAGCCGGCCTACGGGCTTGTGGCCAGGCTGAACCTCGATTCGCGCTGGGCTGTGAAACTGAGTGCATACCGCGGTGAGGTAGCCGGCGACGACAATATCTCGAAGAGGATTGAAGGGAGAGACCTCAGATTCAGCTCCCCCGTCACTGATATTTCGGCCGTGGTGGAGCTCAATTTTTTGAACTACGTAACCGGCAGTACCATGAATTATCTTACACCATATATTTTTGGTGGTGTGGGCTTCTTTATGTTCAATCCCGAAGCGGATGGTGTGGCCCTGCGCGACCTCGGTACCGAAGGACAGAATGTGGGCTTCGACGGCCGCAGCAGGTACCAGACCTCCCAGCTGGCCTTTCCTTTCGGGATCGGTTTCAAATACAGCCTCAATAAGAGGCTGGGATTTGCCTTTGAGTGGGGTATCCGCAAAACCTTTACCGATTATATCGATGATGTGAGCACGACCTATTATCTGAATGGCGAGAGCATCAGTACATCGAACGTTGCAGGCATGCTGTCGGACCCCACCAGGAGCCATCAGCCCTATGAGGCCAGGGGCAATGCCAGCACAAAGGACTGGTATGCGTTTTTCGGCATGACATTTACCTATAAGTTCCGGCTTGGCAACGACAGAGGTTGCCGTGATTTCGGTAACCGAAAAGACTATTAGAAATGGATAAGCACGGGTTGGACCTCAAAAGCCGGATCGATCCGGACCACCTTCCGAAGCATGTGGCCATCATCATGGATGGCAACGGCCGGTGGGCCAAGCAACGAGGCAAACCCCGCACCTTTGGCCATCAGAACGGGGTCAGGGCGGTAAGGGAAACCACAGAGGCAGCTGCCGAACTTGGCATCGGGTACCTTACCCTTTATGCTTTTTCCACCGAAAACTGGAAAAGGCCCAAGATTGAAACAGATGCCCTGATGACCCTCCTGCTGCAAACGATCCATAAGGAAACCAGAACCCTCAACAAGAACAATATCAGGCTGAAAGCAATAGGTGACCTGATGAGCCTCCCCCCGCGCACGCGGAAACAGCTGGAAAAGGCCATCGAAAACACCGCTTCCAACAACAGGATGACCCTGACGCTGGCCCTCTCATACAGTTCCAGGTGGGAAATCGTCAATGCGGTGCGAAAGATCGCCGGCCAGGTATCGCAGGGGAAATTGGAGGCAGAAGCAATCGATCAGCGGCTATTTGAGAGTTGTCTTGAAACACCGGATATGCCCGACCCGGAATTGCTCATCAGAACCTCCGGCGAATACCGGGTGAGCAATTTCCTGCTCTGGCAGATCGCCTATGCCGAATTGTATTTCACCGATAAACTATGGCCCGATTTTGGCAAAGAGGACCTGTACAGTGCACTCATCGATTTTCAGAAACGTGAACGGAGGTTCGGACAAACCAGTGACCAATTAAAAGCAGACCAGCAATAATGAGAGAAAGCTACATGAAAAGGTATTGTTTAGCGGAAATCCCGGGTGTACGGCTGCCGGCCGGCATCCTGGTGACGATCATGCTGCTGCTTTCTTTTAACCTCGTATTTGCACAGGAAATTATTGACGACGATGTCCCCCTTGTCGATTATTCCTCACCGAAGAAATATGAAATCGGAGGGATAACCGTTTCAGGCGTAGAATACCTCGACCCGAATGTGATGATCATGCTTTCGGGGCTGAAGATCGGCGCCAGAGTGGATGTGCCCGGAGAGGAGATTACCAATGCCATAAAGAAACTCTGGGAGCAGGGCCTCTTCGAGGATATCCGCATAACGGCCACACGCTTCCAGGGCGACCTGGTGTTCCTGGATATATACCTGATGGAGCGTCCCAGGCTCACGAAATTCTCATTCAGGGGGGTTAAAAAGTCGGAAGCCGACAACCTGAGGGAAGATATGCGCCTTACGCGGGGCGACGTGGTTACCGATAACCTGCTCATCAGGATAAGGAATATCATTACCGATTACTACAGCGACAAAGGCTTTCTCGATGTTGAGGTTGATATCAGGCAGGTTCCCGATACCACCAGGGAGAACAATGTGATCCTCGACATAGTTATCGACAAGAACGAAAGGGTGAAGATCTACCAGATCAACGTGCATGGCAATGAAAACCTCACCGTTCAGCGGGTCAAGTCCGCATTCAAGGAAACCAAGGAGAAAGGCCTTTTCAGGCCGCTGCACGGTATAGAAATGCTGCTCGTGGATGTAGTCTGGGACGCATTGCAGCTTAAATTTCCCAAGATGATCGAGGATTTTCAGTCGTATGTGAACCAGACCGTCAGGTTCAGGATCTTCAAATCATCGAAATTCATTGAGACTAACTACCAGGACGATCTGGTTAAACTGATCGACAAGTACAACGACATGGGTTTTCGCGATGCCAAGATCGTCAGGGACAGTATTTCACGCAATGAGGACGGCACCCTGAACAT
>JAXGTH010000018.1:0-29374 GCA_040775045.1 Bacteroidales bacterium
ATTGCCAAATCCCTCCCTGCCGGCCATGTATACCCCATTGTCGAGGTCGATATGACCAAACGTGCCGGGGTCCCCGACCATCATGAAGATATGTTCGAGGCTGACCGGAACATGGCCATGGACAAGGATTCGGCCACCGATCTTTTCGGGAACGGGATCAAGGTCGCGGAGCCACAGCATGGAATGTTCGTCATCTAAAGGATCTTCAAGGGAATAGTCGAGCCCGGCATGGACCAGAAGATGCTCCTCCAGCATAATGTAAGCCGGGAGCCTGTCCATCCATTCAACATACCTTTCCGGCATATTGTTGAGGTCTCTTATGCCAAAACTTTGCATGGTCTCCCTGCCCCCGTACCGTTTCCAGGCTGCCTTTGCACTATTGTAGCCCCTGAAGCCAAGGAAACTTCTGAGTGTACGCTCTGCCATACATGCCTGCACACAACTTTCTTCGTGGTTTCCCTTCAGCAGGTAGACCCTGTATCCGTCATCCTGCAATGTGAAGATATAATCGATCACACCTTTGGAATCGGGCCCGCGGTCGATATAATCGCCGAGAAAATATAAGGAATCTTCCTTTGAAGGCGCAATATAATGATCGAACAGGGCACGCAGGGTTTTGCTGCAGCCATGGATATCGGGAATTATCCAGGTTCCTGGCATATTAAGGTTTTATGGACCATCGCGGGATGATCATAAATTATTTCTTTTTCCCCTGATTGGCGACCTGGTCCATCAGCTTCTTGATCTCTTCAGGGTCTCCGATGAAGTAATCCTTCACCAGGTTCATATCCTTATCGAATTCGAACACATATGGGATCCCGGTCGGGATGTTGAAACTCAGGATCTCTTTCTTACCCATTTTTTTCAGATGGTATACCAGCGCCCTGAGGCTGTTGCCGTGAGCTGCCACCAGCACTTCGCCATGATTCTTCAGGGCCGGTTCCATTTCGTCATTCCAATACGGGACCAGCCGCTCCACCACGTTCTTAAGCGATTCGGTGCGCGGGATTTCCTTGTCGTCAAGGGCGGCATAGCGGGGATCGAACTTAGAATTCAGCGGGTTGTATTCATCGAGCGGCGGCGGGGCAATGTCGAAACTGCGGCGCCAAAGCAACACCTGGTCATCACCGTACTTCTCGGCCGTTTCAGCCTTGTTCAGCCCGGTAAGCATGCCATAGTGCTTTTCGTTGAGACGCCAGCTCCTGTGCACGGGAATCCACATCAGGTCCATACTTTCCAAAGCCAGCCACAAGGTCTTGATGGCCCTGGTAAGATATGAAGTAAAGGCCAGTTTTGGCTGGAACCCGTTCTCCTTTAATGCCTTACCGGCCTTACTGGCTTCTTCCATCCCCTTTTCCGAAAGGCCTACATCCTTCCAACCGGTGAAGCGGTTATCCTTGTTCCATTCGCTCTGTCCGTGGCGCAGTAAAATCAACTTGTACATCGTCATCAATTTTTTTGCAAAGGTAATAAACTTCTGCGGTCCTGAAGTTATAAGTTTAGCCTGGTGAGTCAGATTCAGGATGCCATGTTCCTTATGCCTGTTTAAAACTCAAATCACCGACCCTTGCCATCACGCTTACGACACCAAAAGTTTCATATCTTTACCACTTCAAAAAATACGAGCGCACGCATGAAGAACTTTTCTCGGATCAACAACATCATAGGATGGATCATCTTCCTCCTGGCTTCCATGGTCTATATCATTACTTCAGAGCCAACGGCGAGCTTCTGGGATTGCGGTGAATATATTGCCACAGCCTACAAACTGCAGGTGGGCCATCCACCAGGTGCACCTCTTTTTCAGATGCTGGGGCGTTTCTTCACGCTTTTCGCCTTCGGCGATACTACCCTGGTAGCCCGTATGGTGAACACCATGTCGGCCTTATCTTCATCCTTTACGATACTTTTCCTTTACTGGAGCATCGTAATGCTCGGACGCAAGATCTATGAGAAGGGACAGGAACTGAGCCGCGGACAGAACTTTGCCATTTTCGGTGCCGGGATCATCGGCTCGCTGGCCTATACCTTCTCCGATTCGTTCTGGTTCTCGGCTGTTGAAGGGGAAGTTTACGCCATGTCGTCATTCTTCACGGCCGTGGTCTTCTGGGCTATCCTGAAGTGGGAACGCGTAGCTGACGAACGCCATTCCGACCGCTGGCTCATCCTCATCGCATATCTCATGGGGCTATCCATAGGTGTGCATCTGCTGAACCTGCTCGCCATCCCTGCCATCACCCTGGTATATTACTACAAACGTTTCAACCCTTCGCGCAAGGGGGCGATCATGGCTTTTGTCGTGAGCATCATTATCCTGGCCGCAGTGATGTACGGCATCATCCCGGAGGTGGTCAACCTCTTTGCCACCACCGAACTGATGTTCGTAAACAGCTTCGGCCTGCCCTTCCATACCGGGACGGTGTTCTTTGCCTTGCTGTTGACCGGTCTGCTTGCCGCCGGGCTGATCTACAACAGGAGGCGGATCAGGTCGACCCTTATCATTGTATACATCCTTGGTGGCATCATGGCCCTGCTGATCCTGCTTGAATCCTCCTCGGTGGGCTCTTTCCTGCTGCGGATCGTAGTGATCGGCGCCGTGGCAGCCCTCTTCTATTATACCCGTGCAAGGGCAGCGATGCAGAACACCATCCTGCTGTCGATCGTGTTCATCATCATCGGATATTCCTCATTCATCATGCTTGTGATCCGTTCCAATGCCAACACACCCATCAATGAGAATAGCCCCAAGGATGCCATCAGCCTGTTGTCGTACCTCAACCGTGAGCAGTATGGCGACTGGCCCAAATTCTACGGGCAGTATTATAATGCCGAGGTGGTCGACCGCAAGGACGGAAACCCCGTTTACCGGCGCGACAACAAGGCCGGTAAATATATTGTCATCGATCCCAAGAAAGGATCCGAGCCTGTTTACAACCGCAGGCACATGACCATTTTCCCGCGCATGTGGAATAACCAGGAAACCCGCTATATCAACGACTACAAGAACTGGGCCGGGATCACCAACGATCCTGAAAACCAGGTGATCCCTACTTTCGGGCAAAACCTTAAGTACTTCTTCAGGTACCAGATCGGGCATATGTACTGGCGGTATTTCATGTGGAACTTTGCCGGCAGGCAGAATGACCTGCAGGGAGGCTACGGCGACCTCATTAACGGGAACTGGATCAGCGGGATCACCTTCCTCGATGAGGCAAGGCTGGGTCCCCAGACCGATCTGCCCGACAACTTCGACAACAACGCCCGCAACAAATTCTATTTCCTCCCGCTGATCCTGGGCATTGTCGGGCTTGTATTCCATTTCAGGCGGCACTCGCGTGATGCCTGGGTGGTAACCCTGTTGTTTTTAATGACCGGGCTGGCTATTGTCATCTACCTCAACCAGCATTCTCCGCAACCGAGGGAACGCGATTATGCCTACGCGGCTTCCTTTTATGCCTTTGCCATATGGATAGGGCTGGGAGTGCTGGCCCTGTTCGAGCAAGTGAAAAAATACCTCGACAAGAGATCAGCCGCCATTATATCCACCGCCATCTGCATGGTGGTACCGGCCATCATGGGCGCCCAGGGATGGGATGATCACGACCGTTCGGGACGTTATACGGCCCTTGAGATGGCCAAAAACTACCTCAATTCCTGTGCCCCCAATGCCGTGTTGTTCACCAATGGCGACAACGACACCTTCCCCCTGTGGTATGCACAGGAGGTAGAAGGGATACGCACGGATGTGAGGGTTTGCAACCTCAGCCTCCTCAACGGCGACTGGTACGTTGACCAGATGGTGCGCAAGGCTTATGATTCAGACCCCATGCCCATTTCCCTTACGCAGGAGCAATACCGGCAGGGTACCCGCGACGTGGTATACCTCATCGAGAATGAAAAGATCAGGGATTTCGTCGACGTGAAAGCCCTCTTTGACATCATCCAGCAGGACGAAAGCCGGCTGCGCTTTAAGCGGGAAGGCATGGTGATAGATTATTTCCCCACCAAGAACTTCATGCTCAGGGCCGATTCGGCACAGGTGGTCGGAACCGGCACTTTAAAGCCTGAACTTGCCAGGCTTATTGAACCCGTGAAGTGGACCATTGATCGCTGGGGACTGCAGCGCAACAATGTGATCATGCTCGATTTCCTGGCACAGAACAACTGGGAACGCCCGGTATATTATGCCACGACTACCGGCAATGATGCCTATCTCGGCCTCGAAGACTATTTCCAGGTGGAAGGCATGGCCTTCAGGCTCATCCCCGTGAAGACCGTAGCCGGCAACAGGCAGGAACCCGGCAGGATCGATACCGATATCCTGTATGACAACCTGATGAATAAGTTCGGTTCGGGCATGGAAGACCCTGATGTTTACCTCAACGAGGACAATCTCCGCATGTCGATGAGCCTGAGGAACATTTACGGGCGTCTCGCGCTGGAACTGGTACGTGAAGGAAAGAAGGATTCAGCCATCATGGTTTGCGACAGGATCATGGAACTGGTGCCACCCGAGAGCATCCCCTATAACTATTTCGTTCTAAGCATTGCCGATGCCTACCTGAGGGCAGGGGCCACGGACAAAGGACTGGAGGTGCTCGAAGGCCTTTACGGCATCATAGAACAGAACCTCGAATACTTCTTCCGTTTTGAAGGCAGGAGGGCTTTACTGGTCGACGATATGCGCAAGCATTACCTATCGATGGCCCATGAACTGAAAGAAACGGCAAGGCGGAACCTGCAGACAGAATTGCGCGACAAGGCCGACACGCTGTTCAACGATTATTATGATATCTACGTAAGCCAGATGGGCTATTGATCTGAGGACGTGCTGTTCAACACGCCATACTGGCTCAGGTGGCTGGGCGGAAAGGAGCTGACCTGGGAGTTTCCGGCCAGCGGTAAAAAGCTTTATCTTACTTTCGACGACGGTCCCACCCCGGGAACCACTCCGCAGATCCTTGAGATCCTGCAAAGACATGAGGCAAAGGCTACCTTCTTCTGCGTAGGCGAAAATGTGGTGAAACATCCCGATATCTATCAAATGATCCTCGCATCGGGTCACGGGGTGGGAAACCACGGCTACAATCACCTCAAGGGGTGGGAAACGGATACGGCAACCTATACGGAAAACGTAAAAAAATGCCGTGATGTGGTAAACAGTGATCTCTTCCGACCACCTTATGGCAAGATCAGGCGAATGCAACGGAAAGTGCTCAGTAAACATTACCGGATCATCATGTGGACGGTGCTGAGCCGTGACTATGATGCCCGCGTCGACAGCCAGACCTGCCTGGAAAAGACGTGGAAGCATACACGGCCGGGGGCGATCATCGTTTTCCACGACCACGCGAAAAGCCTTGAAAAACTCAGGGAAGTCCTCCCGGAATATCTGCGCAGGGCAAAACAGGAAGGGTATCATTTTGATCTGATCAAAAATGCAACATGATCCATTTCCGCGTCCGCCGCACCTCATATCCCTTACCCATAATTAATTATATTTGTACCATGGCAAATCGCGCAATACGGATCATCATGGCCGGGACCCTGCTCCTGCTCATGACCTGTTGCGCCAACATGAAGGCTCCCGGCGGCGGCCCCAAAGACATTTATCCCCCGGAAGTGATCGGATCCGAGCCCCCGAATTACTCCACAAATTTCAGGGCCCACAAGATCACCCTGAAGTTCAATGAGTTTGTCACCGTATCGGATGTTGTTGCCGAAGTTTTCATCTCCCCCCCCCTTGAAAAAACACCGGATATAAAGACCAGGGGAAAGTCGGTCATCATTACCATTGATGAAAAACTGCACGACAGCACCACCTATTCGATCTTTTTCGGGAAATCGATCAAGGACCTTACGGAAGGCAATCCCATCGAGAATTACAATTACGTTTTTTCTACCGGCGACCGCATCGACTCCCTCTCGGTGATCGGTGAGGTGATCAACGCTTTCGACCTCAAACCCCGTGAGGATGTGCTGGTGATGCTTTATGAAGACCTCAACGATACCATTCCCTTCGACAGCCTTCCCTATCTCGTCAAGCCCTCCTACCTCACCAGGACAAACGCAGCCGGATTTTTTGTCATCAATAACCTGCGCCAGGGTGAATACATGCTGTTCGCGCTGGCCGACATCAACCTCAGCACCACCTATGACCAGGGCGAAGAGGAGATCGCTTTTCTCGACAGTCTCGTAAGCTCCGCATATATGGTGGCTGAAGCCATCGACAGTTTGGCAACGGACAGCCTGGCAACGGACAGCCTGGCTTCAGAAAGCCTGCCGGCGATGATTGATGTGGTCGATACCATTAGCCTCGATACCATGTCTACAGGGCCCGACCGCTACACACTTTTTATGTTCCAGGAAGAGGATACTACCCAGCGCCTCCTGGGTGCCGATAAACCCAGGGAGCGGGTGCTGAGGTTCATGTTCAGGAGGCCGGCAAAAGGAGTTGCCATCACCCCGCTCACCCCCGTGCCCGACAACTGGATGGTCAGCGAGTGGAACGAGGGGAACGACACCCTCAGGTATTACCTGTTGAGCAGCAAACTGGATACCCTCAGCCTGAAAATAAGCCAGGATACCACCGTTTTCGATACTGTGTCTTTCTCCCTGGCCGGGGAAGAGGAACTTCAGGAGAAGAAGGATCGCGACAAGGACCTTGCAATGGGCATCTTCACCAATATCAAAACACCTTTCCCGTATTTCGAAAAGCCGCTGCTGATGACCGGCTATCCATTTATCAGGTACGACTTTTCAGGTTTCATGCTCGTGGAGGACACCGACACCCTTCAGCCGAAACTTGAGATCTTCGGACAGGCCGGACGCATGATCAGGCTGGATCATGAACTGAAAGAAAATACACAATACCTGCTCTTCTTTCCAGATTCCCTGCTTACCGACTTGGCAGGCCATAGCAACGACAGCACCGAATTCCGTTTTAAAACCGATGGACCCGACAGTTACGGATCTTATAAGCTGCATATCACCAATACTTCTCCATACCCGCAACTGATCATCCAGCTGTACGGCGAGGATGAGAAGAAGATGTACAGGGAAAACGTGCTCGAAGAGGACGGGACGATAGTCTGGAAACACCTTCCCCCCAGAAAATACGTCATCAAGGCTATTGGCGACATCAACCGCAACGGCCAGTGGGATACAGGCAATTTCCTGGCAAAGCAGCAACCCGAACCCGTAGTTTATATGGGAGCGAGCATCGAGGTCAGGGAGGGATGGAGTTTCGAGGAAGACTGGATCGTAAGTTTCAGGTAAAAAATATTCCCCCGGCCGGGCAGCCGGACGGCTGAAGCATTATTCCCTTAAACGTTATTGCCAATATCATCTCATGATCACGGACGAATTAAGGATATTAAAAATTTAATTGAAAGAATTTACATATTTATTTGCCTGATATGTTAATTTGTTTTAGATTTGCAAAAAATTAATTAATTATGGAAAAAGTAGTGCTGGAAGTCAACAAGCTTGAAATGGCCGCTAGTAAGCTCAGGGCCATTGCTCATCCGATGAGGATCGCGATCATTGAATTGCTGAATGATAAACCGAAACTGAGTGTTACCGAGATCTGCCGCAAGCTCGATATTGAGCAGGCTTCGGCCTCGCATCATCTCAATATTTTGAAGAACAAGGGTGTGCTGCAATCGAAAAGGGACGGAAAGAAGATATTCTACTCGCTGAAAAGCAAGTCGCCTAAAGAGATCGTAGACTGTATCAACAGGTGCAACGCCGAATAGTTTTGAGCTTATAGCAATTTCTCCCTTTCAAGGTATTGCCGGATCACCATGGCCCACGGGCCCGGTGCTCCGGCTTTTTTTCAATGCACCAGCGGCACAAACTCGAATTTCTTCCCATCGAACAGGCCCTTGTCGCTGAGCTTGATGTGGGGGATCACCAGCAGGGCCATGAAGGAGAGTGTCATATAGGGGGCACGGAGTGATGACCCGAGCTTTTTGGCTTTCCTGTCGAGCGAATCATAGGCTGCGGCCACTTCATAGCCGTCGCGGTTCGACATGAGTCCCGCCACGGGCAGGGGCAGGACTTTTTCCATGCTTCCATCCACCAGCGATATTCCTCCCTTTTGTTCAACCAGCAGGTTGATGGCCCGGCAGATAGCCTCATCGCCGGTTCCCACCGCGATAATATTATGGCTGTCGTGTGCCACCGTGGAGGCAATGGCCCCGCGCTTAAATCCAAAATGGTTGATAAAGGCAACCGCCGGTTTGGCCTTTTTGTATCGGTTGCAAACAACAAGTTTAAGGATGTCTTTTTCAATGCCCGGCACCACAAAACCATCCTCTACCATGGCCTGCTCGTCGAGGGCCTCCGTGACCAGCTGTCCGTCGAGGGCCCTGATCACACTGATATTTTTACCGGTGGCAGGAACCCGGATATCTTCGGGTTTGACGGGTGAAGCATTGAATTTGTTAATGGGTTTTTCCCTGACGGACCTGATGAGGCTTGCCCCGTTCTCAGCCACCCTGATGCCATTGATGAAGGTTTCCCTGACGTTGAATCTTTTCAGGCTGTCGACAATGATGAAATCTGCCGGATCGCCCGGCTGCAGCAGGCCCACATCCAGGCCGTAATGCTGCACCGGGTGCAGGGTACAGGCCCTGAGCACCGTCATGGGATCAAAGCCTGCCTTAACGGCGCGTTTAACATGATCATTGATATGTCCTGCAGCCAGGTCGTTGGGATGGCGGTCGTCGCTGCAAAACATCACCCGTTCGGGGTATTTGTCGAACATAAGGATGAGCTCATCAAAATTCTTGGCGGCACTGCCTTCCCTGATCTGCACATACATGCCGTTTACTGCTTTGTCGAGAGCCTCTTCAAGTGTGAAGCACTCGTGGTCGGTGCTGATGCCTGCCCGGATGTACCGGGCTGCCTCGTCGCCCAGCAATCCGGGCGCATGCCCATCAACAGGCTTGTTATGTTTCAGCGCCATGGCAAGCTTTTCCATCACCTCCGGGTCGTGGTTGAGCACACCCGGAAAGTTCATCATTTCCGAAAGATACCTGATATCTTCACGCCCAAGCAGCATATCGATCTCTTCAGGCCCCAGCCTCGCGCCTGCCGTTTCGAAGGGCGTGGCCGGCACACAGGAGGGAGCCCCGAAATAGAATTTGAATGGCACTTTTTTGCCGTTCTCGATCATGAACTTCACCCCTTCAACACCCATCACATTGGCGATCTCGTGCGGGTCGGAAACGGTGGCCACCGTACCGTGGGGCACCGCAAGACGGGCAAACTCGCTGGGTATGAGCATGGAACTTTCGATGTGGATATGGGCATCGATGAAGCCGGGAATGATATAATGCCTTTCGTCCACATCACTTTCGGTGATCCTGCTGATCCTACTGTTTTCAACATGGACGGTGCCGGGATAGATCCGGCGGTTCAGGATATCGACGATCTGTCCAGAACGGGTAAAGGGTTTCGGGCTTTTCATAATGTAAAGATAAGGAATTAGCCTTTCTCCAATACACTTCTGCCACCTGCTGACCAAAACCCGAAATTTCTATTTCCTGCTGGCGATCAGAATCTCGAGCAGCTTGATGCCGGCATCGGAGATCACCGTTCCGGGGCCGAAGATGGCCACGGTCCCGGCTTTGTAGAGGAAGTCATAATCCTGGGGCGGGATCACCCCGCCTACGATGACCATGATGTCTTCCCGACCCTGCTTTTTCAGTTCTTCGATAAGCTGTGGCACGAGTGTTTTGTGCCCTGCCGCGAGGCTCGACACCCCTACGATATGCACATCGTTCTCCACGGCCTGCCGTGCCGTCTCAGCCGGGGTCTGGAAAAGGGGGCCAACGTCAACGTCGAAGCCGATATCGGCAAAGCCCGTGGCTACCACCTTCTCACCCCTGTCGTGGCCGTCCTGTCCCATCTTGGCCACCATGATCCTGGGCCTGCGACCTTCCAGTGCGGCAAAGGTGTCGGCAAGCTCGCAGGCTTTCTGGAAGCTCTTGTCGCCCCGCGACTCGGAGGAATACACTCCCGAGATAGACCTGATGACAGCCTTGTAACGGCCGAATACCTTTTCGCAGGCAAAGGAGATCTCGCCCAAACTGGCCCTTTTCTTCGCGGCATCGACGGCCAGTTCCAGAAGGTTGCCCTTGCCGGTCTCACAGGCCCTGGTTATGGCCTCCAGCGAAGCCTGCACGGCGGCCTCATCCCTTTCGGCCCTGAGTCTGGCCAGCCTTCTGATCTGTGCTTCGCGCACCGCAGTGTTATCGACCTCCAGGGTTTCGATAGGATCTTCCTTTTCCAGCCTGTACTTGTTCACTCCCACGATGGTGTCCTTGTGCGAATCAATGCGCGCCTGCTTGCGAGCGGCAGCCTCTTCGATACGCATCTTGGGGATGCCGGTTTCGATGGCTTTGGCCATCCCACCCAGCTTTTCTATCTCTTCGATATGTTCCCACGCCCTGCGGGCGATCTCGTGGGTGAGCGACTCAAGGTAATATGAGCCGGCCCAGGGGTCGACGCTGCGCGTGATGTTGGTCTCTTCCTGTAAATATATCTGCGTGTTGCGTGCGATCCTTGCCGAGAAGTCGGTTGGCAGGGCTATGGCCTCATCGAGGGCGTTGGTGTGCAGCGACTGGGTGTGCCCCAGGGCAGCGCCCATGGCTTCGACGCAGGTGCGGGCCACATTATTGAACGGATCCTGCTCTGTGAGGCTCCAGCCCGAGGTCTGGCAGTGCGTACGCAAGGCCATTGACTTGGGGTTCTTCGGATTGAACTGTTTCACGATCCTGGCCCATAGCATCCTGGCGGCCCTCATTTTGGCGATCTCCATGAAATGGTTCATGCCGATGCCCCAGAAGAAGGAAAGCCTGGGCGCAAAAGTGTCGATATCCATGCCCGCCCCGATACCGGCCCTCAGGTATTCGAGCCCGTCGGCCAGGGTATATGCCAGCTCAATATCGGCTGTTGCCCCCGCCTCCTGCATATGGTATCCGCTGATGCTGATGGAGTTGAACCTGGGCATATGCTTCGAGGTGTATTCGAAGATGTCGGCAATGATACGCATTGACGGTTGTGGGGGATAGATATAGGTGTTGCGCACCATGAACTCCTTGAGGATGTCGTTCTGTATGGTGCCGCTGAGCTGCTCGAGCCTCGCACCCTGCTCCAGCCCGGCCACGATGTAAAAAGCCATGATGGGCAGCACAGCCCCGTTCATGGTCATCGATACCGACATCCTGTCGAGCGGGATCTGGTCAAAAAGGATCTCCATGTCGAGGATGCTGTCTACGGCTACGCCGGCTTTCCCCACGTCGCCCAGCACCCTTTCATGGTCGGAGTCGTATCCGCGGTGAGTGGCAAGGTCAAAGGCGATCGAAAGGCCTTTCTGCCCCGCAGCAAGGTTACGCCGGTAAAAGGCATTGGACTCTTCGGCCGTGCTGAAGCCCGCATACTGCCTGATGGTCCATGGCCGCATCACGTACATGGTTGAATAGGGCCCGCGAAGGAAGGGGGGCAGGCCCGCAGCATACTGCAGGTGCTCCATACCCTCCAGGTCGGCAGCCGTATATACCGGCTTCACTTCAATCTTCTCGGGCGTGCTCCAGTCCCTCCCGATATGGTTGTTGTGTTCCCAGTCAGGGATATTCACGGCCTCATCCTTTATTTTCCTGATATCTATATGGCTGAAATTAGGTTTCATGGTCTCTGGCTTCAAAGGTTATTTAATGCCCAGTAACTTCTGGAAATGCTGCAGGCTTTCGAGCAGGTTGGACCGGACATGGATGAAATGTTCAATGCCGGACTTCTTCAGATCGTCGATAATCTCCTTTGGATAGCCTGCCAGCACCACAATGGCCTTACCCTTGAGGGCTGAGGCGATCTCCGGTGCAATGGCAGCATACTCCTCGTCGGAACTGCAGATCACCACGATGTCGGCCTTGCTTTTCAGGGCTGCCTCCACACCGTCGTCCACTGTTTTGAATCCCAGGTTGTCGATGAGGTCGAAGCCGGCCACCGCAAAGAAGTTACTGGAAAATTGTGCCCTTGCGAGTCGCATGGCAAGGTTGCCGAAGGTGAAGAGGAACACCGAAGGGCGTTTGTGTTTCCGTGAATATTCGTCGGTTTTATGACGCATGGCCTCAAAGGCCTGTGCCCCGCGGTAGAGTTTCAGGGTTTCGAATGCCGCTCCTTCTTCTGTAAAGTCGGAGGGATGGAATACGCTGGCAGGGATGTATTTTTCATTCCGTTCGGTAAATCCGGGGTATTGGTTGGTACCCAGCAGACTGATCCTGCGTGTGGCCACGGCAAGGTCGAGGGTAGCAGAATGATCGCGCACCTGCTGCTGGATAAAGCCTTCCTTCACGGCTTCGATGTAGCCGCCCTTCTCTTCGATGCCAAGGAACAACTTCCAGGCCTCTTCGGCCAGCCTGGCGGTGAGGTTCTCAATGTAGTAGGAGCCTGCGGCAGGATCGGCCACCTTGTCGAGGTATGCCTCCTCCTTCAGCAGCAACTGCTGGTTGCGGGCAATACGCTCGCTAAAATTATCGGGATCGGAGAATGCCGCATCAAATGGAATGACGACGTGGGAGTCGACACCGGCGATGACCGCCGACATGGTCTCGGTAGTGGTCCGTAGCATATTCACGTAAGGATCGTAAACAGTGATGTTCCAGGATGCCGTTTCGGTATGTATACTCATGCGGGCGATGTCGTCGCTGCTTGGGCCATAGGCTTTCACGATCATGGCCCAGAGCTGCCGGGCTGCCCTGATCTTGGCCATCTCCATGAAATAGTCGGGTCCAACGGAGAAGTTAAAACGCATGCCGGGTGCCACCTTGTCGACCGAAAGACCCCGTTCTGTGAGCTGGGTGAGGTATTCGGCACCGGCGGCAAGGCTGTAAGCCAGTTCCTGAACGATGGACGATCCTGCATGGTGGAAGTTACGGCCGTTGACCGTGATCACAGTAAAGTGTGGCAGGTGTTCAGTGGCCACCAGCATCCTGCGGCAGCGATCGAAGTCCTGGTCGAAGGATTCGTAATAGTTGCCCTTGACAACCAGCCTTCCGAGCGGATCGAAATTCACGGAGCCGTGAACCTTGTGGAAGTCGCGGTTATACTGATCGACAAGGGTTCTGTAGATGTTTGCAATGTTTTCGGCCTGTAGCCCGCAAACGAAGTTCAGCTCCACGATCTCGGCAAAGATGTTGCGACAGAGCCCGTCGATGTCGTCGTGGCTGTATTCCTTCTTGTCGTCGAGGATAAAGCCCAGCGAATTGACACCTTTCATGAGGATGTCGAGGGCCTTGCTGTTGGTATCCGCGATGCGACCCACCCTGATGTTCTGTCGCACGAACCAGTCGTTACCCTTCACTCTGTTGCCCCTTACAAAAGGGAATTCACCCGGCAGGCTATCTGTTGCGGCGATCCCTTCCAGGTCTTCGGCCCGGTAGTATGGTTTTACGTCGAAACCCTGCCCGGTTTGCCATACCAGCTTTTTCCGGTAATCGGCCCCTTTGAGGTCCTGCCCGATCAGGTCTTCCCATTCTGCAGTACTCACCGGTGGAAATTCGGCGAACAGCTTTTCGTTTTCCTTCAGCTTGCTCATACGTTATGGCTTATGCTAAATGATTCAATAAATAATAATTACAGGCTGCAAAATTAAGATTTTTCAGGGAGAAATCGAATGTTGGAAATGATATTGTGAAAAGATTAACAATACTTAAAGGTTTCAAGGCCAGAAAAGGGTTCAGGGTGCAGGGTAGCAGGGTTCGGGGAACTCAAAATAACAAATCCTAATAATCTCTGATCTAATATCTCATGTCTCATGTCTCCCTTTTCCAAAAATCACCTTAGTAACGGTACTCAGGCCAAATCTGCCCCTAAGTGCTTCAGGTGTCCACCCGATTTTCATACATTTGCTTTGAAATGACCAGGAAGCTCACGGCATATCTTTTATTCCTGTTGGCGTTTTTCCCGTTTTGCCAGTCGCAGGACGAAGGCAGGCTGGCCGAATACCTGCCCGAAGAGCATTTCTTCGCCCCCCTTATCCTGGATCCCGTGGAGTGCCAGTCGTATGGGTCATTATATGCCTACTGGGAAGGTGGCGACAGGAAGGATATGATCTATTCGCCCCTGGCGCTGGGTTTTCAGTTGCCTGTTATTCAGTGGGACAAGGGCACGCACGGTTTTGAGCTTGGATTCATGGCCACTGTTTTCTTCCAATTCCAGTTCCTGGAGCCTGCCTCTTTGTTCCAGGTCAACCTGATCAATACCGACTTTAAGGTGGGTATCCCGTTCATCTTCCGCAAAGGGCGTTTTGCGTTGCGTACTGCACTTTACCATGTTTCGTCACATTTTTCGGAGGAATACATTTTTCGTAACGGGTTGAAAACCTTCGGGGAGAATCGCAACACGTACGATGCTGTTGACATTCATGCTTCATGGCTATGCGGGAAGATACGCTGGTACGGCGGTTTGGGTATGGCTTTCAACTCTCCCCACAACAGGGGCTTCTGGAAATTCCAGGGCGGCTTGTTGTTCCGCCACCCTGTGAAGCCGGGTTCATCCTTCAACTACATTGCCGGCGCCGACCTTCAGCTTTTGCAGGAAACCGAATACAGCCTCAACACACAGCTGGGGGCAGGCATCGAGATCGCCTACCGCAGCAGCCGTACCTTCCAGTTGATGTTTCAGTATTTCAATGGCAATATCCCCTATACGCAGTATACCCATCTTAAGGTGCAGTATCTTGGGGCCACGCTGGTGGGGCACCCCTTTTGAGTGCCGGGTGATGACGCTATCGGGCCTCCAGCCCCTGGCAGGGGCCGCAGGCAAACAACGTTATAACCTGACATCCAGCTTATAACGTATTTTTACTAACTGTTAATTTTGATTTTTGGCTTAAATTTTCTCGGATTTCGACCTCCCGTCCTAATACTTCACAATTTTCCTCTTCACCTCCTTCGCCCCACAGGAAAAAGTTAAGATATATACGCCCGGAGGCAGATGAGACAGATCGAGCTGCGCATGGTTTGTCGCAGGAGGATATTCCTTCCCAAAGACCATGATGCCGCTCATGCTGAAAAGCCTGACCATAGATTCTTCCTCCAGGTAATGACGGATATTAAGCAAGCCATATGATGGATTGGGATAAATACGGATATCCGTCTCATCCCTGAGCCCTTCAACTGATAAAGGAATGGTTTGCACCAGGGCCATCCAGCCGGAGGCGTGGGTGCTGTGGTCGGAACGAAAACGCAGGCTCATCCTGTTGCCAGCCTGCATCACGGGAGGCAGGTCGCTCCCTGAAAATCCCCCCAGCAATGCACCGCCGGGAAGAGGTCCGTCGTAAATCCACAGCGAATCATAGCCCGTCTCCAGTGCAAACTCATGGAAGATGATCTCCAGCCCTTCTCCTTCCTGTCCTTGCAGGCTGAGCACATAATCCTCATTGTCATAATAATCCCATGCCGGGCCTCCGCTGTCGTAAAGCGTGTCGCATATCGTCACCACGGCAGCTTGTACCAAATGTTCCGCGATCACCTCCCACAAATCGGAATAACCGTTGTCGTACCCCAGTGCCCAGATGCCAATGCCAGCCATCCCGCGCCGGTTCACCAGCCTGTACCTCCTGGCAAGAGAGGCTGGATCGTTTACAAAGCACTGGTACCATCCCCCCTCTTCGTATGCAAAATATGGCCCGAAAGAATTGGGTTCAAGTTTTTTGTTCTCAGGACTGTAATGCCCCTGGGCATTGTTGCGTACGTTGGCCCAGGTGTAGGCGGTGCCATATCCAGTGGCAGCCGAGGGAGCAATGCCTGAAGCAGTGGGCCACTCCCGCGCGTAATAGGGTACACCCAGCAGCATCTTTTCCATCGGCATGCCTTCCGACTGATAAACCGATACGCTGCGCGAAACACTGTAATCGTAGCCGGAAGTCATGCTGTAGTGGGGATCTACAGGCCCCGCCTGGTTGCTCCCGTTCCAGTAGTAATCGTAGCCCATGATCATGAACAGGTCGATATACTGGTTGAGGGTGCCTACATCGAAGATGCCGCTCCAGTCAACGGCCGGCATTGCGATGCTGAGCAATGATCCGGGCAGGCTGTCACGCAGCACCGTGGAAAATTCAGCGATATAATCCAGCATAGCGGGACCCTGCGAGGCGGGTACGGCTTCGAAGTCGAGGCTCACACCATGTGCGCCCCGCTGCCTGACCAGACTGATCAGGTTCTGAGTCAGGGTGGACCTTGACTGCGGATTATTGAAAAAGATGCTGTGACCCGAAAAAAGGGTCACGCAGAGATGCACCCGCACACCGTGGGCAAAGGCCGAATCGATGGCAGGAGTGGTGAGCCAGCCGTAAAAGGATACCGGCCCTCCCGTCTCCGGGTCCACATCATAGGAGAAATAGCAGAGGTCGCTCAGCAGATCCCACTGGTAATTCAGGTAATTGGACCCTCCCCAGTAGGGATGGTAACCAAAAACGATTTTCTGCAGTTCCCCATCTGCTTCAACCTCAGCGTCTGACAAAGAGAAATTGTTCAGGAGATCATAGCCTTCGCTTTCCAGGTACCCGGCTTCGCGGTATTTCGCCGCTTCCTCCATGTGGATTGACACCTGTGCGGTCAGAAGCTGGCTCATGACGAGCAAAATAAGTGTCAATAGGCGCATCACGTACCAATTAAGAAAAACTTCGCGAAAAACTAAACTTCAGATTTCGGATATCAGATTTCAGATTTCGTCATTCAATAATGCTCATCTCCTCCACCAGGTGGGTGGCTCCGGCAAACTTATCAATGATGAAAAGGCAATAGCGGATGTCGAGGCTGATGTTTCGGCACATTGCCGGATCGTACACGATGTCGCTCATGGTACCTTCCCAGCAGCGATCGAAGTTTATGCCCACAAGCTCACCATTGGCATTCAGCAGGGGACTCCCCGAATTCCCGCCGGAGGTGTGGTTCGTGGCGATGAAACAGACATGCATGGAGCCATCTTCATCGGCATAACGCCCGTAATCCTTTTGTTCATAAAGTTCCTTGAGCCTGTCTTCCACCACGTAGTCGTAAATGGCAGGATCTTCCTTTTCCATGATCCCCTCAAGGGTAGTGAAATACCCATAGGTGACCGCATCCCTGGGCTCGTAACCTTTTACCTTGCCATAGGTGACGCGCAGCGTGAAGTTGGCATCGGGATAGAACCGACGCCCGGGCTCAAATTCCATCTGCCCTTTCATGTATATCCGCCGGAGGCTGTCGTCGGTTGCGTAATATTTCTCAAGGGCAGGCCTCAGCCTGTCATTATAGATTTCGGCAAAAGCGCCGGCCAGAACAAAGGCCGGGTCTTTCATGACCTTTTTATAATCCTTCCGCTTGAAGTTGCCGAGAAATGTGTTCACCTCCGCCTCATCATCGAGGAACGACCGTTGATATACATGTTCCGTATAGGCGGCCACATCACCGCCGAACCTGCTGTTGATCTCGTCCAGCACTTCGGGCTGGTATTCCATGCCAGCCATGTCGCGGTAGGTACCGATCAGGGCTGCGAAGGTCTCCTTGTCAAGGGGCTGGTGGTAATTTTTAAAGAAGGATGCCGTGCTGCCCTTCAGGCTTTCGACGGTTTTTGCAATGTCCTCATCCGTCTTTTCCTTATCCTGGCAAACCTTCACCAGTGCCTCGAAATACCTTCCCATACGGATGAGTTCAATGCCGAAGGGGGCTTCGGCGATATAGGTCATCTCCCTTTCCAGGGGCGATATTTCTCCATACAGCTCGTTAAAGGCCGGGATGATCCCGGCGTAGCGGACCATCCTTTCGGGATCCCGACCTGCCCAGTCAGTAAACTCCTCCTCCATGGCTTCCTTGCGAGGTATGATGCCCGTACGCTCAATGCCCTTGTTCTCCCCGATCCATTTTTTCCAACCGTTGGCAATACCGGCAGCCTTGGCCGAATATTGTATCCTTACCAGGTCGTCCCTGTCGATATACCTGTTGATGATATTGAGCCGCTGGTCGCGGAGGCTGATGCGTATGGGATTCACCACCCCGGCAATATGTTCCACCCTGCAGGCGGGGATGTACTGTTCCGTAGAGCCCGGATAGCCAAAAACGAAGGTGAAGTCATCTTCCTTCACGCCATGTATGTTGATCGGAAAATGGTATTTGGGTCTGTAAGGGACATTGTTTTCGGAATATTTTGCCGGCTGGTTGCTGGAGTCTGCATAGATGCGGAACACCGAGAAGTCGCCGGTATGGCGCGGCCACATCCAGTTGTCGGTGTCGCCACCGAATTTGCCGATATTTGATGGCGGGGCGCCTACCAGGCGAACGTCCTCGTACCTTTCGGTCACGAACAGGTAAAATTCGTTCCCCTGGAAAAAGGGTTTAACCCTGGCATCGTAATGGGTATCTTTTACAGCCTCCTCTTCGATGGCCTCTGCATTTTCTTTCAGCTTCGCTTCCCTGGCCTTTTCTGTCATACTGTCGTCGATCCCTTCCAGCATGCGTTCAGTCACATCTTCCATGCGTACAAGGAAGGTTACGCTGAGTCCGGGGTTGGGCAGTTCCTCTTCCATGCTCATGGCCCAGAAGCCATCGGTGAGGTAATCGTTCTCCAGCGAGCTGTGGCGCTGTATCACGCCATAGCCGCACTGGTGGTTGGTGAGCAGGAGCCCCTGATCGCTCACGATCTCGCCCGTGCAGCCACCGCCGAAGATGACGATGCCGTCTTTCATGGAACTGTTGTTGATGCTGTAAATGTCGTCGGCTGTCAGTTTGAAGCCCATCTCCTGCATCTCTTTCTCGTTAAGTTGTTCAAGCAGGAGGGGGATCCACATGCCCTCGTCGGCGCGGGAGAGCAGGATGCTGAAGGTAAGGGTGAAGATCAGTAGGTTACGTTTCATGGTTACTGGTTACTTGTTACTGGTTGCTGGATACTGGATTGTTATTTCACTGCGATGCATGAAATTTCCACATCGACTCCCAGGGGGAGGCCTTTCACGGCAATGGCTTCACGGGCGGGCGGGTCCGAAGGGAAATACGTTCCGTAAACCTCATTCACCTCCTTGAACAGCGACATATCGGAGAGGAAGATGGAGCACTTGGCCACATTACTGTAATCCATGCCAGCCTCTTTCAGGATGGCCCCGATGTTTTCCATCGCCTGTTTCGCCTGGCTGGCGGCACTGCCTTCCACAGGTTTACCGATCTTCGGATCGATGGGTACCTGCCCTGATACGTAAAGGGTGTTGCCTGCCAGAATGGCCTGGCTGTATGCGCCTATTGGCTTTGGCGCATCGGGACTGTAAATGGTCTTTTTCATATAAATAAAGTTTTAATGTTCATGGGGAAAAACAAAAATAAACAAATTCGGTAAAGTGGTAACCGGATTGAGGATTCATGGTTGCACTGTTTCATGGTTAAAATCAACTCTGGCTCATGCCATGTATAATTCAAGATCACCACGACTCCTGAATTAAGAGTTTCACTGAATAAACTGCTAAAAATCCCTGAAGTCTTTCTTGCGCTGCAGCTTGAGGTCCTTCAGCATGTCGGCCTTCACGTTGAGGGCGAAGTTCCACGACTGGCGTCCCCCGATGGGGATCCAGTTGAACCGCATCTCGAAGCAGTGCAGGTCACGGTAAATATTGATGGAGGTATACGAAAGTTCCGCGGCTTCGAAGTCCCAGCCGGTACGGAAGCCAATCTTCCACTTGGGCGTAACGTTGAAATCGCCACTCACCCCAAGGGTCTGAACCAGGTTCTCCACTTTTTCCTTGTTCACCTGGTTGGTATATTTAAGCGTAGTGGAATACCTCAGGTTATAGGTGATATTAAGGTTCCACTTGATGTCCCAGTCGATGTAATCGTCGTAGTTGTTGTAAATGCTTTCAAGTTCCTCCGACATCCCGATATCCTCTGCCATTTCGGCAAGCTCATCCTCCCGGCTCCTGGTATCAGTTCCTTTCTTTTTGAAAAAGTCGGGATTCAGCCGCAGGTTGGCGCTGAAGTCCCAGTTGGTCTGATCGAGCCGGAGCAACCGGCGGTTCACGTCCCATTCGAACTTGTTCAGGTTGCGTGTACCCGTTGAATCGAGGATGTAAGGATCCCAGCTGCTCGAATACCGGATGTCGAATCCCTTGAAGATGGTCGTACGGCCGCTCAGCTGCACTTTCGACCAGTTAAGGGAATCCTTGGCCAGGTCGTAGGTGGTCTGGATGGTGAAATTATCGATAAGCTTGATTTTCCTGGTACCCGTTACCGTGTCCTTGCGCGAGCGCACCTTCATCTCCAGGTTGTTGCTCAGCGAAAAGTTTATGGCGCCCGATTTGTTCTTCGGCGGAGTCCCGTAAATTCCGCCCTCGAAGATCGAATATTCAACTTCCCTGTCCTGGTTGGGATCATAATAGGATTTGTAATAGCCCCATTTCGGGTCGCCCCATTCGGGCGTATAGCTGAAGGTGACCTTGGGGGTGAGCACATGCCGGATGGCCTGCACCGGGAATCGCTTCCCGAACTGGAACATGCCGTATACCTTGGTGGTGATGGAAGATGAAAAGCTGCCGTCGAAAGCATTCCTGAACCCGCTGATGGTGTCAACATCCACGTAACCGACAATGGTATCGTTACCGCTGAACAGGGTGTCGTCGATCCAATTCTTTTCGATGGTCCTGAAATACATCCTGTCGTTGATATTGATGGAGTTCGTCCAGGTGAAATACTTGAAGAGCTTTATCGAGCTGCTGACGGGAATACTGTGTTTGATCCCGTTCTGCAGTTTTTCCCATGTCTCGGGCTTGAAGAGCAGCGTATCCTCTATGGTGACCGTATTCTTGAAATTAGCGGTATAGTTCACGCTGATATCCTCCCACCACCTGATCTTGCCGGATCGGTCCTTCTTCCTGAAAGGATAAAAGCGGTTCACGTTGAAGGATATCTCGGGCAGGGTCAGCGTCATCAGCTTGGTCTGGGTGTTCTGACTGTGGTTGGCGTTCAGGGTTAGAAAATACTTCCCGGCGAAGCTGGTCTGGTAGGCAACGCTCGACTGGAAGGTGTTCGAGAGGTAATCCTGGGCTGTGGTCGGGTTATAGAAGTTCGACTTGCGGCTGCGGATGTTCACGTTGGCCGTGAAGGTGCTGTTGGGCCTGGCCTTCTTGTCCTGCGCATGCTGCCAGCGGATCTGATAATCGCGGTCGCGGCGGTAATCGGCCTGTCCCTCCTCCCCTACGATGTTGATGGCATAAAGGAAATCGAAATTGCCACTGTACTTGTAGCGTTTCCTGTACCTGGTGCTGGGCTTTACGGCCCAGCTGCCTCCGGTGTAGATGTCGCCCACGATCTTCAGGTCGATGTAGTCGTTAATGGCCCAGTAGTATCCCCCGTTCTCGAAGTAGAAACCCCGGTTGGCCGATTCGCCCCAGGTGGGCAGCAGGATGCCCGAATGCTGCCCCTTGCGTATCGGGAAGAATCCGAAAGGCAGGAAGAGGGGTGTGGGCACATCCTCGATCACCAGGTAGGCCGGTCCGGTAACGATGCGCTTGTCGGGGATCACTTTCGACTTGAAATATCGGAATTCATAATCCCTGTTCTCGCAGTTGGGGCAGGTGGAATATGATCCACCGCGGATGTTGGCCTCGTTGTTCGGCATTTTTTTGATGATCTGTCCCCTGATGGTGCCTTCCCCGTCCTGGGTCATCACATCCCTGATCAGGCCCTTTTTGGTTTCATAGTTGTAACGCATGGTACGGGAACGGAACTCCGAATCGCCCTGCACGAAGATGGGCTGGCCTCGCTCCAGACCCGTGGAGTCGGGGAGGCCGGAGGCGAAAACTTCCGTCTTGTTGAAGTCCATCTCCACATAGTTGGCCTTAAGGTTGATATCGTCGTAGGAGATGTCGGCTTCCTGGTACATATACACCTTCTGGTTGACCATGTCGAAATGCAGCGAATCTATAGACTTGAAATCCACGCGGTATTCCAGGGCATTGGGCGAGATGTTCCTGGCACGGTCGGGGACGAGGCCCCGGAGGCTGTCGCGCGGCATCAGGGTGTCGGGCTTCACGCGCAGGGTGTCGGGGATCATTCCGGCTTCAATTTTATTAAGGGTGTCAGGGATATGGGAGGGATCCTCCTGTTGTGCTGCAGTTACACTGGCATACAGTAGCAAGCCCGAAAATAAAAGGCAATATATCAGCCGGTAAACTGTTAATAATTTGGTGAACAAATCAGGTTTGTTGACGATTGATAATGTATTATTTTTGTAACTACAGCAATGTCAGTTTTTTGCCGTACAGCCTGTTAACTGCCGGCTTTATGATGTAAAACTAACTAATTTATTCCTTAGGTGAAACGTCTCTTCGTTATTTTTGGTATAATCGGCATTGCGCTGTTGCAGCCCTTCCCGGGGGTGGCACAGCAGAAGGTGCACAAGGTGGTGATCGATGCCGGGCATGGGGGCAGGGACCCCGGGGCGGTGGGCAAAAATTCGCGCGAAAAGGATATCACACTTGCCATTGCCCTCAAGACAGGTAATTACATCAAACAAAATCTCCCGGATGTAGAGGTGATCTACACCCGCACCACCGATGTTTTTGTGGAGCTGCACCGCCGTGCGCAGATCGCCAACGAGAACGAAGCCGACCTGTTCGTCTCCATCCACTGTAATGCCAATAACTCTCCTAAACCATACGGCACTGAGACCTATGTGATGGGCCTCCACAGGAGCCAGGCCAACCTGGAAGTGGCCAAGCTGGAGAATGCCGCCATCCTCAAGGAAGAAGATTATGCCGATATGTACGATGGCTTCGACCCCAACCGTGATGAAGATTATATTACCCTCACCCTCTTCCAGAATGCCTACCTGGAGAGCAGTCTATTGCTGGCCTCGAAGGTGCAGGACCAGTTCAGGGAGCGGGCCAAACTGAAAGACCGCGGGGTGTGGCAGGCAGGTTTTTGGGTGCTATACAAGACTGCCATGCCCGGTATCCTTGTTGAGGCGGGATTTCTGTCGAATCCCAACGACGAGAAATACCTGATGTCGGACGACGGGCAGAGCTATATCGCCTCAGCCATCTACCGGGCGATCAAGGAATACAAGATCATGGTGGAAGACCCCTCGAACAGGGCAAAAACGTCGTTAAAGGAAAATGCCGTAAAGGCAGGGGCAGGCCACGATATCCGCTTCAGGGTACAGTTTGCCTCTTCTTCGAAGGATAAGGGCACAGACCGGTTCAAGGATGTGGAAAATGTGATGGTATACCGGCACAACGGAATGTACAAGTACACCTCGGGAAACGAAACATCCTATGCCGAAGCCATCAGGATACAGAACAAGCTCAGGCTGCAGAAAAAATACCGCGATGCCTTCATCGTGGCGTTCAGTGACGGGGAAAGGATAGACCTGGACGAAGCGCGCAGGCTGTCAGGTCAATGACCCCAGATCCTCATTCGGGCGAAATTAATCATCAAATAAATCGTTCATATAGTAGAATTCAAAACAAAATATTTTAACTTTGTCTGAAACCCAAGTGTATTGAAGTACAAAAAAGAGATTAGTATCGGCCTTATCTTCATTGCGGCCCTGGCACTCTTCATCTGGGGTTTTAACTACCTCAAAGGTTTTAACCTCTTCAAGGAGCAGCGGGTGCTTTATGCAGTATATGAACAGGTAAGCGGACTTCAAAAAGCTAACCCGGTATCCATCAACGGGCTCAAGGTAGGCCAGGTTTCCGACATCTATTTCAACCCCGATTTCTCGGGTGAGATCATCGTGGAGATCACCGTGGAATCGCAGATCCCCATCCCCAGGAACTCCATTGCCCTGATATACAGTTCCGACCTCATGGGGTCGAAAGCCATTGATTTAAAACTCGGCATCGACAGCCTGTATGCGGTCAACGGCGATACCCTGTCGACCAGGGTCGAGGCCAGCCTCAAGGAAGCGGTGAACCAGCAGATCCAGCCCCTGAAGGCCAAGGCCGAAGAGCTAATCCTTTCGATCGACTCCGTGGTTACGGTGATCAAGGAGATCTTCAACGAACGTGCCAAGCAGAACCTCACCAGCAGCCTTGCCAGCATCGAGGAAACCTTCAGCAACCTCGAAAGTGCCTCCTACAACCTCGACCAGATGGTTGCTGCAGAAAAGACCAGGCTGGGCGAGATCATGAGCAACCTCGAAACGATCACCTCTACCATCAGCGAGAACAAGGCCAATATCGACAACATCCTGACCAACTTCTCCGTCCTCTCGGATTCGCTAGCCAAGGCCGAGATCCCACGCACCTTTGCCAATATCAACCGCGTGGTGGGCGATGTGGCCGAGATCGTTGAAAAGATCAACAATGGTGAAGGCACAGTGGGGATGCTCATCAACGACGAGAAATTATACAGGGACCTGCAGAAGTCGGCCGAACAGCTACACCTGCTCATGGAGGATATCCGAACGAACCCAAAGCGTTATGTAAGGTTCTCCTTATTCTAGTTCCGGGTGCCCGGATGGCCTTTCATGGCACCCGTCATCATTTCCATTCCACGATCTCTCCCCTGCCCTTATCCAGCAAGTGCTCAGGGACATCCTTCAGTAGTTGCTCCTTCAGGGCTTCAAGGATATAACGTTTGGCAAAATGCCGGGAATATACCAGGCTCACCTCCCGTAAGGGGGTCATATCGCTGAAATGTTTTACCAGCGATCGTTTCTCAGCGGGGAAATGGAACTCCGCCAGCTCGGGGATGAGGGTGAACCCCCCTTCCCTGTCGATGAGCCTGACCAGCGTTTCCAGCGAACCTCCCTCCAGCTGGAAAGGCAATTCCTTTCCCCTGTCGCCACTTAGCGAGCAAAGGTTCACCACCTGGTGCCTGAAGCAGTGCCCGTCGTTGAGCAACCAGATGTCGGGGCTGTCCATATCCTTAACCTGTATCCTGGGCTTGTCGAGCAACCAGTGCTTCGGGTTGGCGTAGATGAGCATCTCCTCGTAGAACAAGGGCTCCTCGATGATGGAACGGTCGTGCACCGGTGTGACGAAAATGCCGGCATCAAGCTGCTCGTTCCTGAGTTTTTCGATGATCTCCTCAGTGACCAGTTCCGCAACCCAAAGGTCGACGGCAGGATACCTGCGCGTAAAATTCCCCACGAACAGAGGTAAAAGGAAAGGCCCCAGGGTGGGGATGATGCCCAGGCGGAGTTCGCCGCTCACCTCCGCCCGGAAACGCTGCACGATGTCTCCGATCAGCCCGGCATCCTTCAAAACTTCCCGGGCCTGCGCGATGATCTCCTTCCCGATATCCGTGGGGATGACCGGGTGCTTCGAGCGGTCGAAGATCTGTACTCCAATGTCGTCTTCCAGCTTCCTGACCTGCATGCTCAATGTGGGCTGCGTCACGAAACATTTTTCCGCAGCCGTGGCAAAATGCCGGTAATTGTCGACCGCCACGATGTATTCCAGCTGTACCAGTGTGATCATGACACAAATATAGAATTAATCTATCTAACTATCAAAATTATTGATTTGACATATATTCAATCAGTCAGTACATTTGCAAAAAAAACATCAAAACCTTAAAATTAATCTTATGGAAAATCAAGAATTTTTTCAAATGCCGCGTATCGGTGACCAGGCCCCGGATTTCACGGCCATGACCACCAACGGCATGATCAAGTTTTCAGAGTTCAACAAGGGCAGCTGGGTGATCCTGTTCTCCCATCCCGCAGACTTCACCCCCGTGTGCACCACCGAAATGTCGGGATTTGCGCTCGAGGAAGAAAACTTTAAGAAAATGAATACCAAACTCATGGGGCTCAGCATCGACAGCATCCATTCGCACGTGGCATGGGTGAATAATGTGAAGAAGAACATGGGCATCCTGATGAAGTTCCCCATCATCGCCGACATCGACATGAAGGTTTCGAAACTCTACGGCATGCTGCAACCGGGTGAGAGCGAAACCGCTGCCGTCAGGGCCGTATTCATTATCGACCCCAACGGCAAGGTCAGGCTCATCATGTACTACCCGCTCAATGTGGGCAGGAATATGGATGAGATCTACCGCTCACTGCAGGCCCTGCAGGCTGCCGACAAGCACAAGGTTGCCCTTCCGCTCAACTGGAAACCGGGCGATAAGGCCATCGTTCCCCCGCCCAAGACTGTCGAAGAGATGGAGGAAAGGGAGAAGAGCGACTACGAGATGGTGGATTTCTACCTGGCAAAGAAACAGATCTGAACCTTTTACGAATAAGTCAAGCCCGGCTCACACCGGGCTTTTTTTTATGCCTAATCATCGCTGAAGTCGCGCAAAAGCTTCCGGTATTCGGAGAAAACGTTTGCCCGCGAGATAAACCCGATATATTTCCCGTCCCTGATCACCGGCAGGTTGTAGTTGCGGGTTTCCTGGAATTTCCGCGCCACATCCTCCATGGATTCATCGGGGTCGACGCTGGTTCCCGGCATGAACATCATGCTTTTGACGGTACGTTCGTTGTATAGTTCGGGTTTGAACATGATATTACGGATGTCGTCGAGCACCACGATGCCACAGAAAGTACCATCCGGTTCCGTCACGGGGTAAATATTGCGCGTTGAGCTGGCGATCACCTTCACCAGGTCGCCAAGTTTAGCTTCAGGAGAAACGGTTTTAAAATCCTTTTCGATCAGTTTGTCCACCTTCATCATGCTGAGGATGGCCTTATCCTTGTGATGGGTGATGAGTTCCCCCCTGCGCGCCAGCTGGTGGGTATAAACAGAATTCTTCACGAAGATCCTGATGGTGGCATAAGAGATCGTGGCCGTGACCATCAGCGGAACAAAAAGCTGGTAACCCGAGGTGATCTCAGCGATAAGGAAGACGGCCGTGAGCGGGGCATGCAACACCCCGGCGATAAGCCCGCCCATCCCCACCAGGGCAAAATTGCTGGCATTGAGATGCCCGATGCCGAGATACTTGAGGAAGGTGGTGAAGAAAAGCCCCGTATACGCGCCCATGAAGAGTGTGGGCGCGAAGATGCCACCGATGCCTCCGGCACCGAAGGTGACCGATGTGGCGATGGCTTTCAGGAAGAGGATCATCAGGAAGAGGACGAACACCATGATGATCTCGTCCTTGAGGCCATAAAAAAGGCTGTTGTTGAACAGCGGGCTGTAGTCGCCCTGCAGGCAGGCATTCACGGCATCATAACCTTCACCGTAAAGGCTGGGAAAAAGGAAGATGAGCACACCCAGGATCACGCCACCGGTGATCCACTTCATATACCACCTGCGGATCCTGGAGAATGTCGACTCGACGAAGATATACATCTTGGTAAAATATACCGATACCATGCCGGCCAGCAGGCCGAGCAGGATATAGTACGGGATGTCCTTCAGCGTGAAGCCGACCCCGATATCGAAGGGGTACATCACCGCCTGCCCCAGGAAGAAATAGGAGGTGAGTACCCCGGTGACCGAGGCGATGAGCAGGGGGATGATGGAGGCCATGGTGAGGTCGATCATGATCACCTCCACGGCAAAGACCACCGCAGCGATGGGTGATTTGAAGATGGCCGACATGGCGGCCGCACTGGCAAGCCCCAGGAGCAGCGTGATCTGCTTGTAGTTGAGCCTGAACAGCTGTCCAATGTTGGAACCGATGGCAGCCCCCGTAGCCACCGTAGGGCCTTCAAGTCCGACCGAACCCCCGAAGCCCACGGTGAACACGCTGGTGATGATCGAAGAGAACATGTTGTGGCGCCTGATCACCCCGTGCGACCTGGAGATGGCAAACAGCACGCTTGGGATGCCATGGCCCACATGCTGCCTGATGATGAAACGCACATAGATCACCGCAATAAGGATCCCGATGGACGGGAGGCCAAAAAACAGGTAGTTCTGGTAGTCGACCACGGAATTGCTGGTCAGCAGGCTTTTGATGAGGTGGACCCCGTTCTTGATGATCACGGCGCCAAGGCCCGCCAGCACCCCGATCACCACGCTGAGGATCATGATGAAATTGCGCTGGCTCATGTGCTTGATCCGCCAGATCAGGAATCGTTTCAGTACGGATACCTTTCTCATTAATTATGCTTAACGTCTGCGAATATACGGTAATTTTGATGACATGCAACACCTTGCGGGATCAGGAATGGATAGGAGCTTTAGCAGGAATCATCAATGGCCGGGGCCCGCAGTTTTGCAGGCTTTGGTTCTTCGCAAAAGCGCGTTTTCGTATCTTCGCACCCATGAAAAAGATCATCTCATATAATGTGAACGGCATCAGGGCTGCCATCGGCAAGGGGCTCCTCGAATGGCTTGCCGCAGCAGATGCCGACATCGTATGCCTGCAGGAGATCAAGGCCAGGCCCGAGCAGGTGCCGGTGCCCGATATCGAGGCCCTGGGTTACCGCACCTACTGGTTCCCGGCGGAGAAGAAAGGTTACAGCGGGGTAGCCCTGTTCACCCGCCAACCCCCCGACCACGTGGAATACGGCATGGGCATCAAAAAGTACGATGATGAGGGCCGGTTCATCCGGGCCGACTTCGGGGAGCTCAGCGTGGCAAGCATCTATCACCCTTCGGGCTCCAGCGGCGACGAACGCCAGGCCTTCAAGATGATGTGGCTCGACGACTTCCGGGCATACATCGATGAGTTGAAGAAGGAGAGGCCGAAGCTCATCCTTTCGGGCGACTACAACATCTGCCACCGCCCCATCGACATCCACGACCCGGTGCGAAATGCCACCAGCTCGGGCTTCCTGCCCGAAGAGCGGGAATGGATCGGTAATTTCATCGACAGCGGCTTCATCGACACTTTCAGGTATTTCAACGACGAGCCCCACCAGTACACCTGGTGGAGCTTCCGTGCCAATGCCAGGGCAAAGAACCTGGGCTGGCGTATCGATTACCACATGGCCAGCCTGCCGCTGGAAAAACAACTCCGCCGCGCCCTCATCCTCCCCGAAGCCCGGCACTCGGACCACTGCCCTATCGTGGTGGAAATAGAAGAATAGGCGTTAGGCGATGGGCTTTAGGCTTTAGGCACTTTAGTCAATTAGTTCACTTGTTACTTATGTTACTTATCATGGTTGAATAGCTTGCCCCGAGCACTCGGGGGCTAAATAGCTTGCCCAGAAACCTCGGTGGTTAGATGATTAATTCATCCCGTAGGGATGCCACGCCGATAGCAGAAATGAAGCAGGAAAGTTTTGGCACCCCGTAGGGGTGCAACAACAAATCCAGCTCACTATGGTCACTTCCCACAGTCTCAAAGTCCTTTTGTCACAGGGTCATTATCAACCTCTGTCATTTTAGCTCACTTCAGTCCAGGTCCCGAACAAACCACCAAATGGAAAAGAAAAAGAACCTTTTAAAAATATCGTAACTTTGATTATATCACACACTGGTATTTATACC
>JAXGTH010000019.1:0-27502 GCA_040775045.1 Bacteroidales bacterium
ACTCCCTGCCACATGGGGTGAAGCCACCGAGGTGCCGGTCTTGTATCCATAATCATTAGGAACGGTAGTGGAGAGGACCGACACCCCGGGAGCGCCCAGGTCGATCGATTGCCGGCCCCAGGCAGCCTGGGAATAGCGCCCGTCATGGTTCGTGGTGCTGGTTACGGCGACCAGGTGGTCGGTACCGAAACTGGTCGGGATATCCCCCACCTCCTCTACACTGTAAGGTTTGTTCATTGTGGCAGCAACATTGACGATGCCCAGGCTGCCGAGCGAATCGTACATGGCCCCCCACACCGGATAATCTTCGGGAAAGGCAAAATCAACACCGAAAGAGCTGTTGGTGACCACGACATATGCCCCTTTCTCCCCGGCGCTGGCATCGTAAAGTGCCCGCATGTCATAAACGTAGGCATAGGCCGCCACCACAAAAGACTCGAAAGTGGAGGATCCCACCACGGGCATGACGGCGCAGTTCCAGTTTACACCGGATACGCCGATCGAATTGTTCCCTCGTGCCCCGGCAATACCTGCTACATGCATGCCATGGCTCCTCGAAGGGATCACGCCGTTGCCCGAAATGCCGTTCCAACCGTCGTAATCGTCGGTATAACCATTGCCATCGTCGTCGATATCGTTCCCCGGGATCTCCTTCCTGTTCTTCCAGTAATACATATCCTCGTGGATAAGAGAGAAACCATCGTCGACCACCGCGATCACCATGCTGTCGCCCAGACATGTTGCACCGGTGTTTACCGCGATATCCCAGGCATCGGACGCATCGATATCGGCATCGGGTGTTCCCCCGCTCTGTCCCAGGTTTCTCAGGGCCCACTGTTCCGGGAACCTTTGATCGTCGGGAACCACTTCACGGGGTGAAATGTAATGGTCGAACTGCACGTTCACTACCGCCTCATTCCTGCCCACAGTCTTCAGCAGCGACCTGTCAGTACCTGATCCCGGGTCAAAGGTGAAAAGCCATATGCCCAGCGAAGCGGAGAGGCACTTTTCCATCTTCAGCCCTATCCCCCGGTTTTCATCTTCGAGCAGGGCGATGGACTTATCAGTACCCTGCCGGATGTCGACCTGGATGATCATCCTTCCCGGCACGGCATTGGGGTCGGTACCTCTGGTGGGCTGCCCTGTGGAGGCCAGCAGCAGCGGAAGCAACAACAAGAAAAACCTGTATCTCAACATTTACTGATTATAAATCGCTAAAATAATTAAACAACGCCACAATGCCGGTATCTGCCGGATCATTTAACGGATCAGCACAAGCCTTCCACTGAAGGCTGTCCCATAAGTGTTCAGCCTGTAGTAATAGATCCCGGCTGATAATCTGTTTCCGGCATCATCGTTTCCATCCCACACAAACCTGTGGCTACCCTTACTAAGCGCTGTACCATGAAGAAGTGACCTGACCGCCCTGCCTGTCTGGTCATACACCACCAGCGATACCTCGTTTTCGTCATCCATCCTGAACGCGATATGCACCATTTCCCTGAATGGATTTGGAAAAATATTCACATCAATAATAACATCCTTATCCTTGCCTTCTGCGGTACCCACGGTCCCGTCGGTAATGGTAAAGGCTGAAGGGTTGACCGAGACCTGGCTTTCGGTGCCGTTGAACACTGTCGTCCTGATAAAGCAGTTTGCCGAGTTTACCGCCGGCACCTGCCACTGATAACGCATATTGTCGGGCAGGCTGTCGGCGATCAGTGTCCAGGGCCCGTTGCTTCCTGTGGTGCTGTATTCCAGTTTAACCAGGCTTCCCGATCCTCCGGGTACGGAGGAGATCCACCTGATGAATTGTACCGAATGCTGGTAGAAAAGTTCCCCGCCCTTGGGGAAGAGGTTCTTGACCGACAGTTCAGAAGCAACTGATGTCTCCCTGTAAAAATGGAGGTAATTCTTATAATTGATCCATGTACCTTCCTCGGAGATGATCACAAAGTCGGGATACCCGTTATGATCCACATCACCGCCAGCCCTGAAGGCCTGTGCGTTGCCGGGTGAAGGGGTGGTGACCATGGCTGCTTCCGTCCAGTTTCCGGTGCCGTCGCCCAGCCAGATCCGCACGATGCCATCACCAAAAGCGGCAACATCGACCATGCCATCGTTGTTCATATCCGCCAGCTGCGAAAGCTCATAATCCCCGGCAGCCGGGAGCGTCCCCGAAAAGTCGTTCCATTGCAGGCTGCCTTCATCCCATACATAAACCCTCACCCCGCCATTGTCGCTGATATAGGCCAGGTCCATGCCCCCGTCATTGTCGACATCGCCCAGCGAAGGGCCCATCCTGCCGGCCCAGCCCTGTGCCGGCAGGCCGGTTTCGGTCAGGGCGAAATTGCCTGTCCCGTCGCCGAAATACACAGATCCATATTCATGGCTGGCAACGAAATCAGCATACCCGTCGCGGTTGATATCGCCAAACTCGAACACCATGTCCGAATTCCCGTTCAGGAATCCGAAAGCATGTTCCCAGTTCCCGTCCATCATGTTCCGGTATATATGGACCCCGGCACCTGAACCGAAGGAGATGCTTCCGATATCGAGATCGCCGTCGTTATCGATATCGGCAAAGTCGGTGCCGAACATGCCCCATGTTTCACCGGCTGTGGCAAGACCGTCATCCCACGGGATCCAGGATTCGCCGGTCCCGTCACCAAGGGCCACCTCGATCAGCTGATCACCAAGGTCGGTGGAAGAATAATTATGGTGCATGCCATAACCCACGTCAGGGATGCCGTCGAGGTTGGCATCACCCACGGCAATGCCCCCGTAACCAAGGTCGCCGGTCATTTTCAGGGTCCACACTCCCGTAGCTGATCCCAGCCATACAATAATCCCGTGCTGGGCAGTAATGGGGTTTCCATGGTCGCCAATGGTCACGAGATCGAGATACCCGTCGAGGTTGATATCGGCAAATTCCAACTCGGTGCGGCCACCGTCAAAATCAGGATATTGCAAGCCTGCCGGATGTTCGAGGTAATCGAGGTTTTTCTGCGACATGGCAAAGATAAAAGCGCAGCAGAAGAGGATCGATAATAGAGCTCTCATGTAAATCAATTTTTCCCGTAAATATAGTCATAAGGGCTATCGCATCAAAACCATTTTTCCGGTTTGCTGCCGGTCATCAACGGTCACGCGTAAAATATAGATCCCCGCAGGGGCAGGCAGGCCGCCTGTCATGGATGCATCCCATTCGATCAGGTGCGTCCCTGCCTGCATATAAGCCGGGCTGAGCAGCTCGCGGACCATTCTTCCCCGGAGATCAAATACGGCAGCATGGACAAAACTGCGCTCCTCAATCAAAAGAGGGATTGTTGTACGATAACTGAATGGATTGGGATAGTTCTGCAAACCTGCTCCGTTGTTCCGGGCAGTTCCTTCATCAATACCGATCACGCTTTGCTTTACATCGAAAAAGTCGAGCACAGCCTGCATAAAGGTCTCTACCTGGCAGGTGTCGGAAGATGCCAGGGTCCCGAGCTCGAAGATGGTGCCAATGGTCTTGTAGGTACCTGCATCATAGGCCACTGCGGCAACATTGGGATAGGCCCGGCCGGTAAATATGGCATATGCCGGTGGGATGGGTTCAAGGTAGAAGAAACAATATGGCTGCACGGCGGTGTTGGCATAGCTCAGTCCCTGGGTAAAAGTTCCGTCGATCCCATCAAGGGTTTCGTAAACCCCCGGCGAGGACACGGTGCCGATATTGAATTTGCCGAAGAGGGCAAGGGGCGGTTGTTGCTGCCATATTACCCGGCCTTCCATGTAAAGCCTTCCTCCATCGTTCAGATATTGTTCCAGTGCTACACCCTGTTTGTAGGAAAGTTCATAATTGGAAAAGATCTTGCCAAGGCAGAGGATCACCGACTGGTAAGCTTTGAAAGAAGTGGGGAAGGTCCGCTTATATTCAACCTGCACATCCATCTGCTGAAGGAGATCACGGATGTGGGGGCCCGAAAGGGTGCCGGGATCCATATCGACGATACAAACGGGAACTTTCCCTATCCTGAGGCTGAAAGGCAATTCTGAAATGTTACCGAGTTCATCCCGTACCTCAAGTGTGAAGCCCACCTCTGTCCCCAGCATGAAAGAATAGTCAGGGGTCAGGTTGAAATCAGCCACGGCAGTCTCTCCCGGCCTGATGGTACCAAAAGCCAGTGGCTGCTGATCGTTGACCACAACCCCGGGATCGGACGGGACCAGACTCACATAAGTGTTGATACTTTCCCTGCTGCCCCGGTTAACAAGTTCTATGCTCAGCGTTGCGGGTTGGCCCGGCTCCAGGATACCGCTCTCATTCTGGACTGAATAACCCAGGATCTCAACTGCAGGTGTGGCCACAGGGAAGACAAAATTACGCTTGTAGGTTTTCTGATCTGAATCGGCTTTCAGGCTCATCACAACCTGTTCGCCATTGGAGAGTGGTTCATCGTTCAGGCAGCTGAAAACCCCAAGCAGGCTGACACTTTCCCCGGGCTGAAGTAAGGGCAGGATTTGTTGCCCGTCGATGACCTGTAATCCCGGCCTGTTGGTTGCCAGGGAAAAAACCAGGTCTGTCATGGCTTCATTTCCGCGGTTCCGGGCCTGCAGATCAAAAAAGTTGACCTGCCCGTTGCAGATATCAGAGCCCTGCAGACTGATACTGAATTCAAGCCCGTCGGTAAGCTGAAAGGTCTTCTCGGCGGCCAGCAGCATCTGGTCGGTAACCAGAACGCTGATATCCCGGTTGACGGATGTGGTATTCTCCTGTGTGGTGAGCATGCCACCTGCTGAAAGCTCGATCTGGTCGGGTATTGACCTTGAAATGAACGATATATGTGTGTTTTCATCGATCAACCCCGGATCGGGCAATTCAGGCAGGCTGTAGTTCACCAGGTCGCCATCGGAAACCCCAGCTCCCCATTTCATCTTTCGGTCGACAAAGATATTCCCGTAGCAGAATTCGATATTGCCGTCGGGATAAAGGGTAACGGCAAAATTGATGTCGGATCCCGCAGGGTTGTTGTCGAAGGAAGTACGCCACCTGAAGGTTGCACTGTTTTCATCCCCTTCGTACCATACACCGTGATCGTAGCTCTCATAAACGATCATATCGGTGCAAAGCAATGGGGCTACCACCCGGTTATTTTTCATAAAATAGTCCAGGTCGACGAGGTATGACCAGAAATACATGTTCCCGTCGAAGCGCAGGTAACCTGAGGAGGATACCACTACCGTATCGAATGTGTTGCCATAAAAGGGGAAGGTGAATTCAAGGGCTTGTGTAGCCAGGCTGTCTTCGTAACTGTTGGTGATGATCTTGTTCCCGTCGATGAGGGGAAAGGCGGAAGATCCCTCACTCATCCTGAAATTCTTGTTGAGATGCCACCGGTAGGGTTCGGTTCCTCCTGAAGCCTGCAGTTGAACCTCGAGCGGCTCTCCAGGTGAATATACCGGTAGTTCTGTTGTCAGCACTTCTACGGCATCAAAATCCGGGATATACGTAATGGAAAGGCTGGTCTGTCCATTATCGACCAGCGGGATGTTCTGCTGTTCATATCCGATCTCTGTTAGTCCACTGGAATAATCCATCATGCTGAAATAGTCCACCTGTCCATAGCCGTAATTCTCAGGATCCTTTTCATCCACGATCAGGAAGAATTTGCATGCTTCGCCCGGTTTCACGTATGTTAGCAAAGGATTGAGGTCGAGCCCGAATTCTATCGTCATGTGGTCCGGCGTGGTATCGTTTCCCTGCATATAATGCCAGTCGCCCTGGTAGTTGAAAATGGTATAGGATTGAATATATTCGGGTTTGTTGGCATTCAGGTCAGTTGATACGCCCGTCCTTACACGGATCCGTTCCCTGCAGTTATGGGTAAGGGAAACCTTGCAGGCCAAAAGGGTCTTGTGTTCCGGTTTGGCGTCGATCACGTGTACCGTATTATCCCAGATGCCTCCTTCTTCGATCGGGTCGGCCAGGGTTTTGTACATCATATAGCAAAACCCGCTGTCGGCCCATGTGTCGCCATAGCTGTTGCAGAATTTGACCGCACCGATCTCCCAGTCGCGCATATCAAGCAGTCCGTCGTTGTTTATGTCGAGATCATTGGTAAATATCCCGTCCTGGTTGTAGTCGTAGCGCACCGAATCGTTATACCCAACAATGGTCATGCCGTGCAGCGCCTCCGGACACCAGCTGATGATCACATGTTTCCCGGCATTGGGTGTCCCGGCCGGCAGGGTGGTCATGTTCCAGGGACTGCAGGCGATAAAACTGGCCAGGCCGCCGGTTTCCGATCCGTCGAGATGGTCGTTCAACCAATGCTTCAGCGTAAGGAGCCCTTCCGCATTGCCGACGTAAATCTTGCGTATCCCCGAGATACGGTTGTTCATGGCGTTGTACCATTTGTCGTAACCCGACATCCAGCGTTCGCCCCCTCCATAATACATGCCGCCATAGTCGTTTACATTGGGAGTACCATGATGTTTAAGCACATCCATGGTAAAAAGGTAGTTTGCCCCGTACCATCCGTTCCCACCATTGAAGAAGTTCCAGGCAAAATGCGTGGTGTACTGGTTTTCGGGATCATCGCCCGGCAGGTCGCGCAAGCGGTTGATCTCGTATGTGAAGTTATAGGCAATACTGGTCGACTGCATGCAGTTCATGTACACTTCCTGGGAGAATATCGGCCGGAACCATTTATAGATCGAATTGTCGATACTGTCGGGAAGAGCCTTGTTTCGATAATGATCAGGCAGACTGATCTCCTCGATGCCGGCCAGGGCCTGGCTGTCGGCAACGGTAAGGGGAGCTGTATTCCGCATGCCAGAAGGCACTTTCGAAAAATCCGCCTTTTGCCCGGCAAGGCACGCAGATAATAGGATCAGTATCAGGGTTAGAAAATGCTTCATGCAGGGATCAGTTATAATGGTTCAGCAAGATATTCCTTTCCATCCAAACATTCAAGTTCCGATAAGTTAATGGTATGTTCCGGTCAGTAAAAGGTCATGTAAGCGGTGCACGGGCCTCAGACCAGGAAGATGGAACCTGCCATTTCGATGACCATCCCGTGGTCGAAAGCCATCTCAGGGATTTCGTCGAGTCCGAACCATCCCGTTCTTACCGCGTCATCGCCTGCCCTGGCCACCATCCCTTCGGGAAGATAACCCACATATACCACGGAAACCGTATGTCCCCTGGGGTCGCGCCCGGGGCTTCCGAAAGTGTGCATCTGGGTCAAAAGTATGCCCCTGAGGCCGGTTTCTTCTTCCAGTTCCCTGGCGGCAGCATCCTCCAGGGGCTCATCCTTGTCGACAAACCCTCCGGGCAAAGCCCATTTCCCCTTGTAGGGCTGGTTGGCCCGCTCAATGAGCAACACCTCGGGCCTGTTGCCTGACAGGCGGAAGATGATGATATCGACCGTTACTGCCGGCCGTGGAAAAGGGTACGTATAACTCATGTGGTTTTTTTGATAAAAATACAAAAAAAACGCCCCGCTGTTCCGGCGGGGCGCATTGCACCTAATGTTTAACTAACATAAAATTAACACTACAGCTTTTTAAAGCTGAACTTGGCAAAGTACTGTTTTCCTATGGTTACGCTGCCATTTCTTAAACGTATCTTTTCGATATTGCTGACCACATGCTTGTTGAAAGAGTCATTGCTGGATTTTGAATTCTCTACATGGATGTATCCGTCATCGTCGTAGGAAAATCCAACCACCACAACTTCAACATCATTGGCATCTTCAACATCCCTGGGGTATGTCAGCACTTCTGAGAATTGCCCGAGGATATCGGCGGGCAAACCATTATCAATAGATTCCTCGTTGAGGTTTATTACCACCAGGTTACTGATCAGGGCGGCTTCATCCGCTTTATCAGCAACGGTATTATCTTTAACGGGAGCATGGGTGTTTCCCGTCTTTTCGCCGTCGGCAAAGGACACCAGCGGGATCATCAGCAATACTGAGATCATGGTTATTACGAACGTTTTCATTTTACACATTTTTGGGTTACACATTCCGGTTTGATTGTCATAGAGCATAAAACGTGCCAATATCGTATGTGTTTGATTTACTGAATTATACAATGTTCGCTAAAGCCTGCCTCTGGAAAAATATGTCCAGTTCATGACCAGGGTTGTTCGCATGCGTACAGCATTTCAAAGAGCGGTTAACTTACTGTTATGATATTATGACGAAAAGGCCGGCCTATCGTTACAGCCGGGAGAGGAATTGTGAGTATGATGTCAGGAATCTGATCCCTGCAGTCCAGGACAAGTGAAGGATCACTTTTCATTATGGGCCTTGCCGGCCACAACCACGGTAAATTCACCTTTTGGCTGGTGGGCATTGAAATGCAGGATCAGTTCAGCCAGTGTGCCGCGGATGGTCTCCTCATAGATCTTGCTGATCTCCCTCGACACCGAAGCCTGTCGCCCGGACCCGAGCACCTCGCCAAGCTGTGTGAGGGTTTTCACCAGGCGGTAAGGTGATTCATAGAAGACCATTGTCCTGGATTCACCTGAAAGATCGTCGATCCTGCCCTGCCGGCCTTTCCTGTGGGGAAGGAAACCTTCGAAGACAAATCGGTCGCAGGGGAGTCCCGAAGCCACGAGGGCCGGGACAAAAGCTGTCGGACCGGGCAGGCAGATCACCCTGATATCTTCCCGGATGCACTCCCTGATGATGAGGAAAGCCGGATCGGAGATACCAGGGGTTCCGGCATCACTGATAAGGGCCGCCGTTTCTCCCGCCCTGAGCCTCTGCATCACCTGTGGGAGCACTTTATGCTCGTTGTGCTGGTGAAATGCTACCATGCGGGTGCTGATCCCAAAGTGTTTCATCAGGTTGCCGGAGGTGCGGGTGTCCTCTGCCAGCACAAAATCCACTTCCTCCAGGGTCGCCACGGCCCTGTGGGTGATGTCGGCCAGGTTGCCGATGGGTGTGGGTACGATATATAACATCTCAGGTCAATGCTTCCGTTGCCGTATCTCAGGGTGGATCAGGTTCATCCGGCGTATTTCGACTGCACGATACGGCTCAGGCGGTGATAGGCCTCCGAATTGGACGCCCAGCTGTATTCTTCCCTGTAAGTATTAAGGGCTGTCGCAGCTTCGGCCATTCCCCCGGCCTCATTCAGCTTATCGATGGCGGAATTGTATACCGAAGGGTCTCCCCTGAACAATTCATTGATGAACAAGAACTTATCATTTATCCCGATGGCCTTCTTCAGGTCCTTCACACCAGCAGGCACCACCCTGGAAGCGATGGTATTGTCCTTTTTCCCCTGGTAGGAATCGGCAATCGTTGTGGTCCCTGAAAAGAGGTCGGCAGTGGTCCGGGGCCTGTGGTCAGCAGGTGGCGGGTCTTCCGGTTTTGCGGGTTCTTCTTCAGCAGGCATAACATCCCTGTCATTTTCCACAATTGCCTCGTCGGCCGGTTCTTCACCTGCATAGGGCACTGGCGCGGGTTCCTCTTCAGGCTCGACTTCGGGTTCGATCTCAGGTTCCACTTCAGGCTCAGGTTCGGGTTCGGGCGTGATCTCGGGTTCTGGTTCAGGTTCCACTTCCGGCCCGGGAACATTATCCGGCTCCTTGTTGACCACGGTTTCAGGGACATCCGGTGAATCTGCTGCCGGCTCATCCACGGACCCCGAAGGGATGGTGTTCAATCCGATGCTCGCCGGACGCAATTCAAGGATGAGCGAATACACTTCCCTGACCTTGTCGGCCAGCAGTTCTATGTCGATCTCGTGCAGCTTTTCAGGTTTGGTCCGCAACTTACCCACATGATAATCGATAATGGTAGCATGTTTGGCAATTTCATCGATCAGTGCCTTATTCTTTTCTTCAGCCATGGTTATTTGTTGTAATTTTAGGTTTTGGTTTATTCATATTGCGACCGTCCGTTTGTATAAGCTTGCCATGAGCACAAACGAACAGGGCATTACAGTATTTTGTACTTTTGTACTAAGAACGAATAAAGATATAAAAGATTGAGTTGAGCCTGCAGCAATGTTTTTGGAAAAGTCGAAAAATTCGGAAAGGAGTGGCTGGATCGAGGTCATCTGTGGCTCGATGTTCTCGGGTAAGACAGAGGAACTCATCCGCAGGCTGAAGCGGGCAAGGATCGCACAGCAGAAGGTGGAGATCTTCAAGCCCATCATCGATACCCGTTACGACGAGGAAAATGTGGTTTCGCACGATGCCAATTCCATCCGTTCCACGCCGGTGCAGTCGTCCAGCCAGATATTGCTCCTGGCGAACGATTTCGATGTGGTGGGCATCGACGAAGCCCAGTTTTTCGACAACGAGCTGTCGTCGGTATGTAATATCCTTGCCAACAGCGGGATCAGGGTGATCGTGGCAGGCCTTGACATGGATTACCTCGGGAATCCATTCGGCCCTATGCCGGCCATCATGGCAACGGCCGAATATATTACCAAGGTACATGCCATTTGTCCCATCTGCGGCGACCTGGCAAATTATTCATACCGTACGGTCGACAAGGGCGGGCGCGTGATGCTTGGCGAAACCGAATCGTACATGCCCCTCTGCCGGAAACATTTTATTGAACGGCAGCAGCAGAAGAAAAACAGGAAATAGGGAAGTTGTTTTGCCAATGGCCAGGCCCCCTGTTTCACAAAATAAGCCCGATATTCCATTCATTTTATTAAGTTTGCACTCTCTTAACAATAAAACACAGTCAGTAATGAAGAAAATAATCCTGGTACTCATCACCTTCATGTTCTTCGGGAGCATGTCATATTCACAAAACGAAACCATGTTTATCATCCATACCGATTACGGCGACATTACGGGGATGCTGTATAATGACACCCCCGGCCACCGCGACAATTTCATCAAGCTCGTAAAAGAGGGCTGGTTCAACGGCTCAACCTTTCACCGTGTCATCCAGGATTTCATGATCCAGGGCGGGGGAAAGGAAGACGGCACCGTTGATGTGGGCTATACCATTCCTGCAGAGTTCGTGCCCGAACATATCCACAAGAAGGGAGCCCTTGCCGCTGCCCGTCAGGGCGATGCGGTCAATCCCCAGAAGCGTTCATCCGGTTCGCAGTTCTATCTTGTTCAGGGAAGGGTTTATGGCGACAATGAACTGAGCGCCCTCGAGACCCGCAAGAACTGCCAGTGGACCGAGGAGCAGAAGAGGGTATACAAGACCATCGGGGGCACTCCCTTCCTCGATTTCGACTATACGGTGTTCGGTGAGGTGATCGATGGCCTCGAGGTCATCGACAAGATCGCTGCCGTAAAGACCGGCCAGCGCGACAAGCCCCTGGAGGATGTAACCATGACCATCGAGATCATTGACTAAACCTCATGAAGGAAAAGATCAGGCAGATCAGTGAAGAGATCGACCGGCTCACGGTTGAGAACAGCGGTCAGCTTGAGGAATTGCGCATCAGGTTCCTGAGCAGGAAAGGGCTTATCCCCTCGCTCTTCAATGAGTTCAGGGATGTGGCCCCCGGTGAGCGCAAGGAACTCGGGCAGGCCCTGAACAACCTGAAGCAGCAGGCCACTGATAAATTGCAGGCGCTGAAGGCACAGCTTGAGGTGTCGGGGCCGGCAAAGACCCGTGAAACAGACCTTTCGCGGCCGGCAGAAGAGATCAGCATCGGCTCCAGGCATCCCATTTCCCTGGTACGGAACCGCATCATCAGCATCTTCCAGCATATCGGTTTCAATATCAGCGACGGGCCGGAGATGGAAGATGACTGGCACAATTTCACGGCCCTGAACTTTCCCCCGGAGCATCCGGCCAGGGATATGCAGGATACCTTTTTCATCGAAAAAGGAAAGGATTACCGTGAACAGGTGGCCCTGCGCACCCATACCTCATCGGTACAGGTCAGGGTGATGGAAAGCACCAGTCCACCCATCCGCACGCTCTCGCCCGGAAGGGTTTTCCGTAACGAAGCCATCTCTGCCAGGTCGCACTGCATCTTCCACCAGGTCGAAGGGCTCTATGTTGACAAGGGCGTGTCCTTCGCCGACCTGAAACAAACCTTGTTCTATTTTGCCAGGGAAATGTTCGGAGAAGATACCGAGATCAGGTTCCGTCCTTCATATTTCCCTTTCACCGAGCCCTCGGCCGAGATGGACATTTCATGTATCCTCTGCAAGGGGAAAGGATGCAATGTATGCAAATATACGGGATGGCTTGAGATCATGGGTTGCGGCATGGTGGACCCGACCGTACTTGAAAACTGCGGGATCGACCCCGCTGTTTATTCGGGTTATGCTTTCGGGATGGGCATCGAGCGCGTTGCCATGATGTTATACTCGGTCAGGGATATCAGGTATTTCTTTGAGAATGACCAGCGGTTCCTCCGGCAGTTTACCGCTGCATTCTGACACATTTTACCTTGCTTCCTCCTTAATTTCAGCTTCGTAGGGTATCGACAGGTGTCCCTGCACGAGTTTCCACTGCCCATCTCGCTTTTCAAGGACCCCTGTAAAACGGATGCCCTCGAACACCATATCCTCACCCTGGTAGATAAAATTATAATCGAGCATTTCATAGAACCAGGCTGTGGTACCCGATTTGTTGATGCCGATCTTCTGATCGCTGATATTGATCAGGGTGTTTTCGAATTCATTGAACTGCCTGGCCATGGCTTTCTTTATGGCATCAATCCCCTTGAGCTCCTCATGGCTTTCGGTGCCGATGAGCAGGATATTATCATCATTGGCCCAGATGATCTCAATGGTCGAAAAATCCTCATTCTCCCTGGCCAGTTCATATTGTTCAAGCAGCGTCCTGATCTCCGACATTTCCTTTTCAAGATCCACTTCGGGACATTTTTCCACTTCGGGGGCACAACCCGCGACCCCTAAAAGAAACAAGGGGATCAGCAATAGCATTGTTTTTTTCATAAGCCACATTTTTTATTGCCGGAACATCTCCCGGACATGTAACAATGTTTCGATCTCAAATAAACCGGCCTTTCAGCCGGCTCAAATCCATTGGTGTGAATTTACAGGTTTTTTGCGGAAAATCCAACTCCGAAAGAGAAATTTTCCTCCTGCCGCCAGCGAAACTCCTATCACAGAGGGGATAACTTATTTAGAAAAATTCTTTATTATATGACATAAGTTTCGTAAACTTGCAGCCTGAAATATTCAGCCTCTTTTATATGTTAATCGGGCCATTTCTTAAGAGATCCAAACGGTTTATCCTCTCATTCATCATTTTGCTGATGATCGGATTATCTGTGGTTTACACCTCGATGAATGTCCTTGCCCAGTATCATGAACCTGAAACGGAAGCTACTGAGGCCATAGATGAGGAAACAGCCGAGGGGGAATTTGATGCCGGCAAGATGATCATCAAGCATCTTATCGACTCGCATGAATGGCACCTCTGGACATACAATGGGCATCATATTTCCATCCCGCTGCCGGTGATCCTCTATCATGAGGGCAAATTCCATGTTTTTATGTCGGGCAAACTGGCTCACGGGCACCACTACAAGGGATTTTACATAGCCCAGTATGGGGAGAACAAGGGCAAGATCGTGTGGAGTCCCGGCACAGAAGATGCCGGTCATGGAAGCACTGCCGGAACCGAAGAGGTCCTTCCCCTCGACCTCTCCATCACCAAGAACGTACTGGCCATTTTCATCAGCTCATTGCTGCTCATCGTCATCTTCACTTCCGTGGCCAGGGCTTACCGCAGGCGTGAAGGACAGGCCCCAAAAGGCCTTCAGTCGTTCATGGAACCGGTCATCCTTTTTGTCCGTGACGATATCGCCAGGTCGTCGATCGGTGAAAAGCGCTACGAGCGTTACATGCCTTTCCTCCTGACCATCTTTTTCTTCATTTTCCTGAACAACATCATGGGGCTCATCCCCTTTTTCCCGGGAGGTGCCAATGTTACGGGCAACATCGCCGTAACCGGCGTGATGGCGGTATTCACCTTCCTCATCACGACCTTCAGCGGCAACAAGGCTTACTGGCAGCATATCGTCAATGCCCCGAGTGTGCCCTGGTGGCTCAAGTTCCCGCTGCCACTGATGCCTGTCGTCGAGATCGTGGGGATGTTCACCAAGCCCTTCGTGCTGATGGTCCGTCTCTTTGCCAACATTGTTGCCGGGCATACCATCATCCTTGGCTTCATCAGCCTCATCTTTATCTTCGGGAATATCAACGACTTCCTCGGCCTGGGTATCGGGCTGGGATTCTCCATACCATTTGCCATTTTCATGAGCCTGCTTGAATTGCTGGTCGCCTTCATCCAGGCCTATGTATTCACCCTTTTGTCGGCCCTGTATTTTGGCATGGCCACAGAAGAACACCATTGACATGAACCTTGTAATAACCATTAAACAAATAGTATTATGAGTCTTTTAAGCATTATTTTACAGGCAGCAGCAGACCTCGCCCCGCTGGCACAGATGGGAGCAGGGATCGGTGCAGGGATCGCAGCCATCGGCGCAGGGATCGGCATTGGCCAGATCGGCCGCGGCGCAGTTGAATCCATTGCCCGCCAGCCCGAAGCTGTCGGCGACATCAGGTCAAACATGATCATCGCCGCAGCCCTTATCGAAGGTGTGGCTTTCTTTGCTATTGTCGTTAGCTTTTTGCTCGTCCTTTTGTAAAAAAAGGCAGGCATGGTTCCCTGTATGTTAACGGTTGGTTAAGATACAGGGGACTTTTTAGGTACCATTAATCGGAATGCCATGGAACTAGTAAACCCGGGAATAGGACTGATCATCTGGATGACCTTTTCGTTTGCCCTGCTGATCTTCATCCTCGGCCGTTATGCATGGAAGCCCATCCTCAAGTCGCTGCACAAGAGGGAGCAAACCATCGACGAGGCACTGAACCAGGCCAACAAGGCCAGGGAAGAGATGAAGAACCTGAAAGCCGACAATGAGAAGCTGCTGAAGCTGGCACAGGAAGAACGGAACGAGATCCTGCGCGATGCCCGCAAGGTCAGGGAAACCATTATCGAGGAGGCAAGGGTCAAAGCCAACGAGGAAGCCAACAACATCGTGGAAAATGCCAAGGAAAGGATCGAATACGAGAAGATGGCAGCGATGACCGACCTCAAGAACCAGATCGCCTCCATCTCCATCGAGATCGCAGAGAAGATCCTTGAGCAGGAACTTTCGGCCGAGAGCAAGCAGGAAGATTATTTGAAAAAACTCATCGAAAACGCCAAAATGAATTGATCCGATGTCACATACGCTGATCGCACAACGTTATGCCAGGGCCATCTTCGAGCTGGCGCTCGAGATGAACCTTGTGGAACAGGTCCGGAACGACATGGAAACCATTCTTTCGGTCTGTGAGACCAGCAAGGACTTCGACCTTATGCTCAGGAGCCCCGTGATCCGGGCAGAGAAGAAGCAGAAGGTGGTGAAGGCCATATTCGGTGATAAGGTCGGTGAACTGAGCATGCGTTATATGGGCATCATCATCCGCAAGAAGCGTGAGGAATACCTCCGCTATATCGCGGGGGAATTCATCAGTATTTATAAGAAATTCAAGAATATATTCACGGTACATTTCCAGAGTGCATCAGCCATTACCGATGAGATCCGGCGGAAAGTGGTGGAACTTCTGGAAAAGCAAACCGGTGGCAGCATCGAGCTTGTCGAGGAGGTGAAGAAGGAACTCGTGGGGGGATTCGTGCTCAGTTACGACGATTACAAATATGACGCAAGCATTGCGTACCAGCTTCGAAGGCTCAGGAAGGGTGCTGCCGAGATCAATTTATACATAAGAGGAATTTAAACCAACAACATATGGCATCGATAAAACCAGCTGAAGTATCCGCCATATTGCGACAGGAACTGTCGGGATACAAGAACGAAGCAGAATTAGAGGAAGTAGGAAGCGTGCTTGAAGTGGGCGATGGTATTGCCCGCATCTACGGCCTGAACAATGCTGAATCGGGAGAGTTGATCGAATTTGAGAAGACGGGGCTGAAAGGCATCGTTTTGAACCTGGAACAGGATAACGTGGGTGCCGTACTGCTCGGTGAACCGGAAAGCATCAAGGAAGGAGATGTGGTGAAGCGCACGGGTCAGATCGCCTCCATCAATGTTAGTGAAGGCATGCTGGGCAGGGTCATCAACACCCTGGGTGAACCCATCGACGGCAAGGGCCAGATCGAAGGGGAAACCTTCCTCATGCCGCTGGAGCGCAAGGCTCCCGGTGTGATCTACCGCCAGCCGGTGAATGAACCTCTGCAGACCGGTATCAAGGCCATCGATGCGATGATACCCATCGGACGCGGTCAGCGTGAGCTCATCATCGGCGACCGCCAGACGGGGAAGACGGCCATCGCCATCGACACCATCATCAACCAGAAGGATAATTTTGAGAAAGGGCAACCTGTATATTGCATCTATGTTGCTGTTGGACAGAAAGGTTCTTCGGTGGCCAACATCGTGAAAACCCTCGAAGATAACGGGGCCATGGACTATACGGTCATCATCACCGCCACAGCCTCCGACCCTGCCGCCATGCAGTTCTATGCTCCCTTCGCAGGTGCCTGCATCGGCGAATATTTCAGGGATACCGGAAGGCCCGCGCTGGTCATTTACGATGACCTGTCGAAACAGGCGGTGGCCTATCGCGAGGTGTCGCTGCTGCTGCGCAGGCCCCCTGGCCGTGAAGCCTACCCCGGCGACGTTTTCTACCTGCACTCGCGACTGCTCGAAAGGGCTGCCCGTATCATTTCCTCCGATGCCATCGCCGCCAGGATGAACGATCTGCCCGAATGCCTGAAGGGTAAGGTGAAAGGGGGCGGCTCACTGACGGCATTGCCTATTATCGAAACACAGGCCGGCGACGTATCAGCCTATATCCCGACCAACGTGATCTCCATCACCGACGGGCAGATATTCCTCGAATCGAACCTCTTCAATGCAGGGATCCGTCCGGCCATCAACGTAGGGATCAGCGTATCCAGGGTCGGTGGTAACGCACAGGTTAAAGCGATGAAGAAGGTGGCCGGGACGCTGAAGCTCGACCAGGCACAATATCGCGAGCTGGAAGCATTTTCCAAGTTCGGTTCCGATCTCGATGCTGCCACCATGGCCGTGCTCGAAAAAGGCAAGCGTAACGTGGAGATCCTCAAGCAGGATCAGTACTCGCCGATGACAGTAGGTAAGCAGATCGCCATCATCTATTGCGGATCAAAGGGCCTGGTAAGGAAAGTGCCCGTGGAACGCATCCACGACTTTGAAGTTGAATACCTTCACTTCCTGGAAGAAAAACATCCGAAAACCCTTAAGGATCTGGAAAAGGGTATTCTCGACGACGACATCACGAAGATACTCGAAGTGGCCGCAAAAAATATCGTTGAACGTTATACGGCATAAACTGAGCAAACAATATTACAGACATGCCCAACCTCAAGGAAGTAAGAACCAGGATAGAATCTGTTAAGTCGACGCAACAGATCACCAGCGCCATGAAGCTTGTGGCTGCCTCCAAGCTGAGGAAAGCCCAGACCGCCATCCTGCAATTACGTCCTTATGCCCAGAAATTGCAGGAATTCCTGCAGGGGATGAGTACAGGCCTTGACCAGTCCGAAGAGGCCGTTTATTCCGAAACCCGCGATATTGAAAAGGTCCTCCTTGTGGTTGTTACCTCCAACCGGGGACTCTGCGGCGCTTTCAATGCCAACGTGATCAAAAAGGCAGAAAACCTGATCCGTACCACTTACAGCGAACAGTACAAGGCCGGGAACCTCAGCCTATACTGTATCGGAAAGAAAGGGGCGGAATATTTCACCCGGCACCGTTATCCCGTAGGCAGGAAAAACCTCGAACTCTTTGATCACCTGGATTATGAGTCGGCCATTACGATCGCTGAAGAACTGATGCAGGACTTCGCAGATAAAAAGATCGACCGGATCGATATCATTTACAACCAGTTCAAGAATGCGGCCGTGCAGGTGCTGCAAACCGAGCAGTTCCTCCCTATCCTTCCCCCCGAAGGGGATGGCAGCCTTAAGGTGGATTACATTTTTGAACCCAACAAGGAAGACATTATCAGGGAGCTTGTGCCCAAGAGCCTCAGGATACAATTCTACAAGGCCGTACTCGACTCTTTTGCTTCGGAGCACGGGGCCAGGATGACTGCCATGCATATGGCCACCGACAATGCCCAGGAGCTGCTCAAATCCCTCAGGTTGTCGTACAACAAGGCACGCCAGGCAGCCATCACCAACGAGATCCTTGAGATCGTTTCGGGTGCGGAGGCGTTGAAAGGGAGGTAGGGTTAGGAAAATGGAATAGGGAATAGGGAATATGGAATATGGAAGAAGGAAGAAGAATGAGAATCTTATTTCAAGATACGATTTAAGGATTATTAATCTGAAAATACGATAGATATGCTGAGTAAAAAAATGGAAGAAGCCATCATTGAACAGATCAGGGCTGAAGAAGAATCGTCGAGGCTGTACCTGTCCATGGCCTCATGGTGTGAAGTGAACGGATATGCCGGTGCGGCAGCCTTCCTCTTCGAACATGCCACGGAAGAAAGGATGCATGCACTGAAATTCCTGTCTTTTGTGAATGACCGCGGAGGCCATGCACGCCTGCTGGCGCTTGAGGAACCCCAGGCCGGTTTCGAATCGCTCCATAAGGTGTTCGAAAAGGTGCTGGAACATGAGATCCTGGTCACCAGCCTGATCAACAAGCTGGTGGAGATCGCCATGGAGGAAAAGGATTTCACCACCCTCAACTTCCTGCAGTGGTACGTCACCGAGCAGATCGAAGAAGAAAGCCTGGCCCGCGGCATACTTGATAAGTTCAAGCTGGCCGAAGGGGCCAAGGGGGGATTGTTCCATATCGACAAGGAACTGGGAAACATAGCAGCGGCAGAAACTGCTGCTGAAGGCGAATGACATTGCTTCCGCCCGGGGACCGGTCACCGGAAGATTTTATTGATATCAGCGCCATTTACCCTTTGGGGTTAATGGCGTTTTTTTTGTAGCTTTATGGAATGAACCAAAAATGACCGACAACCGATGATCAAAACCTTCACAACGATCGCCCTCGCGGCCCTGGTGCTGATTTCCTGCAACCAGCCTGGAAGCAAAAAAGAGCCGGAAACGCTTGCCAACCTCAAAACGTCCATCGAGCTGGAACTCCTGGCCAATGCCAAATACAACCATTATGCCCTGATGGCCAGGCAGGACAGCCTGCCTGAAATAGCAGCCCTTTTCCATGCGGCTGCAGTTTCGGAAAAGGCCCATGTCGACAGGCAGGTCACCATGCTGCTGGCCCACGGGAAGAATATCGGTAACTATGTACCCGAATATCCGCCCTATGAATTACGTGAAAACCTGAAGACCGCCATCGAGGTTGAGTATTACGAAGCAATGGATCAGTATCCTCGCTTTGTGGCCGCCAGCGACAGGGAAAACATGCCCGACGTATCGGAAACTTTTACCTGGGCCCTGAAGGCAGAAGCAAAACACTACGAATTGTTCAAACAGGCCCTTGCCAGCCTTGACGATCCCACGGTGGTGCTGGCCAAATCCTATATGGTCTGCCCCCGCTGCGGCAATACCATGGATGCGGAGCATTATGCTGATCCCTGCGACATTTGCAGTAATGAAGCTTCGAAATTCGTGGAGGTGAAGTGACCTCACAGGTCCCGGGACCTGTGAGGTCCCGTTCTCTTGCTGATCTCCTCCACCAGCCTGTCGTACCAGGGCTTTCCATACCTCCTGACCAAGGCTTCCCTGAGGAATACATATAAAGGCACGCCCTGCCGGCGGCCATGCTCCAGCGCAGGATCGCAGATCTGCCAGCGATGGTAGTTCACCGCCTCATGGCTGCCCACTTTACTCAACCTGACAGGGTAAAGATGACAGGATACCGGTTTGCGGAAGGGTATCTTCCCTTCTTCCCAGGCCCTTTCGATCGCACACCAGGCAACGCCACCGGTAAAATTGATAAACGCGCAGTCACCGCCGCTGATCAGGGGGGTAACAAATGTACCCTCCACATCATAATCAAAAACGCCACTTTTCTTAACAGTGGCTATCCCCTCGGGTATCATATATGTCATGATCTCGTCGAGATAATCCTCCATCATGGATATTTCCTCCTCCTCCAGCGGGGCACCGGCATCGCCTTCCACACAACAGGCCCCGCGGCATTTTTCAAGATCGCAAACGAAACTGACCAGGTAAAGGTCGTCCGACACCATGATATCGTCGATGATAAGCATACCCAAAGGTATGTGTTTTGGGGCTTGGATAATAAATTAAGAAAATCGAAAATTGGCTGGTTTGAAAAACAAAGCCCGACCATTGATGCCATTTTCTACCTGTGCAACCATGATCAGGCCTCAGTCGTCCGGTATCCGATATCCTGTTCCGGTTCGTGGTAAACGGGGTCGTGGATCCACGAAAAACAATGAAATCGAAGATTTCTGGTTTTTCGGACACCCCAGAACCCAGAACCCAGAACCCAGCCCCCAGAACCCATTTACGCCCCTAAACATAAGCGGTGATATTTTATCGACAGCCTGTCTTGTACATATCCCAATTTTCATAATTTTGCACCATCAATAACCGGTACAGCGTGCAGGATAAAGGATGCATAATATTTTCACCCTGAACCCCGTACCCTGGACCCTGAACCTGACAATTATGGCATTCAATCTCAGAAACAGGAATTTCCTGAAACTTCTCGACTTCACTCCGCAGGAGATCAAATTTTTACTCGACCTGTCCCTCGACCTCAAAAAAGCAAAATATGCCGGCACGGAGCAGCAGCGGCTGAAGGGCAAGAATATCGCACTTATCTTTGAAAAGGCTTCCACGCGTACACGCTGTGCCTTCGAGGTGGCTGCATTCGACCAGGGGGCACAGGTTTCCTACCTCGGACCTTCGGGAACACAGATCGGCAACAAGGAAAGCATGAAAGATACGGCAAGGGTGCTGGGACGCATGTACGACGGCATCGAATACCGCGGCTTCGGGCAGGAAATCGTGGAAGAATTAGGGAAATATGCAGGCGTGCCTGTATGGAACGGCCTCACCAACGAATTCCATCCTACCCAGATCCTGGCCGACTTCCTTACCATGATGGAACACAGCGACAAGCCCCTGCACCAGGTGTCGTTCTGTTACCTTGGCGATGCCCGCAACAATATGGGCAATTCGCTGATGGTGGGCGCCGCCAAGATGGGCATGGACTTCAGGGCTGCTGCACCCAAAGAGTTCCACCCAGCAAAGGAACTGGTTGCCCAATGCAAGGAGATTGCAAAGGAAACCGGCGCAAAAATAATGATCACCACCGATGTCGACAAGGCCGTGAAAGGTGTCGACTTCCTCTATACCGACGTATGGGTATCGATGGGTGAACCTGATTCGGAATTCGAACGAAGGATCAGGATGATGCTGCCCTACCAGGTGAATAAAGAACTTGTCAGGAAGACGGGCAACCCCAAGGTCAAGTTCCTGCATTGCCTTCCCTCATTCCATAACCGCGAAACAAAGGTGGGTGAAGAGATCTACCGTAAGTTTGGCGTGGAGGCCATGGAAGTGACCGACGATGTGTTCGAGTCGGATGCCTCCATCGTCTTTGACGAGGCCGAAAACAGGCTGCACACCATCAAGGCCGTGATGGTTGCTACCCTGGGAAGTTAAAAGCCATTTGCTTACTTCTTCTCCGGTTGTATCACTACGTTTTGCCTGATAAAATCTGCAACGATCACATCGGCAAACTGCTCAGCCATCTTATCGATGTTCTGCACATCCACGGTTTTTGTCTGTGCCGACCAGAGCAGCTCTCCGGTATCGAAATCGAAGAAGTTGGCTTCGAGGAACACCTGGAATGAACCCGTGTAGTATCCCGGAGTATAGTAGTAATTACTGAAGCTTCCGTAATAATCGTAAAAGGGTACGTTGGAATAATAGGGCATATAATATCCCTGCCCTGGCACATAGCGCCGGGTATCTTCCATGTGCCGCATGCTCATCGTGAATACCGCATCAGCTTTTGCAGCCCTGAAAATATCCACCACGATGTCCCTGGTGATGGTCCCGACAGCCGCATTGGGAGGCAGCAGGTCGAGGGCTGCGATCACCGGGTATCCCTGTTCAGCCAGCTTTGTCTCAACCCTGTCCTCGAATATCCTCCGGTTCTCCGAATTATGCCCGATGCCAAGGACAACGATCTTATTAAAACTTTCAGGCTTATGTTCAAGCCTCGTCCATGAACCAGTCACTTTTGTGCCTGTACTGCAGGCCATAGTGAGTGATATTACCGGGATGATGATGAAAGTGCGCAGAAGGTATTTCATAAACATCTTATTAATGATAATCTGTTGAATTAACTATTGCCCGAGACGGAAAACCACTCCTGCCGTCAGGTCACCCTGGAGTATGAGGGATGAACCGCCAAAGCTTATCCCGCAGCTGCTCCCGCCGGTTCCGATGCCGCAAAAAGCCCCGACACCGCCAGAATAGATCGGGAAAAGCATGCGCCCCTGCAGCCTGATACCCACCGCATCGGTAAAGAAATATTTCAGGCCGGCCTTTATCCCGAAAGCAAAGCGCCACAGGTCAGCCAGGTTCTTCTGTGTTGTATTGTAATAGGCCGCTCCGAGCGTGAATCCGGCGAAGCCGGTCAGCATGTCATTGACCTCCATATTCTTGATGACCCCGGCCTGGAAATAATTGATGTTCACATTAAAGCTTACCGGGGGATAGTCGGATTCGTATGCAAAAGATGGTGACCAGCTGGCCGTTGATTCCGAACGTATATACGATAATTCTGCCATCACCCCGTACCTTACCGGTACACCAAGGCTTATACCATAGTCCGGCTCATCGGAGAATTTCAGGTCACCTTCAACAAAATGAACCTTGCCGTTGAACATATAACCCCCGAAAGGGGTGATCTCCACCTGTGAATAACCTGCCGAAGAGATCAATAAGAATCCCGAAAGCAACCCGGCCATCACCAGGCTGAAAGATGACTTTCCCATAAGATGAATATTGAATGATCCGACTTAAAAACCAAAAACAAAACCAATACCCACTACAAAGAAGTTCAGGTTCTCAAGGTCGTTGCCATAGTTGAACACGGTGTTGTATTTCCCGTTCACGATGAACCCTATTCCTGAATTTGGGATCTCGATCAGGGCGCCGATCTCAGGCCTGAGGCCGAAATCCCAGCTCTCGTCGCGCCAGTACAACAGCCCCAGCTGCAGCACCTGTTCAGTATAATATGCGCCTATCCCTATCCGGGCATAGGGGGTGATGAAGAAATCAGAGCGGTAAGCATAGCCTCCTTCCGCCAGGAAATAATAGCTGTAAAGATCCCTGAACTGAACTGCTGTAACGGTGTTGTTCCCGTATTCAACCGTCATCCTGGGCGTCTTCTTGAAAAAGGCCCCGTAACCCAGGGCACCGCCCACGGTTACATTGGTCTCGAACTGGTAGTTGCCGCCAAATTCTATCCCCCTGATGCTGGTCTCGTCGATCCAGTCCTTAAAATCGCCCGAAGGCATGCTGATGTTCCATTGGAGTTCCCAAAGTGTTTTTTCCTGGGCAACAGACCTGTTGCTGAATGTAAAAGCCAGGAACAAAATGATGCTGATGAGGAAATATTTTTTCATGATACAGTATTTTCTGGTTGATGGTTATGATTACGGATTGGTAAGCAGGTAGGGCGACTGGTCAAAAGCCTGGTCGATATAATCATACAGGCGCTGATCCAGCAAACCGCTGTTGCTTGTCAGCACACCCCCGATCATGGCTGCCCAGAGGGCATTGATCTGTTTGCTGTCATGATTGATATTCTTCAGGTCAGACATGTCGATGATAAGGGCCCCTTCTTCATAGGATCCCAGGTAAGTAGCCCAGGGATAATAATATCCGTAACCGGGCCATCCCCAGTAAGGCGGGTAATAATACCACCAGCTGTAAGAAAAAACGTAGTTCGTCCTGGTAATGATGGAAATCCCCAGCCCGAGGTCGGGGTTGTCAGTGGAATCCACCCTCACGTAATTCCTTTCCTCCATGTTGCTGTTCACCCGTTCGAGGATGACTTCATAATACTGCTGCAAATGTTCTATCTCGGCTTCAGTAGCCGTGCTGTCGATCAAAATGGTATCAGGAACATAATAGGTTTTATATTCCATAAAATCGGCCGTCTCGCTGTAGTTCGTCCATACCATGTCCAGGTCGCTGGTATCTACGGTATATGACGGATACTTGCTGCACGAAGCAATGGCCAGTCCTGCAATTACTGCCAGAAATGCAGGAAAAAGATGTCTTTTCCGGATCATTTTCATGTGGATTGAATTAGGTTAAGGATATTTAATGCGTTAAACAACTGCCCGATTTATTTGTTTGGGATAAAAAATATTATATCAAATATACAAAAAGAATAAGCTGATTTCCAGAAGACTTGTATGACAGGGCTATCTTTTTTATTTTTATCCCTCCGGGGATCACAACAGGCACGAATTAACATAAAAGCAAAATTGATATGATAAAGGACAGCATACCCGACTGGTACAACCAGCGGATGATCGACGGGGGTCCGGTTTACGCGGAAAGCGGTGGCGATGGCTTCCTTGCCGAGCCCTGGAATGCCATGACCTCGCTACTCATGCTGATCCCCGTGATCTACTGGCTGATCAGGATACGGCGCGAAGGCGGATCATACAAATTCATGTATTATGCCATACCGCTCATGGCCCTGGGCGGTATCGGAAGCGCACTTTTCCATGGATTCAGGGTGTCGGTGTTTTTCCTGGTGTTGGATGTGGCTCCCTCTGCCCTGCTCACCCTGTCGCTGGCCATATATTTCTGGTACAAGCTGCTGAAGAAATGGTACTGGGTCCTGCTGCTCTTCATCCCCATGGTGCTTATCAGGTTTCTTGTTTTTAACACCCTGCCTGACCATGCGGCGATCAACCTGTCATATTTCATTACCGGCGCCACCATACTGCTGCCGGTCCCATTCCTGCTCCACAGGATGCAATACCGTGGTGCCTGGTCGATAGGCCTTACCCTCCTGTCGTTCGGGCTGGCGCTGATGTTCCGCGAGGCGGATGCCCGTTCAGCCATGTATTTCAGCATCGGAACACATTTTCTCTGGCATGTGTTCAGTGCCATCGGAGGGTACTTTATCCTTCAATACCTGTACATCTTCAGGAATGCCGAAATGGAAAGGGCAGCGAAACAGCAGGCTGTGTCGTGAGGCCGTTCAATAGAGCCTGGCTCAGGCCCCTCCCCCGCTCAGGTGATTGCTGATGATACGGTAATCCTTCTTCAGTTTGAACCGATAAACGATATTGAAGCGAAACATGGCCACATCGAAACCCAGCCAGGTTTGCGGTATGGGCGACTGGTTCCTGTTATAGATGCCCAGGTAGGAAAACCCTGTATAGAACCGCCTGCTGTTGTAACCGATGGCTGCGCGACCCGTGACATTGCCCGCAATCGTAAAACCCGAACGGTCAACCTCATCGTTCTCGCTGGTATACAACCATGACCCGCCACCCGACAATCCGCCAACGAGCGAAAGGGTCAGGAAAAAATGCTGCCTGGCAACGAAGGTATAGGTATAGCCGGCTGTCAGGCCGCCATTCACCATTCGGTACTGGCTGAAGTGAAGTCCTTCGTAAAAATTGTCGCTAACACCATCCGAAGGGATGAGTGAATAATCACCCATCACATCGGCGAAGAAAATGCTGCCTCCGGCCAGGAAGGAACCGGCACTCTTTTTCTGCCATTCGTTCTGGAGAAATGCCGCCCGGTACGAAAACTTCTTGTTATTGAAAATATACTGCCCGTTGAGTCCCGCACTGACCGACTTCACATCAGGACGCTGCGGCAGGGTGTCGAAAACCGGCCAGTCGGTATACCAGTTGTTGGGGTTCGTCTGATAATAACCTTCATATAATTGCAGGTAAATGTCGAGGGTGACCGGCCGCAGGTAAACATGCGTTTGCAGGTCCCTGTAGGAGGTCTTCCCCCTTTTATGCTCATTGTCGTTCAGGAAAGGCAGGTTGAAGCCGATATTCAGTCCCAGGATACCGTAATTGAAACCGAAACCCACGATAAGCGGACTGTTGGGACGGTATACGATGCTCTTTGAGGGTTCATTATCGCGCAGGGTCACATTGGCCGTTTTCACCGAAGCATAAAGCCTGCTGGTCAGGTGGTCGAGATAACTCTCCACATAATTGGTATCAGGACCTTCATTGAGTTTCTTGAGGAAACCCTGCCCTGACAGGAGGCAGGGAGTGCCCATGAATACCAATACCAGGAAAAATGGCAGCAAAATGCTCATCGGTGTTTTCAATAACTTAAAGGGCTTTCCGGTAATCATAAGCAGTCGCGTAATTGGCAGGAAAACCTGCACATCGCAAAAATATGAAATTATTCATATGCTATTATGAGTATCTTTACACCCTCATCAACAGTATGATACATCAGGCCTATGCTGAAGGGACCCGTCATATTCATTTTGCTGCTCCTGCCATTCACATTAGCGGCCCAGTTCGGTTCGTTCGGGGTAACCGATGCACGGAGCCTGGGCATGGGCAACACTTACAATGCTACATCCTTCGACCTTTACGCCATCGGGAAAAATCCCGGGCTGCTGCCCCTTAGAGATGAAAACTGCAAGGTGACCATCATCTTCCCGAACCTCACCGCCCAGCAATATGGGGTTAACCGCACCCTGAGCACATTCGACTATTATGTGACCAACAAATTGCGCAGCGACGGGGTGGTGACCATCAACAAGGAGAAATTCAGGCTGGCACTCGAAAACGACGGGAAATTGTTCATGGATGCCCTGCTGGGTTTTTTTTCGGCCTCATATCATCACAACGACCGTGTCGGAAGCTTTGCCTTTTCCATGACCGACTATGTTACAGGTTATATGGACATCCCGGCCGTGATCCTCGATGTGAATTACGGCAGTGAGGTCCCCGACGGCAGTTTCAGCCTCGACGACTTCACTTTCAAAGCCTGGTGGATCAGGGCCTACGGACTGTCATACGGCAGGGTACTTTACAGGGATAAGAGCCTTTACCGTGACAATCCGGGCTTTTTTAAACGTATTACAGGGGGAATCACCGCCAAATATATTCTGACCTATGCCTATACGGATATCGGCCTTTCGGCCAATGCGTCCTATTCATCACTGGACCAGACCCTGAGGGGCAGTTACCAGGCCCGCGCCATCCATGCATTCTCCGATGACCTCACTTCGGCCAACGCCTTTGAACAGGATAGCGAGCAGCCCAGGGGATTTCTCCGCTTAAAGCCGGCCGGAAGGGGATTTGGGATTGACATCGGTGGTGCAGCCGAATTGCATAAAGGGTGGATCGTCGGTCTGTCGGTCACCGATATCGGTTTTATTTCATGGAAAGGTAATGCTGCCAGTTCCGATTTCAGCGGCTATATCGACATCAGCGGCGTGATCGAAGAGGGTACCCTCGACTCCCTGGCCAGTGAAATAAAACTTG
>JAXGTH010000020.1:0-26939 GCA_040775045.1 Bacteroidales bacterium
AGGTCTTCGGGTTTCACGCTGGTGTCTTCGATCACCGATACCGGCTTGGCGTCGCCGGGCATGTTGGACAGCACCCCCAGGCCCGACCTTCGCAGGGCCCACACCTTTGCGATGTCGTTTCCGGTGACCATGGGGAAATGGTAGCCGAGGCCGGCCTCTCTCATCTCTTCCGTCATTTCACCCGCAAGCTGCAAGATCTCATCCATGTTTTCCCTGGCGAACTCCACGATGAGGATGGCACCCGGGTCACCTTCGATGAAAAAGCGGTTCTTCTGCTGGGTGAGGTTGCCCCTGGTGAGCTCGAGGATCTTACTGTCCATCAGCTCCACGGCGCCGGGATGGTATTTCAGTGCGATGAGGTTGGCACGGAAGGCATAGCGGAGCGTGTGGCAATGTACACATACCAGGGCTTTTTCCCTGGGTGGAAGGTCGACGAGGTTCAGCTTGAGCTCGGTAACGAAGGCCAGCGTACCCTCCGATCCCGCCAGGAGCCTGCAGAAGTTAAAATCGGGTCCCCCCGGGGTGAAAGGGGCTGTGTCGAGCAGCAGGTCGAGGGCATAACCGGTATTCCTTCTTTTGATGGCCGGGTCGGGATATTCGGCGCGTATGGATGCCTGGTTGCCGGCGTCGCTGAGGATGTCCCTGATGTTGCGGTAGAGGTCGCCTTCGAGGCCCCGGAGTTTGCATTTCTCGTGGAAAGCAGCCTCGTCAAGTTCAGCGAACACGGCTTCTGAACCATCGCTGAGGATGGCCTTAACGGACAATGTGTGGTCGCGCGTGCTGCCGTAAATGAGGGAGTGCGCTCCGCAGGCATTGTTGCCCAGCATGCCGCCCATCATGCATCGGTTGGAGGTTGAAGTCTCGGGACCGAAGAACAGGCCGTATTCTGCAGCTGCCATGTTGAGTTCGTCAAGGATGACACCGGGCTCCACCCTTGCCCATTTCTCATCGGCGTTGATCTCCAGGATGGCATTCATATGCCGCGAAACATCGGCGATGATGCCGTGTCCGACCACCTGCCCGGCCAGGGAAGTGCCTGCGGTGCGTGGGATCAGCGGCAGGCCATGCTCGCCGGCGAAAAGCACCAGTTCCCTGATGTCGGCTGCATGCCCGGGCCTTACCACCAGCAGAGGCTCCTCCCGGTATGCCGAAGCATCGGTGGCATACTGCAGCCTGCTCGACAGATCGTCGAGCACCTCCCCGTCGAGGCGGCTGCGGAGCTCCGATATCAGTTCAGGCGTGAGCGTTTTCATCAGTTAGCGATCCTTCTTATTAATATCTTCAGAAAAACCATTCCAGCAAAGCCTCTTTGGGCATTCCGGCCAGGTCACCATTCAGGTCGATCCCTTCCATCTCCTTTTCCAGGATGCCGGGGTGATGAAGAAGGCCGGAAAAAGCATGCAATATGGGTTCTAAGCCGGCAGGGCTGTCCGTTGAGGTTCTGATACCGTTGATCATACCTTTTCTTACATCCATGAAAAGTTCCGTGCTCCCGTTATCCGTGCGTATCATGCTGCTGATGCTGTATGGCGGCGAATAACCATAATTCCACTCATCGGTGGCATATTTCGTTTCCACAAGCCTGCCGATCTGCTCCCGGTCGTGATCCGAGAACCGGTATTCACCCGATATGTGAAGGTCATCGAGGGCCTGGGCGATGATCATTGCCTTCAGGTCATCCATGGTAGTGCTTGCCGGTAATAGTTCCCGCAGGTTGATGATCCTGCTGTCCTTAGACCTAACGGAGCGGTCGTTGTAATGATCGTGCAGCGGGCGTATGCACTTCCTGAGCTGTTCCAGGTCACTGTCGAAAAGTATGGTGCCATGGTGCAGCACGCGGTCCCTGTATACATGTTCGGCATTGCCCGAGAATTTCAGACCGTCGACCACCAGGTTGCTCTTGCCTTCCAGCGATGCGTTAAGGCCCTGCCGCTGCAGGGCGTTGATGATGGTGGACGAATACTTATGGTAATCGACAAGTTTACCCTTCTCACCCCTCACCACCAGGCTGTAATTAAGGTTGCCCTCGTCATGGTATACCGTACCCCCGCCGGAGATCCTCCGGATCACCGGGATATTATGCCGATGGGTATAGGTGATGTTGGCTTCTGCTACCGTTACCTGGTGCTTGCCAACGATCACCGAAGGGGTGTTGGTCCACAGCATGAATACATCCTCATCGATATGCTTCAGCACATATTCCTCGGCAGCGATGTTGAAATAGGGGTCGGTGTCGGTTCTGTGGATAAGGATCATTTTAACTTTGCGGAAATGGAAATTGGTTATCTTTGATTAACCGGTAAAAAACCAGCCGTAAAGGTAATGAAAACATCTGCAATTATTAACCATCTTGGCGAGGACAGGGATGCCCTGCTGGGATCCGTGGCGCCGCCTCTTTTCCAGACCTCCAATTTTTGTTTTCCCAACGTTGATGCGTTAAAGCATGCCCTGGATAATGAATTCGAAGAATCTGTCTACACCCGTGGAAAAAATCCCACGGTAGCGGCTCTGCGAAAAAAGGTGGCCGCCCTGGAGCATACCGACGACTGTCTGGTCTTTGCCAGTGGCTGCGCCGCCGTCGCTTCTACGGTGCTCAGCCTGCTGCGCTCCGGCGATCATATCGTTTCGGTGAGGAAACCCTATACCTGGGTAGGATATCTTTTTAACGAGATGCTGCCCCGCTTCGGGATCAACACCACCATGGTCGACGGGCGCGATGCTGTGAACTTCTCCGCTGCCATCACCCCCGCTACAAAACTGATATACCTCGAAAGTCCCAACAGCCTGACCATGGAGCTGCAGGATATCGGGGCGGTGACCGCCATGGCCAGGGAGCGGGGTATCACCACCATGATCGACAACACCTATTGCACGCCCCTTTACCAGGCACCTGCGGAGATGGGTGTCGACATCGTGGTACATTCGGCCTCGAAATATTTCTCGGGCCACAGCGACATGGTGGCCGGGCTGGTTTGCAGCAGCAAAGACATCATCAGGAAGGTTTTTGTATCAGGACTGATGACCATGGGTGGGATCATTTCCCCCCATGATGCCTGGCTGATGCTCCGGGGACTCAGGACCATGCCCTTAAGGCTGGAAAAGAGCCGGCAGAATGCCGAGAAGCTGGTCGAATTCCTTGAGGGGCATCCCAGGGTGGAAAGGGTCATCTATCCCTTTGCGAAGCACTTTCCTCAGCGGGAACTGGCCGAAAAGCAGATGAAGGGGGCGAACGGACTGTTTACTGTCGTCCTGATGCAGCCCGGTAACAAGACCATAGAAGCCTTGTGCGAAGGGCTGAAAAGTTTCCTGCTGGCCGTGTCGTGGGGAGGATATGAATCACTGGTGTTCCCGCTGGGTGTGCTGGGAAAAATCGAGGGGGTGCCGCCCAACGCCATCAGGGTGTATGCCGGGCTGGAGGAACCTGAAACACTGCTGGATGACTTCCGGCTGGCCCTGGAAGATTATTAATTGTAATCCCAAAACCACTTTTTTATGGATAAGCTGAAAACCATAATGCTCTTACTCATAATCCTGGCCGTTTCACCGTCGTGCACGGTGCTTGAGCAGGCTAACGAGATGAAGAACTTCGCCAGGTGCGATTTCCGCCTGCGCAACATGGAGGATATCGTCCTTGCGGGGGTGGACATCACCGGTGTGGACCAGTTCAGCGACCTGGACTTCCAGCAGGCCAGCGCCATCTCCATGTCGGCCATGAAGGGTAAGTTGCCCCTGTATTTTGTTTTGAACGTGGAGGTACGCAATCCCAACGACCAGAAAGCATCCATGAACCGTTTCCTGTGGGACCTGTTTATCGACGATGTGCTGCTGACCAGCGGAAAAGTGATCAAAGACGTGAAAGTTCCCCCCGGTGGCGGGATAGCCGTGATGCCGGTGGAGGTTGGTGTCGATCTCTTCGAGGTCTTCACGGGCGAGTCGGCCAATGCCGTGATCAATTTCGCCATGAACATGACGGGACAGGGGGGAGACCCGAGCAGGATCAGGCTGCGGGCAAAGCCGACCATCTACATCGGCACGACGGAGATCAATTATCCCGGGTTCATCAATATCGAGCAGGAGTTTGTGTCGGAATAGGAAAGGGGAAGAACTCTGAACTTTGAACTTTGAACTCTGAACTCTGAACTTTGAACTTCCCTGAATAAGGTTGACCGGTTTTACTTGATTATGAGAAAGCCTCTTAATATGAGGCTTATCATTGGTCTTGAATCATTCATATTGGATATCATGGCTTCGCTCACCATGACAAGGTATAATTTTTTAACAAGAGAAGGGCGCGGCACTCAATAACTTGATTTCATTGGTGTGCCGCGCTCTTCTTCCCTCGGATAAATGGAAGCATTGTCACCCTGAGCGACAGCCGAAGGGTGTCACCGCGAGCACTTCGGCCAGCTCAGTATAAACTCCGTCGAGCGGCTTTTTCAAGTACGCAGTTTTCTGTATTTAAAATTTAACCGGACAATAGTTCAAAGTTCAGAGTTCAAAGTTCAAAGTTCAGAGTTCAGAGTTCATTCTCCCGCCCCGGCAGCCCTTTTCAAGCCATAATTGCTTAACTTTGCCCTGCTATGGAAAACCTGGAGGCTTTTCTCGACAAGGATATCTTCGATACGGTGGCTGACGTTGCCCGCGAGATGGGCGTCGATGCTTATGTGATCGGCGGCTATGTGCGCGACAGGATCATGGGGCGTGACACCGGCGATATCGATATCGTGGTGACCGGCAGCGGGATAGCGCTGGCACAGAAAGTTGCCGACAGGCTGGGTATCAGCAGCGGTGTCCATTACTACAAGCGTTTTGGTACGGCCATGATACGGTATTACGACCGGCAGAGGCTCATCATAGAGTTCGTGGGGGCCAGGAAGGAGTCGTATAGCAAGGATTCGCGTAAACCGCTGGTGGAGGACGGCACCCTGGTGGATGACCAGAACCGGCGCGATTTCACCATCAATGCCATGGCCATCAGCCTGCGGGATGAGGATCGCGGACAGCTGCTGGATCCTTTCGACGGGAGGGGCGACATCGGGCGGAAGCTGATCCGGACTCCCCTTGATCCCGACATCACCTATTCCGATGATCCACTGAGGATGATGCGGGCCATACGCTTTGCCACACAACTCGACTTCAGGATCGAGGAAGCATCGTTTGAGGCTATATACCGCAACAGGGAGCGGATCCGTATCGTTTCGGGCGAGCGGGTTGCCGACGAGCTCAACAAGATCATCATGGCAGAAAAACCTTCATATGGTTTCAGGTTGCTCGACAGGGCCGGGCTGCTGGAGATCATCTTCCCGCAGTTCCTTGAACTCAAGGGAGCGGAAACCATGGAGGGCAAAGGCCACAAAGACAACTTCCATCACACCCTCCAGGTACTCGACAACCTGGCCGAACGCTCCGACAACCTCTGGCTGCGGTGGTCGGCATTGCTCCACGACATTGCCAAGCCGGTTACCAAGCGTTTCGACAAGGATGCAGGCTGGACCTTTCACTCCCATGAGTTCGTGGGGGCCAGGATGGTTCCACGCATCTTCAGGCAGTTGAAACTTCCCCTCAACGAAAAGATGCGCTATGTGCAGAAGATGGTGCTGTTGCACCTGAGGCCTATCGTGCTGGCGCAGGAAGACATCACCGATTCGGCCATCCGCAGGCTGCTGTTTGAAGCCGGCGACGACATCGACGACCTCATGACCCTCTGCGAGGCCGATATCACATCGAAGAACCCGGCCAAGGTGAGGCGTTACCTCAAGAATTTCAAGCTTGTAAGGAAAAAGCTCGTGGAGATTGAGGAGAAGGACCGCATCAGGAACTTCCAGCCCCCGGTGACGGGTGAAATGATCATGGAGACTTTCGGGCTGAAACCATGCCGCGAGGTGGGCATCATCAAGAACGCCATCAAGGATGCCATCCTCGACGGCCTGATCCCCAACGAACATGATGCCGCCTTTAATTTTATGCTCAGGAAAGGGAAGGACCTGGGGCTGGCGCAGGATGATCGCGATAAATCCTGATCAGGACAACGAACGATGAATATTCAATATGCAATATACAGTATACAATATACAATATTAACATATTCAGAACCCTGCATCCATTAATAACAACGAACAACAAGCAACGAGCAACGAGCAACAAGCAACAAAAAACGAACAACAAGATATGTACAAAGTACTATGTACCAGGTATTACGAAACAGTAGCCAGTAGCCAGGATCCAGGATCCAGTAACTAACTCAACACTCAAAACTTAAAACTCAACATTTCCCAAGTACCCGGCACCTTGAAAGATAAGTCCCTCATCATCATCACCGGTCCCACCGCGGCAGGGAAGACGGCCTTCAGCATCAGGCTGGCCAGGCATTTCGGTACGGAGATCATCTCTGCCGATTCGCGGCAGTTTTACCGGGAGATGCGCATCGGCACCGCCTTCCCTACACCGGAGGAACTTTCTGCGGTGAGGCATCACTTCGTGGGAAATCTTTCTGTCGAAGACGAATACAATGTGGCCACCTATGAGGTGGAAGTGCTGGAAAAGCTTGATAACCTGTTCGGAAAACATGATGTAGTTGTCATGTGCGGCGGTTCGGGACTTTATATCGATGCCGTATGCAGGGGGATCGACGACCTTCCCGATCATGACCCTTCCCTCCGGGAAACCCTGAAAGAGGAGCTTGCCGAAAAAGGGCTGGAGGCTATGGTGGCGAAGTTGGACATCCTTGACCCTGAATACGCTGAGATTGTTGATCGAAAGAATCCCAACAGGGTGTTGCGCGCGCTGGAGGTCTGCATGCAAACCGGGATGACCTATTCTTCACTGCGGAAAAATGTTTCGAGGCAACGGCCATTCCATATCATCCGGCTCGGCCTGAACCTGCCCAGGGAGGAGCTGTTCCGGAGGATCGAAGCAAGGGTGGACATGATGATGGCCGGAGGGCTGCTTGATGAAGCCCGTGCGCTGCTCCCTTTCAGGCACCTGAATGCCCTGAACACCGTTGGATACAAGGAACTCTTTGCCTTCCTCGATGGGAAGATCAGCCTGGAGCAGGCCATAGCCGACATCAAGACCAGCACCCGGCGCTATGCCAGGCGCCAGCTAACCTGGTTCAGGCGCGATAAGGATATGGCCTGGTTTTCACCCGACGACTTTGAAGGTGCACTTGAATATGTTGAATCGGCATTACAGCAGAAAAGAAACTGAAGAAAAACCCTTGCCTGATGTCCGAGGCCTGACGCCCGATGCCCGACGCCTGACGCTCGATGCCTGACGCCCGATGCCTGACGCCCGATGCCCGACGCCTGACGCCTGACGCCCGATGCCTGACGCCCGACGCCTATATCCTCTATCTTTGACTATGGTACCTGATCAACCCCTCCATCGGCGCCTGCTCGATCCTGCCCACCGATATGCCCTGCTGCCAGGCAGCCTCATTGAGGATGTGGCGGAAATGGAAGGCCACCGATCCGACAAAGCTCACGGGCACCTGTTTGTACCGGCTGTATTTTGAAACCGACTCCCTGAAAAAGTCGGTGAAGGAGGCAAAAATGATCTCCCTGATGTCGTCGTGATGTTCGTGTTCCGACAGGAAACGGGTGAAGGAAGCCATGAAGCCGCCGGGGTTGTCGCCACTGTATACGGCCCTGAGGATATCCTCAAAACTCAGCTTGTATGTTTCATCAAAGGCCCTGATGATATCTTTGGGCAGGTCTTTTTTGAGGTATGCTGTAAGGAACCTGCGCCCGATATAGGCGCCGCTGCCCTCATCGCCAAACATATATCCCAGCGAAGGAACATTCTCTGTGATCTTTTCACCGTCGTAGGCACAGGAATTGGCCCCCGTACCCAGGATGCAGGCGATGCCTTCGTTGCGTCCCAGCAGCGCGCGGGCCGCAGCCAGCAGGTCGTGGTTTACCTCGATCATCGCATCGGGAAATTTTTCCTTCAGTGCCCGGGCCACAACATTGCAGTTGTTTTCCGTTGAACAGCCCGAACCGTAATAATGGATGCTGCCCACGGCCGCTTTTCCAATATCCGGATCCAGTTCATCGGCCAGGATATGGCCGATCACCGAGGCATCCATATAATAGGGGTTGAAGCCTGCAGTATCGCAGCTGACGGGACCATCACCGGTCAGGAGCGACCATGTGGTCTTGGTGGAACCGCTGTCGGCAATGAGGATCATAAGCTCATGGTTTTTCAGGGTAAACTTACATAATCATTCCGTACTTTGCTATGCCACCCTGAACTTATTTGAGCTTTTCACACAAGTTAAAACTTTACATCTACCCCGTCGGGCCTGTTTCGGGTAACTGTGAAAATCCGGTCATGCCCGTATTCCGCCACTTATTCCGGTTTTATCCTTGCCGGTTCGCAAGGATTTCCTATATTCGTATATCAAAACCTGTATATCATGAAAAAACTGGTCATTGCTGCATTCTTTCTGGCATTTATGGTTAACCCGTCATGGCTCATCGCGCAGTTCAGCATCTCGGCCGAACTGAGGCCCAGGGCTGAGATGGATAATGGCGCGATGCGTCCTTTGCCGGATACCCTTGATACAAAGTATTTCGTGACCCAGCGCACCCGCCTGAAATTCGACCTCAACAGGGAGAAGTACCAGATGCGGCTGAGCCTGCAGGATGTGCGCTACTGGGGCAGCGGCGATATCTATTCGGCCACCGGTATGTTCGGGTCGACAGGGGGCGTCGACATACAGGAAGCCTGGTTCAGGCTGAAACTTGGCGATAGCCACCGTGTCACCGTCGGGAGGCAGGTGCTGCAGCTCGACGACCAGCGGCTCATCGCTACCAGGAACTGGAACCAGTACGGGATCTCCTACGATGCAATCACCTACGGCTACACCAGGGATAAATGGCAGGTGAGTGCGGCTGTTTCCTATAACACCAACGCAAACCTGAGCAATGGCAGGCAGATGATCGACGATGATCTATTCCTGACCCTCAACAAGATGAAGACGATGAATTACCTGCATGTCAGGCATGATTTCAGCAAGGAGCTGAAAGCCTCGCTGGTGGCCATTGCAGCAGGTTACCTCTCGCCGAAGACCAGCAGTGTGATGTATATGATGGGCACTTACGGATTCTGGCTCAGATACGACAATAAGACCTTCGATGTCACAGCCGAAGGCTATTACCAGAACGGAAAAGCACAGTCGGGCAAGGATGTGAAGGCCTACATGGCCGTCCTGCACCCGGGCATCAGGGCCGCTAAGCTCAGGATAGGGATAGGGGTTGATTATTTTTCGGGCGATAATGCCGAAAACAGCGACTATGGGGAGATGCAGCGCACCTTCAACAAGATGTACGGGGCAGTGTTCAAATATTATGGTTTCATGAACCAGTACACCTATATGCCCGGCAGTACGACCAACGGCGGGCTGGTCGATCTTTATCCCAACATCAGGCTGCCGATTGGCGACAAGCACAACATTGCAGTGTTATACCATAAGTTCTACCTTGCCAATCCCGTCATGCTGGGCGGCGAGGTGGTGACCGACAAGGACCTGGGTTCCGAGGCCGACCTCATGTACACCTTCAAGCCCATGAAGGAGCTCATGCTGCAGGCCGGCATCTCCTATTATTTCACCACTTCGACATTCAAGGGGATCAAGGGCCTGGGCGATACCCCCATCCGTGAGCCATACTGGGTGTGGGCCATGGTCACCTTCACGCCGAACCTGTTCACCACCGAATGATCATACACCGTCCCCCGCAGTCTCATTGCCTGCACAGCGCACCCGGAAGAAGACCATAAGACTATGGGACTGTGGGACTTTGGGACGGTGGGAAGTGACTAGAGTGAGCTATAGTGACTAAAGTGAACTAGAGTTAGTGTTACACCCCAACAGGGTACCAGAGGCTTCCGTTTTCATTTCATTCGGAAATAATCACTAATCATTAGGATCTCATCATTCATTTGCCGCGTACCCCGCACCACGTACCTCATACCCCATATCCCATATCCCTGTATAATTATTACCCAATACCTGCCTTTTGTATCCGCAGGCAGGCTTCCTGCAAACTCATGCTGGTTTAAGGTATTGATCCATAGTAATTTTGATATCCGGAGCAAGGAAGTTCCCGATTCTTATTGACCCTGATGAAAAAGAACGGAAAGATACTTGTGGTCGACGACAATGAAGAGATCCTCATTGCCCTGCGCTTCCTGTTGAAGGACTATTTTGAGGTTGTCGACTGTGAGAAGAATCCCAACCTGATCCCTTCCATCCTCGAGCGTGGCCTTTATGATGTATATATCCTCGACATGAACTTCAGGGGTGGCAGGTATACCGGAAATGAGGGCATTTTCTGGATGAACAGGATCCTGGATATCCATCCTGCAGCGGTGATCATCTTCATCACGGCATATGGCGATGTAGACCTGGCCGTGAAGGCCATCAAGGAGGGCGCAGCCGATTTCATCCTTAAGCCCTGGTCGGACGACAAGTTCGTAAGCACGGTGTTGTCGGCATACAAGCTTCATCAAAGCCGCCGCGAGGAAGACCGTTCAGTGACCGGTGATATACCTGAACAGGAAATTCCGGCAAAGCATGAGCAGGCGATCATCGGCAGTTCTTCCCCCATAAAGAAAGTGTTCAGGCAGGTCCAGAAGGTGGCCGCCACGGATGCCAGCGTGTTGCTTACCGGAGAGAACGGTACGGGAAAGGAACTTTTTGCCCGGGAGATCCACCGCTGCTCAGCCCGTGCCACCGGGGTTTTTGTTTCCGTCGACATGGGTTCCCTCAGCGGATCACTCTTCGAGAGCGAACTGTTTGGCCATAAGAAGGGGGCTTTCACGGATGCCGCCGAGGACCGTCCAGGGCGGTTTGAACTGGCCGACCGGGGTACGATCTTTCTTGATGAGATCGGCAACCTGCCGCTTCCCCTGCAGCCAAAGCTCTTGTCGGTATTACAGAACCGGCAGGTCACCAGGGTGGGCAGCAACAAGGCTGTGAATGTTGACATCAGGCTGATCACCGCCACCAACATGCCGCTGGAGAGGATGGTGAGGGAAGGGAGGTTCAGGGAAGACCTGCTATACAGGCTGAACACCATTGTGATCAATGTGCCACCGCTCAGGGATCGGGGCGGCGACATTGCCGGGCTGTTCAATTATTTCCTTGATCATTATTCCAGGCGCTATAACAAGGGCAGGCTGGATGCAGGCACTGAGATCCTGGCCGCACTGCAATCGTACCACTGGCCGGGAAATGTCCGTGAACTTGAACATGCAGTAGAAAAGGCCGTGATCATGAGTGAGGATGGCAGGATACGGCCTGAAGATTTTGCCTTTGCACATTCCGGGATAGCCGGCCAGGAGATCGACGAGAACCTCAACCTCGAGACCAACGAGTCCTATATCATCCGCAAAGCCATCAAAAGATGTGGTGGCAACCTTTCGCAGGCGGCACGCGTGCTCGGGGTAACGCGAAAAACCCTTTACAACAAGATCGAGAAGTATGGGATCTGAGCAGCATCCATATGGCGATATCTATTCTGCCCTCGAAAGGTCGAGGATCGAGAAGGAAAATGAACACCATTACCTGCGCAATATCGTCGACCATGTGGGGGTCGGGCTGATATCTTTCCGGGAAGATGGCGAGGTGGAACTATACAACGAGGCTGCAAGGCGCATTTTTCTGATCGATCACCTGCGCAATATCAGCGAGCTTTCGCGGGTACACCCCGACCTTCCGCTCATCATGGAACGGATGCATAGCGGGCAGCAGAGGCTTTTCAAGGCCCTTGTGTACGGGGAGATGGCCGTGATGACGATGCGGTGCTCCTTGTTCAGCATCAGGGACCATGATATCAGGCTTATCTCTTTTCAGAACATCGTGCATGAGATGGAGGGTGAGGAGATCGAATCATGGCAAAAACTTATCAAGGTGCTCACGCACGAGATCGTGAATTCCGTGACTCCGGTCAACAGCATCACCTCATCCATCATCCGCATGCTCGAAAAGGAAGCCGCCTCGGTTCCCGAACCTTCGGAAACCCTCATGCAATCGCTCGAGGGGCTCAGGGCTGTTGAGAAACGCAACACGGGACTTATAGCATTCATCAACACATATCGTAACCTCACCCGTATTCCGAAGCCCGTATTTGCAGAGGTCCCGGTCAGCGAGGTGCTCGCCGGGGTATCGGTCATCATGCAGGCCGAAATGGAGCACCAGGGGATCGCTTTCCATATCACAGATGAATCCCGGGGCCTGATCTTCCACGCCGATGCCAAACTGATCGAACAGGTGCTGATCAACCTGCTGCGAAATGCCGCCAGGGCGGTGAAGGGGGTCAGGAACGGGAAGATCGAACTCCGTGCCTATACCGACAGCTTCCTGACACCACATATCAGCGTGACCGATAACGGTTGTGGGATCCCCGAAGATGAACTCGACAAGGTCTTCATTCCCTTCTTTACCACCAGTGAGGACGGCTCTGGCATCGGGCTCAGCCTATCGCGGCAGATCATGCGGCTTCATAAGGGGAGCATCTCCGTAAGGTCGGAAGAAGGGAAAGGGAGTACCTTTATCCTCAGGTTCTGAGAACCATCAGTTCCCTTCGAGCAGGTATTTCCTCAGTTTCTCTGTCTTGGGGTTCTTGAACAGTTCGCGTGGCGATCCCTGCTCGATGATCTCCCCGTAATACATGAACACCACGTTGTCGGCCAGCCTTACCGCCTGCCGCAGGATATGCGTCACCAGGATGATGGTGTAATGCTGTTTGAGGTCGCGGAAAAGGTTCTCGATGATCTTGCTGGAGATGGGGTCGAGCGCCGAGGTGGGCTCGTCGGCCAGGATGATCAGCGGCTTCACCGCCAGCCCGCGGGCGAGGCACAGCCGCTGCTGCTGTCCTATCGAAAGGCTGGTGGCAGGGCTGTGCAGCCTGTCCTTTACCTCCTCCCACAGGCCTACCTCCCGGAGGTGCTTCTCCACGATATGGTCAACGGTCTTTTTGTCCCTGATGCCCTTCAGCCTGATGCCGTAAGCCACATTCTTGTATATCGAAAGGGGCAGGGGATAGGGGTGCTGCGAGAGCAGTCCCATCTTCTGGCGGATGGCCGGGATGTTCTTTCCGGTATTGAGGATGTCGTCGTTTTCGATGTATATACTCCCGGCGACCTTAAGCTCTTTGTGAAGGTCGGTGAGCTTGTTCATGCATTTGAGCAGGGTCGTCTTGCCGCAGCCTGAAGGCCCCAGCAGCACGGTGATCTTGTTCCTCGGGATTTCGATATCAATATCCTTCAGGATATGCTGGCCATGGGCATGGACGTTCAGGCCGCTGATCCTGACAAGGGTTTCTTCATTCCTGATGACAGGGCTCAGGGGCTTGTCACTGCCGTTCACCGGTTTTGTCTTCATGAGGTACATGGCTGATCATTTGATGTTTGTTCGTGAATAGCGGATGGTCAGGTACCTGGCCGAGAGGCTGATGACCAGGATGATGCAGGTGAGGATCACCGAAGCGGCAAATGCCCTTTCCCTCACCTCGGGTATGGGCGAGCCCAGCTGGAAGAAGATGGCCAGCGGCAGGGTGGCTGCCGGCTCGTCGAGGTTTTGCGGGATGAGGTCGGTATACCCGGCCGTAAACAGCACGGAGGCAGCGTCGCCGATGCCGCGGCCGAACGAAAGCAGTATGGCCGTGATGAATCCCGAAAAGCCCTGCTTCATGAGGATCCTGAAAGCCAGCTCGGTCTTGGTCGATCCCAGTGCCAGGGTGGCCTCCTGCAGGCCTATGGGCACCGTGCTGAGCACTTCGTCGAAGGTCCTGATCATAATGGGGGTGATGAGCAGCGCCACGGTGATGATCCCGGCCAGCAGGGAGGCGTTCATCCCCATGAACAGCATGAGCGAGAAACCGAATGCCCCGTACACGATCGATGGGATGCCCCAGAGGGCGTCGAGCAGGTAGCGGATGGTGTTCTGTGTACGCCGAAAACGGATCAGGTGCACGTTGATGTACAGCGCTGCAGGAACGCCGAGCAGGATGGCGATGATGGTAGCCCCGACGGCGATATACAATGATCCCACGATGGCATTCAGCACGCCGCCCTCGCCCCCGTAATAATATCCCCCGCTGGGGATCCTGATCAGCATGTCGAGCGAGAGGGCGCCGAAACCCTTTATGAAGATGATCACGATGATCAGGGCCAGCAGTGCCATGAGTGAATAGGTGGCGAATCCCGTCAGGAATTTGAACAATTTCTCCTCTGAAGTCTTTCTTTTACTCATCGTTTCTTGGTTTTATGGATGAGGTACCTGAAGAAGAGGTTGATGATCAGGATGATGATGAGCAGCAGGAAAGCGGCGAACATCAGTGCCGAGTCGTACATCGGGATCGACAGCATCTCACCATAGTTGTTCGCGATCAGGGCGGGAAGGGGATATCCCGCCTCGAAAGGGTTGAGCGATAGTTTCACCATGTTGCCCACCACCATCATCACCGCCAGGGTTTCGCCGAAGGCCTTGGCCAGCCCAAGGCCGTATGCGGAGATGATACCCGGGTAGCTCTTCCTGATCACCACATGTTTGATCGATTCCCAGTACGTGGCTCCCAGCGAGAGGGAAGCTTCCTTCATGCCGGTGGGGACGGTGTTGAACACTTCAACCAGCATGTTGAGCATGTAGGGGATGCACATGACGGCAAGCACGATGCCACCCGAGAGTATGGAGTATCCTGATGAGTTCACGTTCACTACCGGTGCCAGGACATCGCCCACCAGCGGAACGATTACCAGGATGCCCCAGACGCCGTAGATCACCGAGGGGAGCCCGGCCAGGATGTCGATGACGGGATGCATCACCCTGATCAGCCGTCGCGAGGCGAACTGGGTGAGGTAGATGGCCGAGAGCAGGCATACCGGCGCTGCGAAGATGAACGACAGCAGCGTGACATAGATGGAGCTGGCAATGAAGGGCCAGAAGCCGAACTGTCCCTCGGCGGGCGACCAGTCGGAGGAGGTGACCAGGCTGAAGAAACCCTGGAAATCGAAAAGAGGTACGGATTTGATATACAGGGCGATGCCGATGAGCACCGGCAGGAGCAGGATGAGCCCCAGCGAGGTGAGCATCCATGCCGAGTTGGCCTTGTCGTAAATGTACCTCTTCAGGATCATGGGCTATTTCAGTTTTTCCAGGTAAGCGTCGATCTTATCCTGCGCAATGGGAACATAGCCGGCCGCCTTTACATAGTCCTGTCCTTTGGTGAGGGCCCATTCGATAAAATCGAGGGTAGCTTTCTTCGCGGGTTTCCCGTTGGACACGAAATAAAGTTCACGCGCCGGGGGCGATGGATAATCCCCCGCAGCGATAGCGGCAAGGATCCCTTCGAAGGTGCCATAGAAGTCCTCTTCCGGCTCGATCATGCCGCTGCCGTCGAGGTCGATGGGGGCCACCTCGATACCGGGGCGCTTGAGCCCCGTGTTGATGTCGTAAACGAAAATGGTGTTGTTGAACCCTATCCCGGCCGGATCGCTGATCACCGCATCGGCGAGACCGGGATCACCATAAATGCCGATGCCTTTCAGGTTCTCCTGCTTCCCGCCGAGGTACAGGGCCCAGGTGCCGGCGGCACCGCAGGCATCCGACCGGGTATAGACCTCTACGGGAACATCATCTTCTATGCCGGGCAACTGGTTCCAGTTGGTTAGCGTTCCATCGATGAAGATGGATACCAGCTCTTCCCTGCTCAGGCCTCTCGACCGGATCTTCCCGATCAGGGGATTATTGCTGCTGATGGTAGGCAGAACGGCATCGATGGTGAGGCCGACCCACCACACCCCCTTGTCGATCTCTTCCTGTGCAATGGCCCGGGAGAACATCCCCAGGTCGACGGTCCCCGACAGGGCGTCGGCCATCCCCTTGCCGGCCCCGCCGGCAGAGATGTTGAACCTGACTTCCGGGTTTTCCTTCTTGTACTGTTCAGCCCACTGTACCACCAGTGGATAAAGGGCGAAGGCACCCGAGATGCTGATGGTGCGTTCCTTTTTTGCCGCAGGCGTGCAGGCGGTCAGGAAGACCAGCAGGGCAACGGAACTGAGAAATGCTGATTTTTTCATGGCTGCTGTTATTTGGGTTGCTGTTTTTGTGCAGGATCGTAAGTGAAGAGTGTCGGGACCAGGGTCAACTGGATATAGATGAATTGCGGGAACTTCTCGTTTTCAATACCCTGCAGGGTTTTTAGTGTGGCTGTGGGCAACATGAAGGCATATCCCGTTTCCAGCGTGCCCCATGTCCGGAAATTATATTTCAGCAACAGGTCGTTCTCGTAGCCGAGATCCCTGTCGCCGGGGGTTTGCGGGTTGGTCCTGGCGAGCCGGAAATAATGGCCGGTGTTGGAGATCTGCAGCTTGCTGCCCACCTTGAAATCGAGCGAAAGATAGAGGTCGGCGAGTCCTGCCCCGGCGGTCTGCTTCGGGAAGTTCGTAAAATAGTCCATCATGCCGAAATACCTGTGCCGGGCACCGTAGAACACATCGAAAAGGTGGTCTGTAGTCTGTGCTTCGCCTGTCCTGTTGTTTCCCGAGAGATAGCCGATACCAAGCTTTGGGCGGAAAAATCCGAGCTTCAGGCCTGCTTCGGCATCGAACAGCCATGCGCTGACCTTTGTCCCTCCGTTATTCAGGCCATACTGGTAATAGGCATCCCCCCAGGCCGAGAATCTCTTGTTCTCATACCTAAAATATAACCCGCTGGTCTGTTTGAAATACAACCTGCTGGTGGTATCGCTTCCGGTTCTCCCGGCGGCCAGGTGCATCAGCGATATCCGGGCATTCTCCCCGATATCCCTGCCCATCCAGAGGTAATCGATAGTCTTGATCCGGCCGGAAGGGTAATCATTGTTTGCCGCCGTTTCAAGCATGGTGTTCCATGATCCCCCGAGGTGGAACTTCCATCCTTCGATACCCAGTTTCAGTACCGCGGCGTCGTATGTGATGCCGGCCTGGTTCCAGTTCCTGTTCGACAGCAGACGCTGTCCGTCGTAGACCAGCTGCTGTCTTCCGACGGATATCCACAGCGGCTCGGCAATGCGGACCTCGGCGTATCCCTCGAAAAGGTCCAGCGAGGCATCATTACCGAATACTCCGGTGGAGCTGCTCAGATTTTCATCACCCCAGAGCCGGACATCCTGCGGGCTGAAGTTCAGTTTCAGGAATTCATTCTCATAGCGGAAGGAGAGCCGTGTGCGTTGCGACATGAATACCGCGGGGCCGCTGTTCTCCCCGATCATCCCCTTGTAACCGTCGCGGATCTCGAAACGGTTCCGGTACTGTCCGTCGATGATGAACTGTGCATTTGCGGCATCAATACATGCAGAACAGAAGAGGATGATGAATAATAATCTGGCCAGGTTTTGCCTCATGATCATCGTTTTTGATTACAGAGACAAAAGTACCCTCCCGGGTACTGCCCGGAAACAGTTTAAAAACGTAATTTGAAAAATAGGTGTAAAGGCGGTTTTCTACGTTTAAACACCTATAGAATATCAGACCTCGACGATGCCGTGCCGGATGGCGAACATGACGAGGCCCGCGGTATTCTTTGAATTGGTTTTCAGCAGCAGGTTTTCCCTGTGCTTGTCGACCGTCCGTTTGCTGATATGCAGGTGTTCGGCGATCTCGAGGTTCGAGAGGCCTTTGCAGATATGGTACAGGATCTCTTCTTCGCGTTCGGTGAGCAGGCCGGCCGCGTTTTGCCTGCTCTTCTTGTTCATGTTCTTCAGGATGCCATCCATGATCTCCTGCGAGAAATAGTTCTTTCCTTCCATCACATGGATGACGGCGGCTTCCACATCCTGTATGCCCGAGTTTTTCAGGATGAAGCCCTTCACGCCCGATTCGATCATCCTGGTGTAATAGTCCTCGTCGCCGAACATCGAGAGGCCGATGATGTTCAATTCGGGGTGGGCGGCTACTGCCTTTGCGGTGGCTTCAATGCCGTTCATCACTGGCATGTCGACATCCATGAACACGATGTCGGGACTGACCTTTTCGATCAGGTGAAGGAATTCAGCCCCGTCGGCGGCTTCATGGATATCGCCGATGAAGGCGAAATTGCCGAGCAGCATGCGCAGGCCTTCCCTGAAAAGCTTATGGTCGTCGACCAGTATTACAGTATATTTATCCATACCTATAAGCTTATTTGTATGTCGACCCTGATACCTTCGCCGGGTGCGGAGAAGACCTGGAAGGTGCCGTTGAGCGATTTGATCCTTGATTTCATGTTGGAATACCCCAGCCCCGAAAGTTTTTTCTCTTCCTTTGCCACGTCGAAGCCGATGCCGTCGTCGATATATTTCAGCGTAATGCTTTTATCATCGGCGATCAGGTCGATGTAAACGTTATGTGCACCGGCATGCCTGAGCGTGTTGGAGAGCAGCTCGCAGATTACCCTGTAGAGTACCACTTCAAGGTTGTAAGCAAAGCGTTTTTCGCCCAGGTTGCTGTTCAGCCTGATGATAGGGTCGCCGATGATCTGCAGGCGGTTGATGAAGGATTTCACGGCCTTCTGCAGGCCGAAGTTGATGAGGATGTGCGGGCTCAGCTTGTTGGAGATGTCCTTGAGGGTGGAGATCGATTCGTCGATGAGCTTTTCCGCGTTGGCCAGCGCCTGCTTGTTGTCGCCTTTCATGTAGTTGCTGGCCGATATGGTCATCTTGACCGATGAGAGCAGGGGGCCCAGGCCGTCGTGCAGTTCCTTGGCAAAGTGCTGCCGTTCTTTTTCCTCGGTCTTGAGGATGGCGGACAGCACCCTCGACTCGTTCTGCTTGCGAAGGTTGTCGATCTGCTTCTGTATGTTGAAGATCCGCTTGATGAAGATCAGGCTGAGCAGCATGAATACCGAGATCACCACGGCGGTCCAGCTGTTGAGCAGCCCGCTGCTGATGTCGTTTTCGGGGTTGTATACTTCCATCACCTCGAATACCCTCCTGATGGCCATGAGGAGGAACCCGAGCGAGATCAGCCACCAGGCGATATTGGTCCTTGTACGCTTGAGCAGCGAAAGGGCAATGGCTGCTGCCGCAAACTGCAGCACTACCGAGAGGATGAGGGCAATTTTCAGCGACATGGGATTTTTTTATCAAAGATATACTTTGTGTAGATGTTTTTGACGCCCGGTGGTGATTTTTTCTCGGAAGGCGGAAAGTTTTGATGAATTCTTATTCAGGATGCCGGATCTCGGATGCCGGATGAATCAATATTCGACCACTCCGGGGTCGTACGTGAACGTAGGAAACGCAGGAGTTAATGATATGCGATGCCTCCGGCATCGCGGTCTGTTTGAAGAAAGCCGGCTTGTAGGCATGATCCCGCAGGGATCACAGCTTATTGGCAGCAGGGCCGGCAATAGCGGCGTACGACCCCTTCGGGGTCGCATGTCTGATGAAGCAGGGGTTTTGATGAATTTTTTTCTGGATGCCGGATCGCGGATGCCGGATGAATAAACAACAAGACGGGTACAAGGTATTACGTACCAGGTATTACGATCCGGATAAACACGCTTTTACGGGAAATATTGACAATCTTCCGCGTAGCGGAAGCCTATGCGGTCCGGGGGACGGGGTTCGGGGGACGGGGAAAATGGACAATGAGCAATGCCGAATGGACAATCTTCCGCGTAGCGAAAGCCTCCCCTTGACTTCCGGGATGACACCCTTCGGCTTCGCTCAGGGTGACAAGAATAAAGCATTAAATTTTCAGGTCTCGGCTCCGCTCGACCTGTTTTTATGGGATGTTTCATTTCTGCAGGCAGCCTTCTCGTGAAGGGTGGCAATGTCTTTTTGAAAATATGCAAGCTTTTTCGCTCTTGACCATTTTTTAAGTTTTTTTTCCACTTCAATCGCCTCATGGATGTACTTGAAAGTCAGATATTGCTTTAATACCACCGAACGCCTGTCATAGGTATAACAACTTTGGTCAAACCCCTCCTGATGTTCCATGATCCGCCTGGTCAAATCATTCGTTACACCTACATAATAAGTGCCATCATCACACTCCAATAAGTAAACATAATAATCCCTCATACTTATTAATACGCAAAATCCAGAAATGTCACCCCTTTGTTCGAGCGGAGCCGAGAACAAAATGTTTATAAGCAAACGCATTGTCACCGCGAGCGAAGTCGAGCGGCTCTATCAATTACGCAGTATCCTATATTTATAATTTAACCGGACAGTAGTGATTGACAAAACAGAATGGACAATCTTCCGCGCAGCGAAAGCATATGCGGTCCGTGGCACGGGGTTCGGGGGACGGGGAAATTAGAAATTGACAATTGACAATACAGAATTGACAATCTTACGCTCAGCGACTGAGGAATACCCTGGCCTGCTGCATCGTGCCTTAAACCAGTTTATCGATCCGTTCGAAGGCAAGCTTCGAGCTGATCACCGCCATGGGGATGCCGGCGCCCGGCACTGTGGATGCACCCACATAAAAAAGGTTTCCGAACTTCTCGTCGTAGTTGTGCGGCCTCAGCGGGCCGATCTGCCACAGGTTGTGTGAGAGCCCCAGCCCGCTGCCCCTGTGCAGGTTGAACTGCTGCTGCCAGTCTTGCGGGGTGTATACGGTTTTTGAGATGATGTCGGGCCTGATAGCCCTGCCAGTGCGCAACGACAGGTCGTCGATGATACTGTCGACGATGGCATCTCGGTCGCTCCAGTCGGGCTTGTAACGCAGGTCGGGCACGGGGCAGACGATGAACACGCTCTCGCAGCCTTCGGGGGCACATTCCGGGTTGTGCTTCGAAAGCACGTTGACGTAATAATATGGCTTTTGAAGAGTGCCGGGGTCCTTCTGCACCCCCCGCGCATATTCGTCGAAATTTTCGCCCAGGAAATAATTATGGTGGTGGATGTTGGTCAGCTTGCCCTTCAGGCCCAGGTAGATGGTGAGGTACCCCATGGTCCATTCCTTGCGGTCGAGCTTCTTTACCGAGTAGGCACTCCGCCGGAGCACACTGCCCCTGAACACCGCCGCATCGGCATTGGCCACGAAGATATCGGCCTCCCATTTCTTTCCCTGCCTGTCGACCAGCGCAAGCAGTCTGCCGCCATCGCCCTCAAAGTCGACGATCTCCGTGTTGTAGGTAAACTGCACGCCCTTCTTCTCCAGCTCCCTGACCAGGCCTTCCACCACCCTGTACATGCCCCCCTTTACATTATAATAGCCGTCGTGCCTGAATTCGGTGTACGACAGCAGGGTGTAGATGGCCGGGGTGTCGAAAGGCGTACGGCCCAGGAAGAAGGCCACCAGGGAGATGATGCGCCTGGCATCCACCGAGTCGAAATAGCGGTTCACCTGCTTGTTGAACTTCCTGGCAAGCACCGGCAGGTGGGCCGGGTTCACCTGCATCAGCGACCTGATGTAGGAGATCATGGAGTCGAAGTTCTGTTTCACCACCACGTCGATGGTGTCGTGAAACAGCCTGCCGCACTTTTCGAGGTACTTTTCCATCTTTTCCGCGAAGTCGGGCTCCTGCTCCTCGAATTGTTTTGCCAGCATTGCGATGTCCTTGTGGAGCAGGTACGTTTTGGGGCTGCCGCTGAAATTCACGGCGTACAGGGGGTCAAGCTCCACGTATTCGAAGGGCAGGTCGATGCTGCACTCCCTGGCAAAGGCCTCGAACTCGTACGACATGCTGAAGAAGCTGGGGCCCGTGTCGAAGGTGAACCCGTCCTTTTTGATCTGGTTCATGCGGCCGCCGGCCTGTGCGTTCTTTTCGATGATGTGTACCCGGTAGCCGCGGCTTGCCAGGCGCATGGCCGTGGCCAGTCCGCCGATCCCGGCTCCGGCGATGATCACGCTTTTACTCATATATTTTTCTTTTAACGATTAACATCTTGCATGGTGACATGTTCATACTTTCCTTCCTTTCCACCGGTATCCCCTCCCGGCCGCATTCAGCGATGCCACGGCCATGAAAAGGCCCATGGCCAGCTGCTGGAATACGAACAGGATGATGTTCAGGGTGATGTTCTGCCTGCTGGTCACGGAAACGAATATTCTGGTCAGCAGGACTGCCCCGAGATAAATGATAAGCCATGGCAGGGAAAGGCCTGTAATGACAAACACGACTCCCGCCGTGGTGACGGCCCAGAAGAGCCATGCCGGGACGGGCGAACCCCCGAAATATTCGAAAATATTTTTTGAGAAGCCGTGCGTGGCTTCACGAAAACCCCTGTACATCCTGCAACTGATCCGTTCATCGCCCGTCTGGCAGGAAATTTTCAGTCCGCCGGCCTTGTAATGCCTTGCGATGGCGATATCTTCCACCCTGTGGCCCTTCATGGCCTCGTGTGGCAACAGTTTCCTGTAATCCTGTGCCCTGAAGAACATGAACTGTCCGTTGGCTGCCGCGAGGGAAGGGCGTGGGGAGTTCCTCACCAGGATGAGCGGCAGGAGCGTGAGCAGGATATGGTTCATCACCGGCACGCTGATCCGCTCGCCGAAGCTTTTCATGATCTGTTTCGGGAAGATGGAGATGAGCGAAAGGCTGTGTTTTTCGGCATAGGCGATCGCCTGCCCGATGATGTCGCCCCCGATGCGCACGTCGGCATCCAGGAAAAGGAAATATTCCCCGCCGGCCTGCATGGCGAGCGCGTGGCAGGCATGGTTCTTGCCCAGCCATCCTTCGGGCAGGTCACCGGCGCGGATCAGCCTGACACGATCATCACGCGAGCTGTATTCCTCCACGATGGCGGCCGTGCGGTCACCGCTCTGGTCGTCGCACACGATCAGCTCGAGCTCATGGTGCTCCTGCAAAAGCACATCCTCCACGATGGTGGCGATATGCGCTTCCTCGTTGCGGGCCGGGATGAGCACCGACACGAAGGCCCGGCCCGGGACACTGCCCTTCATCCTTTCCCTGAAAATGACATTGATGAGCGATACTGCCAGCTGCAGCAATGCGAAAGCTATTGCGATGATGCCAAGGACCGTGATCATATTTCCTTTATTTGACGGTTCCGCTGCAGGCAGGAGCCGAAAAATTCGTTGTAAGCGGCCTCCATCTCATGAATATCGTTGGTTTGCCCATCATATTCCTTCAGGTAGGTAAAAAGGCTTGGCCGGGGATTGGAAAGGTATTCCACCAGGTTGGCCACGAAGATGATTTGGACCTCACCGGATACTTTCCGGAGGATGTGCCTGATCCCTTTCCCGAAACGGAAATCTTCGGTGTACAGGCTTTGGATCTCCCCCTGGGGGAACATCATCACCAGGTTGCGGGAGTCGGAAAGCAGTCCGGCGGCGTAGGCCAGGCTTTCCATCACGCTGCGCGTGCCCTTCCTTACCGAAAACCCGCCGGTGTACCTGAAATACCAGTGCCTGCGCAACTGTTCTTCGAGCATCATGAAATGGAATTTCCGGCCAAAGACCTTTGCATTCAGCTCATTGAGCCAGAACCCGTCCCACCAGCTCATATGGTTGGCCACCAGCAGGATGGGGAGGTTCTTCTCGGTGTAATACCCGCTGACGACCACGCGTTGGAAATGCCTTTTTATCCGGCGCCGCCCGTAGCGGGTGAAGAAGGGGGAGATGAACGGATGATGCCTGGCCCTGATGATCATAGCGCAATATACTTATATGCCAGCAATAATGCAAAGAATGCAAACTGGCTGATCAGCAGGACCCTTGCCAGCGGGTTCTTCATGTTTATCTTCGAAAACACCAGCATGGACTGGAAGATGAGGGCAATTACGAACCATGCCAGGTAGTTGCGCAGCGGGACGATACCGTCCTCCCACGACCACAGGTCGAGCAAGGGCGCCGTTTGTTCCATCACCAGGTCGTAGGCTACCATCCCTGCCGACGCCAGCAGGGCCTTCAGCGGCAATGCCGCCTTGAGGGGTTGCAGCACCGAGGCGAAGCAGTAAGATAGCATCAGCCAGTTGATGCCGATCAGCAGGGGTGTTTCAAAAAGCTTGATCCCCAGCCCGCTGCCGTAGGTGTATGTGCCGAAGATCATGCCGCTTTCCACACCGGCCACCTCGACGGCATAGCCTGAAAGCGCGATGATGCTGAAAATGATGATGGCCGGGGCCCCCAGCCTGCTTTCGTGGAACCACAGCAGGAGCACGAAGTTCAGCAGCAGGGCCCATTTGGTGAGCATGATGAAAAACTCCTGCGTGGGCGGTATCATGAAGCCGGCCAGCCCGATCACGTAAAAGATCACGATGAACCTGGCCACCTTCCGGCTGTTAAGGTTCATCATCCGTGCTATTTCTGATCGCGTGCTCATTCAGTGGCTATCGGTGGCTCAGCGGAGCCCTTTTATGTTTGGTTCAGCCTCAGCTTGTATATAACGGCTGACTTGAAAAGCAGGATGAGCTTTCTCGGGTTGCTTACCCTGATCCTTTCCTTCATAATGGTTTCGGCGGGTTTGTTCCTGATGTTCCTCAGCAGCTGTAGGTAATAATGGTAAGCCACCAGCACGGCCAGCCTGGTCCTTCCCGGAAGTTGGCCGATCCCTTCCCTGGCCTCCCTGAATTCGGCTTCGATATCGGCGATAAGCCCGGCCTTTACCGCTTCGTTGAGCGGCCCGTTGGTCAGCTCCGGGAAATACGACCTGTGCAGCAACTCCTTGTCGGCCTTGAGGTCGCGCAGGAAGTTGACCTTCTGGAAAGCCGAACCCAGTTTCATGGCCGGCTGTTCAAGCCGGCGGTAGCTGTATTCATCCCCGTCGAGGAAGATCTTCAGGCACATCAGCCCGACCACTTCCGCCGATCCGTGGATGTATTCCATGGTTTCCGCGTTGCTGCGGTAATCATGCTTCCTGAGGTCGGTGCGCATGCTTTTCATGAATGCATCGATATGTTGTTGCGGGATCCCGTATTTTTTTACCGTTGTCGCGAATGCATGCAATACGGGGTTCATGCTGAGGCCATGGGTGAAGGCATCCTTCAGGTCGCGCTCGAAATTTTCGAGCAGCAGCTGCTGGTCGTTGTCGAGGAAGGTGTCGACGATCTCATCGGCAAAGCGCACAAAACCGTAAATGCTGTATATGGCCCTGCGCTGCTCGGCAGGCAGCATCCTCACAGCCATGGAAAAGGATGTGGAGTAGGTCCTGGTCACCATGGCGCTGGTACGGTATGCTATGCGGTTATACAGTTGTTCCATCGCGGTTTACAATAATACCGTCGGTGATAAGAGATCATTTCATTTATACAGTTACGGAGCCGGGAATGTTCATTGTTCCTCATAAAGATATGGAAAAATCCGGGAGTTTCCTGGAAAAATTGTATTTGCCCCCGCTGGCGCGCTCTCTGCCGCGCGCTAGCGGGAGGTTTGAGGTGTTGTTTTCAGGATGCCGGATCGCGGATGCCGGATATAAAAACATTCGACCCCTCCGGGGTCGTCTGTGAACGGGGAGGACGCAAGAGCTAATGATATGCGATACCTGCGGCATCGTGGTTTGTCTGCAAAGGGCCGTCTTGCAGGTCTGATCCCGGAGGGATCACAGCTTATTGGCAGCAGGGATGAAAATAACTGTTTTCGACCCCTGCGGGGTCGCATGTCATGAAAAGCTGGATCCCTGCTGGCATGACGACAGATAACGGGTATCGGGCATCACACGCCCTTTTTCTTCCGCTGGCGCACTTTCTGACGCGTGCCAGCAGGAGTGATCCTACTGCCTGTAAATATTTTCCAAAGCCTTGCTGCGGTATTCGAAGATGCCGTCGAGCTGCTTCCTGATGAACAGGCGGTTGGCCAGGGCACCAAGGAAACCCAGCGGAGGCCTGTAAGTGATGACATCCCTCATCATCACCCCACCTTCAACCGCTTCGAGATGGTGTTCGTGGTGCCACATGGCGTAGGGGCCCACGCGCTGCTCATCGACAAAATAGGATCTTTCCGAAACGTGCGTGATCTCGGTCACCCACTTCATGCTGATGCCCGCCAGGGGTTTCACCCTGTAGGTGATGATCATCCCCGGGTACATCTTTTCCGGCAGCTCACCGGAGGTGATGTCGAAGCCCATGTGCTGGGGGGTGATCTTTTTGAGGTTTGCGGGCGAGGAGATAAAATCCCACACCTCATCGATCCCTGCCGGGATGAACTGTTCCTTCCTGAGCTGGTATGTGGCCATCCTTAAAGCGTATTATTGATTGTTAGATAAACAGTTTCCCGGACGGATTGTTTGCCCTCGCTGGCTCGCGTCTCTGCCTTTTGCATATGTCAGTGCGTTTCCAAACGCGCAATTTATCACGTGATCAGTTGTTTGCTTTCCCGGATGATTTCAATCAGCGGATCAGGATCTGCATCATTCCTTGCCGAACCGAAGAGATAATTGAGTTTTTTATAAAATAATGATCTCGTCAGGAGACGAGAAAACAGTTGCACGCGTTCGGAAACGCGCGCCAGCGGGAGGTTTGATGTGTTGTTTTCAGGATGCCGGATCGCGGATGCCGGATGTAAAAACATTCGACCCCTCCGGGGTCGTCTGTGAATATTGGAACGCAGAAGCTAATGATATGCGATGCCTCCGGCATCCTGGTCTGTCTGCAAAGGGCCGTCTTGCAGGCCTGATCCCGCAGGGATCACAGCTTATTGGCTGCAGGGATGAAAATAAATGTTTTCGACCCCTGCGGGGTCGCATGTCTGAAAGAGCAGTATCCCTGCAGGCAGGGGTTTTGATGAATTGTTATTCAGGATGCCGGATCGCGGATGCCGGATGTAAAAACATTCGACCCCTCCCGGGTCGCCTGTGAACGGGGAGAACGCAGGAGCTAATGATATGCGATGCCTGCGGCATCGTGGTCTGTTTGAGGAAAGCCGGCTTACAGGCCTGATCCCGGAGGGATCACAGCTTATTGGCAGCAGGAATGAAAATAACTGTTTTCGACCCCTGCGGGGTCGCATGTCTGAAAGAGCAGTATCCCTGCAGGCAGGGGTTTTGATGAATTGTTATTCAG
>JAXGTH010000021.1:0-26255 GCA_040775045.1 Bacteroidales bacterium
GGAGGACCTGGTGGAGATGATCGAGATCCCCGAACATCCGTGGTTCATAGGGGTGCAGTTCCATCCCGAATACAAGAGTACCGTGGCCAGGCCGCATCCTCTGTTCGTAAGCTTTGTGGAAGCCTGTATTAAGTATGGAGCCCAAAAGGGAAATTGATAAATACCTATATTAATGGAAAGCAAGGGCATTGAGCATCTGCAAAAACATTATGTGAATGAGCTTGAGAAGGGGAGACATTCAATAAGCAGCCTTGTGGATATATGGTCAAAGAATGAGGTGGCGAAATACAGTGAAGATCATATAAAGGCAATAGAACTACTATTAAAAGAGAGGGGTGTTGCCCTTCCAAATCAAAGCAGGCCGAAGTTTGTCAGAGGTAAAGGTTTGGGATACCTTATTTTTACGGTTGTCCTTGTTAGTCTGTTTATACTGGGGTTTTTACATGATGTTATTGAAATAATCCTGGATCCTGCATATGGGATAAGGATGAACGCATTCTTGTTTCAATTATCAGTGCTGATCATTGTCCTTGCGATTGCCATATTTGTGTCTTTTCTCTGGACAAAGTTCAATCGTTACCAAAGAAAAAAAAAGAAAGTAAGTGTAGTGTTTGGAAACATCTTTTATGGCTTGGCCATTTTTATAATACTCTCAATTATAGTTGCTTCAAATACCATAGTTAGTGTTTCTGGTTACGATACATTTTTCTTATATGCAGCATTTTATATCCTTGTTTCTGCAGGTTTTCTTTTTCTTTCAAAGATTTTAGTATTCAAAAAGACCAGGCCATGATTATAATGAATGATCGATCTGGTAAGCTTAATTGTTTTGGAATATAAGCTGGATAGAAATGTATTTATCTTAGCTTAAAGTGATTTCTATACTTTCATGGGAATAAAAGGTGTATTTTTGGCACCAGTAAAAAGTTAAATAATGAATCGAAATACAATTATCGGACTGGTTTTGATTTTCCTGATCTTTATTATCTGGGCCCAGTTTATGCCTAAGCAGGAAAAACTAGATGACCAGCAGGAGCAGACAACAGGCGCTGCTGAAAAAGCGGTAGATGGTACAATCAATGAAGATGTTGAAAGACAAACTGAATTACCCGAAGATGGAACGGGCATTGCTGTTACTCAGCAAGAGCATCAAATGGACAGCTTGTCAGAATACCATGCATTACAAAAGCAATTCGGGATGTTCGTTAATTCAAGCGAGGGGAATGAGGAATTCATCATTGTGGAAAACGAAGTGATTAAGATGCTCTTTAGTTCTAGGGGTGGTCGTGTATATTCTGTTGAGTTAAAAGATTATAAAACATACGATACATCCAGGCCAGTGATTCTTTTTGATTCGGAATCTAATAAGTTTGGTTATAGTTTTCATTCAAAGTATCCGCTTCTCGTTGATACCTTATGGACATTAAAAGATGTCGAACTCAACACCAACAATTTATATTTCGAGACAGTTCTTCCTCAGCAAGCATCGGGAGGAAATAGATTCGAATTGTCAAAGAATGACACGCTCAGATTAAGTTTCAGACTATTTCCCGACCAACCTAAAGGTTCTGGAAAAAATGATGGCAAATACCTGGAGTTCGTATATAATATATACGGTGATCAGTACATGATTGATCATACATTAAATCTTGTCAATCTCGAGAATATTGTTTTTCCGCAATACGATGAGTTATTTGAGCTTTATTGGCAGACTGACATGAAGCGGCACGAGAAAACCCAGGATCAGTTGAATGGAACGACAATTTATTTCAGGGAAGAAGCTGGATCAAAAATCGAATTTAATTCTCTTTCTGAAAATAAAAATGACATAGACACGGTCAGGGGAAATTTGAAATGGATATCCCTTAAGCAAAGGTTCTTCTGTTCCACGATAATTTCGAAGGAAAAGTATTTTACCGGTGCACGTATATCCCAATTTGAGGAAGAAAAAACAGAAGATGATGGTTATTTTCTGCCTACCATGACTGTCAAGATGGATGTGCTAATTGACAATGTCAGCAATCATTCCTCTAACTTCAGTTTTTATTTTGGACCGCTGAAATACAATGAGCTGCGGTCCTATGATTTAGGCCTGGAACGGCAAATACCGTTGGGGTGGTCTTTCCCATATGTTTTATCCTGGATTAACAGGTTCGCAGTCATCCCTGTTTTTAACTGGCTTGGTGGTTACGGCTGGAACTACGGCATCGTGATCCTGGTGCTCACCATCATGCTGAAGATCGTACTGTTCCCCATCGCATACAAGACCTATCGCTCGACGGCCAAGATGCGGGTGCTAAAGCCGGAGATCGACGAGATCGCAAAGAAATTCCCGAAAAAGGAAGATGCCATGAAGAAGCAGCAGGCTACCATGGCACTGTACAAGAAAGCGGGGGTGAACCCGATGGCGGGCTGCGTGCCCATGCTCCTGCAGTTTCCTATCCTCATCGCGATGTTCAGGTTCTTCCCGTCGTCCATCGAACTGAGGCAGCAGCCTTTTCTCTGGGCAAATGACCTGTCGAGCTACGACTCCATAGCAACGCTGCCGTTCGAAATTCCCTATTACGGCGATCATGTTAGCTTGTTCACCCTGCTCATGACCGTTTCAACAATCATATACACCTGGATGAACAACCAGATGATGAGCAGCAGCCAGCAATTGCCGGGCATGAAGACCATGATGTACCTCATGCCGGTGATGTTCCTGGCCATCTTCAACAGCTATGCCTCGGGTCTCAGCTACTATTACCTGCTGGCCAACCTTTTCACCTTCGGGCAGATGTTCGTGATCCGCCGTACCATCAACGAAGAGAAGATCTACCAAAAACTTCAGGAGAACAAGAAAAAACCGAAAAAGCAGTCGGGATTCCAGAAGCGGCTCGAAGAAGCGGCCAAGAAATACAACAATCCTCCGCGGAGGAAGTAGTCATTCATAAAAAACATGCCTATGGCTAGGAAACCACAGCTAAGTTTCTGGCAGATATGGAACATGAGTTTCGGGTTCCTTGGCATACAGTTCGGCTTTGCGCTGCAGAATGCCAATGTCAGCAGGATCTTTGAAACTTTGGGTGCGCGCATCGAGGATATTCCCATCCTCTGGATCGCAGCCCCGGTCACCGGCCTTATCATACAGCCCATCATCGGGCATATGAGTGACAACACCTGGGGAAGGCTGGGCCGCAGGCGGCCTTATTTCCTCGTGGGCGCCATCCTGGCGAGCATAGCCCTTTTCATCATGCCCAACTCCCCGGTACTCTGGGTGGCCGCGGGTATGCTGTGGATCATGGATGCTTCCATCAACATCAGCATGGAGCCTTTTCGTGCTTTCGTCGGCGATATGCTGCCATCGCGGCAGCGAACCATGGGATTCTCGATGCAGAGCTTCTTCATCGGCACGGGGGCCATCATCGCCTCTGCATTGCCCTGGGTGATGACCAACTGGTTCAATATCTCGAACACGGCCCCCGAGGGGCAGATCCCCCCATCGGTGAAATTCGCCTTTTACATCGGCGGCATCGTGTTCTTTTTAGCTGTGCTGTGGACTGTGGCGCGCACAAAGGAATATTCGCCTGAAGAGCTGGAAGAATTTTCAAAAGCCGAAGCCGAAGACAAGCCTGAGGGCATTGGCGCCACATACGACGAAACCCTGATCAGGGCGCGAAGGCTTTTTATGCAGGGGAGTATCTGGCTCTTCATCAGCCTGGCCCTGTTCTTTATCTTCTATTTCTTTGTTTACATGGATTACGGGCTGGGCGTATTCTTTGGAGGCGCTGCGGTCTTCGGGTTGTTGCAGATCCTCACCGGGGCAATGACCGCCGGGGGCATGGTGCGCAACGGCTTCGTGGAGGTGATCAACGACCTGTACAAGATGCCCCGTACCATGAAACAGCTTGCCATCGTGCAGTTTTTCTCATGGTTTGCCCTTTTCTCGATGTGGATATACACCACGGCAGGGGTGACGGCCACGAAGTACGACATGAAGCTCGACAGGGGACATTTTGATCTGTTGCAATCAGCCGTAAACGGGGCATCGGTTATACCGGAGGCTGCCGAATGGGAAACCCTCGAAGGGGTAAGAAACGACCTGGAGGAGATGGCCATCAAATATGCGGAGAGTGAAAATGTGGTCACGACCATGCGCATCGTGAAATTCTTTACCGATGAGAAAAAGAATGCTTTACTGGGTATCCCTGCTGAAGTTACTGACAGGCTCGAATACATCAAGGAGGAATACAACGACGGCGCCGACTGGGTAGGCGTGCTCATGGCCGTTTATAACGGTTTTGCAGCGGTGATGGCCTTTGTGCTTATGTGGATGGCCAGTGTGACAAGCCGCAAGCGCGTGCATGCCATCAGCCTGCTGATCGGGGGTGTCAGCCTGGCCTCATTCTATTTCATTGCCAATCCTACCATGCTTATCATTCCCGAACTGGGCATCGGGCTTGCATGGGCTTCCATCCTGGCCATGCCCTACGCCATCCTGACAGGCTCCCTGCCTTCGCATAAGATGGGGACTTATATGGGGATCTTCAACTTCTTCATCGTGATCCCCCAGATCACGGCAGCGGCCATCCTCGGCTTCTTCGTGAGGGAGCTTTTCCAGAACCAGGCCATCTATGCCCTTGTATTGGGCGGGATCTCCATGGTGATCGCTGCCCTCCTGGTGCTGTTCGTCGACGACGTGGATGAAGGAAAATAGGTGAGAGGCATTGCTCATTGTCGATTGCCCATGGCGCACTTTCCGTCATCCAAAGGATTGGATCGGTAACCGGGATCCGGTGTTAAGAAATCTGATAGCTGAAATCTGAAGTATTGTTGAAGTACAAGGTATTACGTACCAGGTATTACGTACCAGGTATTACGTTTTCTCTTCAGATCCTTGTACCTTGTACCTGGTACCTTGTACCCAATTTGCGGCATCCGCTATCAACTTACAACCACATCATAATCTTTGGTAACCAAGAGGTCAGCCGATGCCTTCAAGGCCTGCACCATCTTATGCTCCTGTTCGAGTACGGCCCAGCGGTATTCGTTCTGCGGTTCCTTGCCGCGGTCGGCCTGGGCCTTTTTGGTTTCGTGGTAGGTGAGTTCGATGAACACCCGAAGGTCCACGCCTTCCGTCTTTATGGCATACAGCCCGTCGATGATCAGCATGTCGACGCTGCTGAAATCCGTGATCAGCGTATCAACCTGCTCGGTCACCAGGTCTACGCATGGCATGCTGGCCTTTTCACCTTTTTTGAAGGCCCCTATGTTACGGTAAATGGTGTCCCAGTCGTATTCGCCGTAACCCACGCACTTTTCTATGACATTATCGATGCGCCACTGTTTGCGTTCCAGTGGCAGCACCTTGTAGTAATTGTCGATGTGCAGGGGCTTGGCAAAGATACCATGCTGCCGCATGCCCCTGGCGATGACGTGGGCAAGCTCCGTTTTCCCGGAGCCGGATTCACCTGATATCGCCACGATGAATTTGTCTTTCTTTCTCTTGAGGATCTCTTCGATGATCACTGAACCGGCATTGCGGTGCTTTTCCTGTATGAGCAATACGTCGCCTAACATTCTTTTGAGTTTTAAATTTTGAGTTTTGAGTTTTAAGTTTTAAATCAGGGTTTAGGTTTTAGGATTTAGGGTTTCCTGGCGAAGCCAGGCTTGGGATTTAATCGCCCGGGCATTCCAGGTCTGCCGCCTCCCCGAGGATCAGATGTTTTATCACCCCGTTGATCTCAACCACCACATCGCTGTCGGCAAGCAGCGTGACCTCCTTCCCGGACACCTCACAGCGGTAATTCACCCCTTTGAAGGCGAAGTTAAAGCTGATCTTTCGCCAGTGATCCGGGAGGTCCGGGTTGATCCTCACGATATCACCCAGCAGATCGAGGCCAGCGAAAGTGTTGAGCGCTACCAGCACGGTGCCGGCCATCACCCCGGCATGGATGCCCTCAGCGGTGGTGCCTCCCTGAATATCCTGGTAGTCGCTGGTCAGAGCGTCGAGATAGAGTTTCCAGCTCAGCCTGCGGTCGCCCACCATGCTGGCCAGCCTGGCATGCACCACCCTGCTGAGGGTTGAACCGTGAGAGGTGCGATGCAGGTAGTAGTTGAGGTTGCGCGAGAGGTAATCGGCAGGTAATTCATAGCCCAGGGTTTTCAGCAGTCCGTCGACCGTGTCCCTGTCTAGGTTGTAATAGGTCATCAGCATGTCGGCCTGCTTGGATACCTTATATTCATCCGGCGATTTGCCCTCGGCCTTCAGGAGGCGGTCCATGCGGTATATGTTGCCGTACTTGCTGCGGTAATGCTCCCAGTCGAGTTCCTTGAGGTCGAAATATCCCCTGTACTGTGCAATGATCCCTTCGCCGGAGATCTCCAGGCTGAGCTTATGGATGATGTCCTCCCAATGGTTGAGCTCATCCTCATTCAGGCCTGTCTTTTTGGTCAATCTTTCATGGGCCTCCTTGCCTGTTCCCCTGATGATCTCCATGGTCTTTCCGATCACCCATGCACTCATCAGGTTGGTATAGGCATTATCTTTCAGTCCGCCTTTCTCACTTCCCGGGTATTTTTCGTGGAACTCGTCGGGACCCATTACCCCTTCGATGCTGTAACGCCCGCTTGCCGGGTCTTTAAAGGCCTTGCCGACCCAGAAGCGGCAGATGTCGATGAGCAATTCGGCGCCATATTCTTCCATGAAGTCCATATCGCCGGTATAATGCCCGTATTGTATGGTATTGTAGGCGATCGCAAGGCTCACATGCCGTTGCAGCGCGCTGTGGTCCTCGCCCCATTTGCCGGATACGGGGTTGAGGTGGATCACCTGGGTCTCTTCACGACCGTCGCTGCCGCTCTGCCAGGGGAACATGGCGCCTTTCTCGCCATGTGCGGCTGCATATTTCCTTGCCTCTTCCAGCCTGCGGTAGCGGTACATCAGCACTGCCCTGGCGGCTTCCGGAAAATGCATATAGTAGAAGGGCAGGATATAGATCTCGTCCCAGAAGATATGACCGCGGTAAGCTTCACCGTGCAACCCCCTGGCGGGGATGCCGGCATCGATGCCGGCGTTGTGCGGCGAGATGCTCACCATCAGGTGGTAGATGTGCAGCCGGAGCAGCTTCTGGGCCAGGCGGTCACCTTCGAGCCGGATGTCGGCCTTGTCCCAGATGGATTTCCATGTAGCTTCTGACCTTTCCATGAGCTCGTTGAGATGTGCGGCGCCGGAAGCAGTATCTATGGCGGCCTCCAAACAGTCATCCACCCCCTCATCGTCGGAGCGGTACATCGCTACGGTCTTGTAAAGGGTGAATGTCTCGTTCTCCTTGACTTCGGCAGAGATCACCGTGACCGCCTTTCCCTTTGCGGAGAAATGCTCATGATCGGTCTCCACGGGCTTCTGGTCCTTGTCGGCCGTGATCCTCGCTGCCGCAGCCACACGGATGTCGGACTGCGTGGTCCTGACCTCTACATACTGCAACAGGCCTTCGGACCCTTCGCTGACACTTTCGAGATGCTGCTGTTTGAGTGAACGGTAGCGTTCCACCCCGTCGTTGATATGGTCGCCCGACAGCGCCGCCCTGATCTCTATTTGTCCCGAGTAGTTCAGCGGGGTTACAGAATATCGGATCCCGGCCAGGTGCGGGTTGTCCATGCCGGCGTAGCGCCTGCTGTGGATGAGGGTTTCGCGGCCGTCCTCGTCGCGGACCACCATGCGCCGGCAGAGCACGCCCTTGTTCATGTGGAGCCTGCGCCTCAGCGAGAGGATCTCAACCCTGTCGGGATCGAGCCATTGACCTCCGGCGGGCCTGAAGGTGAGCGGCAGCCAGTTGACGGCATTCACAAAGTCTTCGTTCTCCACGATGCGGCCGGCCACTTCCGATTCGAGCCTGTTATAGAGCCCGGCCATATAGGTTGCCGGATAATGGGTTTTGCCGGCCACGCTCTCCTCCATCGCCCCGCGGGTGCCGAAGTAGCCATTACCTACGGTCAGCAAGGACTCCCTGGTCTTTTCAAGGCCTGGATCGTAGCCGTAATAGATCAGGTTGAAGTTGTCGTAGGGCAGCTTCTCATCGAACCATTCTTCGAGGCTTTCGTAGGTGATCTCTTCAAGGTCGATCACCACGATATCGGCCCCGCCGGTATAAAGTTCCTGCTCGTTGCCTTCCCTGGCAATACCAAGCACGAGGCCGAAATTGCCTTTCCTGGCTGCCTGAACTCCCGACACGGCGTCTTCCACCACCACGGCCCTGTCATAAGGAACGCCCAGGCGATCGGCGGCAGTCGTGAAAATGTCAGGCTCAGGTTTGCCACTGAGCCCCAGTTCGGCCGACACGACCCCGTCGATACGGGTTTCCATCAGGCCGGACAACCCGGCTGCCTCCAGCACCTGTTCACAGTTCTTGCTGGATGAGGCCACACCCACATGAACGCCCTCTTCCTTCAGGCGGTGGATAAGCTCCACCGTGGAGGGATAAACCTTCACACCGTCCTCTTCGAGGATACGGTTGAACACGGCATTCTTCCGGTTGCCGATTCCGCAGACGGTTTCCATGGAGGGATCGTCTGATGGTTCCCCGAAGGGGATGTCGATACCCCTGGATTCGAGGAAGGACTGCACCCCCTTGTAGCGCGGCTTGCCGTCGACGAAGGGCAGGTAATCGCGGCTATGCGAGAATTCGCGGAAAACCTCCCCGTATTTCTTTTCCCGTTCGCGCAGGTACCCGTCGAACATTTGTTTCCATGCCTGGCTGTGTACCAGGGCGGTCTGTGTGATCACGCCGTCGAGGTCGAAGATGACAGCGTCAAATGATCTTTCTTTCATCATCATATCTTCTTAAACAAAAAACCAGTGGTATGAGCGGGGGGCCATGATCAGTGTTCCTGAAGCAAGGTCTTTCCTTACCGGCTGATCCAGCATATCCTGCTCATAGGCTTTCAGCTTCGCTGAAGGCAAAGCGAACTTCTTTTCTTCCCCGCCAAGGTTCAGCAGTACCAGGATTCGGTTGCAGCCATGTGTCCGGTAATAGGCCATGATCCCTTCCAGTGGTATGCCGTCGGTACCTTTAACTTCTATCATATCAAGCCTGCCTCTCCCGAAAGAGGGATACCGTCGGCGTGTGTTCACCATCTTGCTGATCCTGCTGAACACCTCTGCATGAAATGATCCCTCACGGTCCAGCTCCTTCTCCAGCTCATCCCAATCGATCCTTCCCCTGACCAGGAAGCGTGTATCATCCTTTCCGGTGAGCCGTATCTGCTCCTTATAGTATTCGTGGTCGTTGAGCTTGCCAAACTCATCACCGTAATAGATCACCGGCGTGCCGGGCAGCGAGAGCATCATGGCGTAGGCCAGGGCGATCCTGTCGGGATCCCTGTCGAGCAGTTCCGCAAGGCGTGCCGAAACCCCCTGTCCCAGCCGGAAATCCCATTCCGGCTTCTTGCAGTAGTTCTCATGGATATATTTCCTGTCCTCTTCGCTCACATAGACCAGTTCCAGGCTGAGCTCATCGTGGCAGCGCAGGAAGGTGAACCACTGGCTGCCCTCAGGGATACCGGGTGTTACCTCCGGACTGAGGATGTTGGCCACAGGCCGGCTGCTTTCCATGTGTAAAGCTTTGAACATTTGAGGCATGAGCGGAAAGTGGTAGCCTGCATGGCATTCGTCGCCCTGCCCGAAATACCTGACTACCTCGTGGGGTTTCTGGCAGGCTTCGGCCAGCAGCAGCGTTTCGGGCCTGATGTCGTCAAGTACGGCCCTGAAGAATTTTACGATGAGGTGTGTCTGGGGAAGGTTTTCGCATGTGGTGCCTTCTTCCTTCCAGAGGTAGGGGATGGCGTCGGCCCTGAAACCGTCGACACCAAGTTTCAGCCAGTAAAGCAGGTTGCCGGCCATGGCAAGCAGCACAGCAGGGTTGCGGTAGTTGAGGTCGGGCTGGAACTCAAAGAATCGGTGGAAAAAATAATGATCGCCATCCTTTTCCCAGTTGCTGTGGCACAAGCCTTCGAAAATGATGCGGGCTTCGCCATACCCTTTGTCATTGTCGGCCCAGATATAATGGTCGCGGTAGGGATTATCGGCCGATTTTCTGGATTCCATGAACCATGGATGCTCGTTCGAGGTATGGTTGATGGCAATATCAAAGATCACCTTGATGCCGCGTCTATGCGCTTTTTCAAGAAATCCGGCAAACACTGCCGCCTTCTCCTCCTGGCCGGCCTTATTTGTCAGGCCAAGGAGGTCGGGTCGTATGCTCCGGTAATCCCTGATGTCGAAGCCCGCATCACGTCCCGGGGAGTCGAGGATGGGCAACAGCCAGAGGCAGTTCACACCCAGTTCGCCGAGATAGTCCAGTTTATCTTCCAGGCCCTGGAAGTCCCTGTTGAAAAGGTCAACATAAAGAGAATATACAATGGCATCTTTATACCATCCCTCACGGTGCGGGGGAAATGTGATGGATTGGACGGTACGGTCCAGCTCGCCGAAGAATTCGCGGAGCAATGCCCCGTCATCGCCGGGGTAAAGCTGTTGCCAGATCTCCTCCATCCTGCTTTTTGGTTCTTTCATGATTTTCACGGGTATGATTTGCAAAATTAATACAAGCGGCCGAACTGCCGGATATTTAGCGGATTAATTTAAGCATAAGCGCTTGATGGCCTTATCACTGTAAACAACCGGTGGCGGTTTCCGGGCCGGTAAAGCACATCCCGCCATGCATGCCTTCGGACGATGATCATTATTTAGGATTATTTCCGATATTTGTGATACATAAACGGGTTTATGCGATCTGCTCTCATACTGACAATGGCAGCTTTGCTGATGGCATCATGCAATCAACAACAAAACGTGGATAATGTTTCACCTGACCGGAAAACGGATGGCGTGCCTGAATGGTCCAGGGGCATCGTATGGTACCAGATCTTCCCTGAACGGTTCAGGAACGGCGACCAATCCAACGACCCGACGCTTGCTGACCAGCGGGGATGCTGGCCCCACGAACTCAGGGAACCCTGGGAGCTACACCCCTGGGGCAGCGACTGGTATGCCATGCAGGGTTATGAGAGAGCCAACGGTGAGGATATCTGGTATAATATCACCCGCCGGCGATACGGCGGTGACCTGCAGGGCATCATCGACAGACTGGATTACCTGAGCAGGCTTGGTGTAGGTGCCATATACCTGAACCCTGTGTTCGTGTCGCCGTCCCATCACAAGTACGATATTGCCAGCTATCATCATATCGACCCGACCTTTGGCCCTGATCCGGAGGGCGACCGGGAGATCATGAGGGCCGAAGTGCCCGATGATCCCTCCACCTGGCAATGGACATCGGCCGACAGCCTGGCCCTGCGCCTGATCGAAGAGGTGCACAGCAGGGGGATGAGGATCATTTTCGACGGGGTGTTCAACCATGTGGGGTACAACCATTTTGCCATAGCCGACCTCAGGGAGAAACAACAGGCATCGCGGTTCAGGGATTGGTTTACGGTGCACTCGTGGGAGGACTCCGTAAAGGGGAGCACTTTCGAATATGAGGGCTGGTGGGGCATCCGCGACATGCCTGAACTGCGTGAAGACGGGCAGGGGATCGTCAGCGGCCCGAAGGAATATATTTTTAATATCACCCGCCGGTGGATGGACCCTGCCGGGAATGGGGATGTTGCGAAGGGCATCGACGGATGGCGCCTGGATGTAGCCTATGAAGTATCGCACGCCTTCTGGAAGGACTGGCGGTCGCATGTGCGAAAGATCAACCCTCAGGCATACCTCGTGGCTGAGGTTATCGACAGCCCTGAGAACCTGAAGCCTTACCTGGAGGGCGACGAATTCGATGCCGTGATGAACTACAATTTCGATTTCATCTGCAGCGAATTCTTTATCAATAAGGGGATCAGCCCGGGGGAATTCGACAGCCTGCTGGGTGGCCTGAGGAATGCATTCAGACCGGAGGTCACGCTGGCCATGCAGAACCTGCTGGGAAGCCACGACACCGACAGGCCTGTATCGCGGATCATGAACAGGGGCATTGCCTCTTTTCTCGCCTGGGAAGAGTATTTCGGGACCGGCAAAGCCAGGAATCAGGATTATCTTACCGCCAAGCCTGCACAGGAAGAATACGATATCCTGCGTTTGATGGTGGCCTTCCAGATGACCTATCCGGGATCGCCCATGATCTATTACGGCGATGAGGTGGGCATGTGGGGTTCGGGTGATCCGGATTGCCGCAAGCCCATGTTATGGGAAGATATCGTTTACGAGGATGAAACCACTGATGCCCGGGGCCGCGGATATGATCAGCCCGCTGTGGTGAAACCCGATACCGCGCTCTTTGCTTTCTACCGTGAACTTATCCACCTCAGGAAGAGATACCCTGCACTGGTTACAGGCGATTACCGTTCTGTGGAGATCCCGGCACCCTCAGCGCAACATGGATATGCATTCGTCCGTGAATCCGACGATGGCCTCGTGGTGGCAGTATTCAACAATGCTTATGATCCTCATAACATGGTGCTGGCGGGGCTTCCCGCCGGGAGGTACATCAACGAAATGGACGGGGCGGAATATGAATGCACAGGTGATGACCTGCAGGTCGCCCTCGGGGCACATGGTTTTGCCCTGCTCACACTGATAAATCCCAATGAAATATGAAAACGCCAAAAATAGCCGAAAAGACATTTGTCGACGGGTCCAATTGCGCCCAGGCCGTATTTACGGCATTTTGCGAAAAATATGGTATAGATCGCGGCTCGGGGATGAAACTGTGCAGCGCCATGGGTGGCGGGATTGCATACAAGGGCAACACCTGTGGGGCCGTTACCGGTGCCTTGATGGTCATCGGCCTTCACTACGGTCAGGATACGGTCATTGAGGACTTCAATCACGGGGCAGTTGAAATGGCGACGGAGTTTCTGCGGCGCTTTGAGGCCCTTTATTCCGACACGGATTGCAGGGGACTGCTGGGCTATGATATCAGCGATCCGGACCAGAAGGAAGAGATCCGGAGTCTCGGCCTCTTCAATACCCGCTGTCCTGGTTTTGTGGGAGGGGCAGCGCATATCCTGGAACAGTTGCTGAAGGAGTGAACCATTCAGTCTGCGATTGATTATCTTTGAGGTATAAATATTTAAATGATGAAAAATTTGTGGTTCCTTATCGTCATGGCCCTCCTCGCTGTGGCATGTTCAAGGGAATACCCGGCCGTTGAAACACATACCAACATGACCGGGCTTGCCCTGCCGGTAAGCCTTTCTCCCGGCACAACCGAGATCTTTCTTGCCGACTTCGTTACGGGTGGTGGCGGCATTGAGAATGTTTCCATACCAGGTCTTCCCGACAGCCTCTATCACAGGGAAGGTGATATGCTGTACATCGAACCCTGTCAGGGGATGCCTGCCATCGTGCCGATGCAGATCACGGTCGACGGGATTACGGAGGCTGTCCCCTTGCTGCGATCGGCCAAACAGGCGGTTGAATTAAGTTTCGATCCAGGGACCGCAGAATACCAAAGCGTGTCGGCCAGGGGAGAGTTCAACGGCTGGACCCCGGGGAGGCCCGAATTCGAGTTCAGGGACGGGGTCTGGAGTGCAACGCTGATGCTCAACCCGGGAACGTACCAGTATCTGCTGGTCGTGGACGGAGAGGACAGGCTTGATCCGGCAAATCCCAATAAGATCGACAACAACCAGGGAGGGTTTAATTCAGTGCTTGCTGTGGGCACGGACGTCGCCGCAGCGGTGCCCCGAATCTTTGCTGACAGTTACGAGGACGACAATGTCCTGGTGGGATTCAACGGGGAGGTGACCGGGATCATTGCTTTCTGGCAGAATATTCTCCTTCCGCACGAATATATCGAGACCGAAGATGTCGGATACGAGATCGGCATACCCCTGGAATCAATGAATATGCAGCGCTCATTTCTCAGGGTCTGGGCGTGGAACGGCTATGGTGTGTCCAACGACCTGCTCATCCCCCTGGAATACGGCCGTGTGCTCACCGATCCTGCTAAACTGACCCGGCACGACCTGCAGGGTATGATCATGTACAATGCCTTTGTCGACAGGTTCTTCGATGCCGACAGCAGCAACAACAGGCCGCTGAACATCCCCGAGGTGCTTCCGCAGGCCGATTATCACGGTGGTGATATCAAAGGGGTTACTGCGAAGATCAGGGATGGTTATTTTGAGAACCTGGGCGTGAACACCATATGGATATCACCGGTGGTCAGGAATCCTGAGGGCGCTTTTGGATACTGGCCCGACCCCGAATCGAAGTTTTCGGGTTACCATGGGTACTGGCCGATATCTTTTACCCTGGTCGATGACCGTTATGGCACGGAAGAAGACCTGCATGAACTGGTTAAGGTGGCTCACGAGCATAATATGAACGTGCTGCTCGATTTCGTGGCCAACCATGTGCACCAGGAACACCCCGTGTATATTGCACATCCCGACTGGGCCACGGAACTTTATCTGCCCGATGGAAGCCTGAACACCGAGCGCTGGGATGAATACCGTCTCACCACCTGGTTTGATGTATTTCTCCCGACCCTTGACCTTGCAAAGCCAGAAGTTTATGAGATGCTTTCTGATTCTGCGGTATACTGGATCAGCAAATACGGCCTCGATGGTTTCAGGCATGATGCCACGAAGCATATCCCGGAAGTATTCTGGCGCACGTTGACACGAAAACTCAAGGAGGAGGTGGTGCAGGAGAGGGGAACCTATGTATACCAGATCGGGGAAACGTACGGCGGCCCGGAACTCATCAGCAGTTATGTGGGCAGCGGCATGCTCGATGCGCAATTCGATTTCAATGTTTACGACGATGCCCTCGCGGTGCTGATCCGGCCCGGGGAACCTTTTGCGCGACTTGACGAGTCGCTGCATGAAAGCCTGCGCTTTTACGGCTCACACAACCTCATGGGTTATATCACGGGCAACCAGGACAGGGGACGCTTCACCTCCTATGCCGGGGGAGACCTGCTTTTCGATGAAGATGCCAAAAAGGCGGGATGGACACGCGAGATCGGCGTGGGCGATATGCGGGCCTACGATATCACCGCCCTGTTGTTCGCCTTCAATATGACCATTCCCGGCGTTCCGGTGATCTATTACGGCGACGAGATCGGGATGCCGGGTGGAAACGACCCTGACAGCCGGCGCATGATGCGTTTCAATGGCCTGTCGGAGGAGGAAGAGACCCTCAGGGGGATCGTAAAGGAACTCACATCCCTGCGGACAAATAACATGGCATTGTTATACGGCGGCTTCACTACCCTTCTGGCAGGTGAGCAGACCTATGCATACTGCAGGACATATTTTGATGAGATCGTGGTGGTCGTGATGAACAAAGGCAGTGAAGAGGCTGACATTAGCTTTGAACTTCCGGAAAGGTTTGCCGGGATCAGCCCCGTAAATAATTTTGGCCATCCCGCGGCTGTCGAGGGAAATATTTTCAGCCTGAGCCTCCCCCCACTTTCATTTGATATTTACACGGCAAAAAGATGAACCTGATCGGTAAAGATATCCGTGCCGTCATCTTCGACATGGACGGGGTGATCGTGGATAACCACAGCTATCATCACGAAGCATGGATGCATTTCTTTATGAAATACGGCCTGACCGTCGAAGGCGACCCTTCGCGCTTCTTCGGCAGGACGAATACGGATATCCTGACGAATGTCTTTCCCGGCCACCTCAGCCCCATACAGTTGTATGAGTTCGCAGGGGAGAAGGAGAAACTCTACCGCGACCTCTACCAGGGGAACATCGAGCCTGCCGAAGGTTTGGAGAGCCTGCTCTCAAAATTGCAGGAGGCTGGTTACATGCTGGCCATTGCAACATCGGCCCCGCCGGAGAATGTCGATTTTGTGCTGGGTAACACCAATCTTCACATGTTTTTCGATGTGGTGGTCGACAGCAGTATGGTTGCCAGGGGCAAACCCGATCCTGCGATATACCTGAAGGCGGCAGAAGAACTGGGTGTTGAACCAGCCTTTTGCCTGGTGGTAGAGGATTCCGTGGCCGGCATCAGATCGGCGAAAGCGGCCGGGATGAAGGTTGTGGCGATCACTACCACTAACCAGCGGGATAACCTGTCAGAGGCAGATTTTATTATTGATAATTTTTATGAATTGGGTTGCCAACCTTAATAGGGTTGCCAACCCTGTATAAAACCTTGAAAAACAATGAAAAGAAAACTTATGATCACACCATTCCTTACCGTGGCCCTGGCAGTGTTACTGCTGGGCGGTTTACTGATTGCCGGATGCATGGAAACTGCAAAGGAGATCCAGCCTCCCGAATCCTTTGTCGTCCATCCCGAATGGAACAGGAACGCCGTGATCTATGAAGTGAACGTGCGGCAGTTCACCCCTGAAGGGACATTCAATGCCTTCATGGAACACCTTCCGCGATTGAAGGAGCTTGGCGTAGATATCCTGTGGTTCATGCCGGTGCATCCCATCGGGGAGAAGAACCGGAAGGGAACCCTGGGCAGCTATTACTCGGTGAAGGATTACAAAGCCATCAACCCTGAGTTTGGTACCATGGACGACTTCAGGGCAGTTGTAAACAGGGCCCATGAACTGGGCATGTACGTGATCCTCGACTGGGTGGCTAATCACACGGCCTGGGATAACCCATGGGTGGAGGAGCATCCGGAGTGGTATACCAGGGACACGAACGGGAATATGATCGCTCCCTTCGACTGGACCGATGTTGCCGAACTCGATTACGACAACGACAATATGCGTGCGGCCATGACCGATGCCCTGAAATTCTGGGTCGAGGAAGCGGATATCGACGGCTACCGCTGTGATGTAGCCGCCGAAGTCCCGACCGATTTCTGGGAAAGCGCAAGGGCAGCGCTTGACAGTGTGAAGCCGGTTTTCATGCTTGCCGAAGCCGAACTCCCCGAACACCATATCCATGCATTCGACATGTCATATGCCTGGGAACTGCACCATATCATGAACGAGATCGCAAAAGGTAAAAAGGGTGTGGCCGATATCGACAAGTACTTCATCAAACATAATACCCTTTATCCGCGCGATGCATACCGCATGTATTTCATCACCAATCACGACGAAAATTCATGGAATGGTACCGAATATGAACGCCTGGGCGATGCAGTGGACGCTTTTGCGGTGCTTACCTACACCTTGCCCGGCATGCCACTCATATACAGCGGGCAGGAGGCAGCCTTGAAGGAGAGACTTGAATTTTTCGAGAAGGACACGATCGGGTGGGATGATTTTCCCCTTAAAGAATTTTATACCAGCCTCGGGAAACTGAGAAAAGAAAATAAGGCGTTGTGGAGCGGCACTTCCGGGGGCGTGCTGGAACGGGTCAGGGTGAATGGAAGTAAAGATATTTATGCCTTTTTAAGAACAAAGGATGGAAACAAGGTCCTGTCGCTGACGAACATGTCGTTGCATGATACGGTTTTCACGCTCCGTGGACCCGCTGTTGAAGGAGTATACCTGGACTGGTTCAGCGGGGAGCAGGCAGAGGTGGACAAAAATACCGAATTCAGGCTCGGCCCCTGGGAATATAAAGTCCTCGTGTCGAACGGGAATTAATCCTGTTACATGGGAAATATGGCTGGTAAAGAATAAAAAAACGGCATGAAGGAATACCTTGGGAGGTTGTTATTTAGGACAGATTCTAAATAAACGTTTATGTATAAAATTGGTATTGCATCAATGTTAAATATAAGTTAAATTTACGGTTTGATTGAGTGCGATCATCAACAGGGGCGGAAATTCTAAATACTGACAGCATATATGTTTACTAACTAAATTCTATTCTTATGGTAAGAAAAATTACGCAAAGATTCTTACTGTTCCTGATGTTCATGGCCATGCTCACCATTTCAGGCTATGCCCAGGAGGGAACGGTGAGAGGGAAGGTTTTCGATGCCGAGGACGGCTCAAGCCTTCCGGGTACCACCGTGCAGGTTAAAGGTACCACTACGGGAACAGTTACCGATTACGACGGTAATTTCAGCCTTTCCGTAGGGCCAAACACGGTGCTGGTATTCTCCTATGTCGGTTATCAGACCAAGGAGGTCACTGTGCAACCCAATACCACGGTAGATGTTTCACTGAAGATCGATGCCGAGATGCTCGACGAGTTCGTGGTGATCGGTTACGGTATCCAGAAGAAGGATGATGCCACCGGTGCCGTTAATGCCATCGAGTCAAAAGACTTCAACCAGGGAACGGTCATCAACCCTGCAGAGTTGATCTCGGGCAAGGTGGCAGGTGTTCAGGTGGTGAACAGCGGCGGTGCCCCGGGTGCCGAAGCGACCATACGCATCAGGGGAGGTTCCTCCCTGCAGGCACTGAACGACCCGCTGATCGTGATCGACGGTGTGCCGATCGATAATGAAGGGATCTCCGGCGTCAGAAGTTCGCTCAGCACCATCAACCCGAACGATATCGAAAGCATGACGGTACTCAAGGATGCTTCTGCAACGGCCATCTATGGCTCCAGGGCCTCCAACGGGGTGATCATCGTCACCACCAAGAAATCCAGACTTGCTGAGTCGGGCAAGAAATTCCCCCTGAAACTTGAATACACCGGAAAGTTCACCCTTAATACATCCACCAAGAGGGTAGAGGTGTTCGAAGCAGATGATTACCGCGCCCTTATCGCCGAACGGCAACCCACACATGTCGACATGATGGGCAATGCCAGCACCAACTGGCAGGACGAGATCTTCGACAATGCTTTCGGACACGAACACTATCTTGGTGCCTCCGGCGCCTTCACCTTCATGCCTTACCGTTTCTCGGTAGGGTATACGGGTCAGGACGGTATACTCAAGACCGACAACATGAAAAGGACCAACGTCGGCCTTAACCTTAACCCAACTCTATTTGGCGATAAACTTAATATTAACCTGAATGCCAAATATATCAATGTGGAGAACAGGTTTGCCGACAGGGGGGCCATCAATGCTGCCCTGCAGTTCGACCCCACCCAGCCGGTGATGGTCGATGATCCCAATGCCCCCTTCGGTGGCTACTACTACTGGGCACAGGCTAACGGCAATCCCGTTGACCAGGCAACCCGCAACCCGGTGGCCCTGCTCGACCAGCGTGAGGACATCTCCACGGTGAACAGGTTCCTCGGGAATGTGCAGTTCGACTATCGTTTGCACTGGCTTCCCGAACTGAGGGCAAACCTCAACCTGGCCGGTGACTTCTCCAGCAGTGATGGAACGATATGGGTGGATACCACCGCTGCTTTCGAATATGATCCGCAGCACGGCGGCGGGGTGGATAATTCCTACCGGCAGGAAAAGCAGAACCAGCTGCTGGAATTCTACCTCGACTATGAAAAAAGCTTCAAATCGATCCAGAGCAAACTCAATGCAATGGCCGGTTATTCATGGCAATATTTCTACAGGAGCAATTTTAACATCAACTCCAATGTGGCCAGGACACCCGAGCTGATCGACACGATCGACGATCCCACGGAATACTACCTGCTCTCATACTACGGTCGTATCAATTACACCTTCAAGGACAGGTATCTGCTAACCTTTACCCTCAGGAACGACAACACCTCGAGGTTTTCAAAGGATAACCGGGCAGGATGGTTCCCGTCAGTGGCCCTGGCCTGGAAGATCAATGAAGAAAAGTTCATGGACAATGTTTCCTGGCTGTCGCAGCTCAAGCTCAGGCTGAGCTACGGGATCACCGGTCAGCAGAACATCAACCAGGGCGATTATCCCTACCTTGCGAGATATACCTATAACCTCAATGGTGCATACTACCAACTGGGCAACATGTATTACAGGACCTTAAGGCCCGAAGGATACGATGCCAATATCAAGTGGGAGGAAACCACCACCTGGAACGTAGGCTTTGATTTCGGATTCCTCGACGACAGGATCTACGGGTACCTGGATCTATACCTGCGCGAGACCAGAGACCTCCTGAACATTGTTCCCGTCCCGGCAGGGACCAACCTTACCAATGAGATCCTGACCAATATCGGTAACCTGGAAAACAAGGGGATCGAGCTTTCCCTCTTCACCAAGCCCATTGCAAAAACAGACATGAGCTGGGATCTTGGCGTGAATTTTTCATACAACAAGAATGAGATCACCAAGCTGACGGCTTCCGACGATCCCAACTACCTGGGATACAAGGTTGGCGGTATCGCCGGCGGGGTGGGCAACACCGTGCAGATCCACAGCGTGGGCAAGCCCGCCTTCTCCTTCTTCGTCTATGAACAGGTATATGATGCCGACGGCAAACCCATCCAGGGTATGTATGTCGACAGGAACGGCGATGGTGAGATCACCGACGACGACAGGTATCACTACAAGGATCCCAATGCCGATTTCATCCTCGGGCTGAACTCCATGTTCGTTTGGAAGAACCTCGACTTCTCATTCTCAGGACGCCTGTACCTCGGGAATTATGTGTACAACAATGTTGAATCGGAGAATGCTGTGTACGAGCGGCTGTATCGCCCGGAAGGACCTTACCTGTCGAACATCTCGACAGAGGTCACTGAAACGGATTTTGTCAACCCCCAGTACCTCTCTGATTATTATATCCAGGACGGTTCATTCTTCAAGATGGACTTCATGACCCTGGGGTATAATTTCAATAACCTCTGGAAGGAAAGGCTTAACCTGCGCCTTTCGTTTACGGTCAACAATGCCTTTATCATAAGCAAGTACAAGGGTATCGATCCGGAGATCTTCCTGGGTATCGACAACAATATCTATCCGAGGCCGAGGGCTTATGTTCTCGGGGTGGGTTTAACCTTCTAACGAAAAAACTAAAGAGATATGAAAAGAATATTATCAATAATAGTATTGGCAGCAGCGATCGTCCTGATCGGAGGGTCCTGCCACAAAGATCTCGATACCGTGCCCATCGATCCTGATGTGATCACGGCGGCATCGGTATTCGACGATCCTGCAAACTACAAATACGTCCTTGCCAAGATCTATGCCGGACTGGCTCTTTCGGGCCAGGAAGGCCCGGCAGGACAGCCTGACATTACCGGGATCGATGAAGGTTTCGGTCAGTACCTCCGCGGTTACTGGTACCACCAGGAACTGCCCACCGATGAAGCGGTGATCGGGTGGAATGACCAGACCATCAAGGATTTTCACCACCAGACCTGGGGTTCCAGCGATGTGTTCATCACGGCCTTCTATTACAGGATCTTTTACCAGATAGCCCTGGCCAACGAGTTTATCCGGGAAACCACGGATGAAAAGCTCGATGATCGCGGCGTAAGCGGAAGCCTGCGTGAAGATATCGGCTTCTACCGTGCCGAGGCACGCTGGCTGCGTGCACTGAGCTACTGGCATGCCCTCGACCTTTTCGGGAATGTGCCTTTTGTAACGGAAGAGGATGAAGTGGGTTTCTTCTTCCCCGCTCAGATCCAGCGCAATGCCCTGTTTACCTATATCGAAGGCGAACTCAAGGCCATCGAACCCCTCATGAAGCCTGCCAGGGGCAATGAATACGGCCGTGCCGACAAGGCATGCGTGTGGATGCTGCTGGCCAAACTGTACCTGAACGCCGAGGTATACCTTGGTGCAGGCCAGGGGAAATATACCGAATGTATCACCTATTGCAACCAGATCATGGAGGCCGGTTACAGCCTTGTGCCCGAATATGCGCATCTTTTCCTGGCAGATAACGGCCCGGGATACGCCAACGAGGTGATCTTCTCAGTGAACTTCGACGGGATCCTCACCACCACCTACGGCGGGACCAACTTCATCATCCATGCTGCCGTGGGCGGCGAGATGGATCCTGCCGAATTCGGCCTGAGCGGCGGATGGGGAGGTACACGCACCACCAGTGCCCTGGTCGAAAAGTTCGACGACCCGTCAGGGGAAACTGATAAGAGGGCCATATTCTTCACGGATGGACAGACCCTGGAAATTGAAGATATTTCCATCTTCAACGAGGGTTATGCCATCGCGAAGTTCAAAAACGTGACTTCAACGGGCGATCCGGGCAGCAGCCTGGAATTTGTGGATACCGACTTCCCCATGTTCAGGCTGGCTGATGTTTACCTGATGTATGCCGAAGCAGTGCTGCGCGGCGGTACCGGCGGAACCACAGGCGAAGCCCTGGGCTACGTGAATGACCTGCGCGACAGGGCTGAAGCGGATCCGGTTGGCAGTATCGACCTTGAATTTATCCTGAATGAGCGGGCCCGTGAACTTTACTGGGAATGCCACCGCAGGACCGACCTCATCCGCTTCGGAAAATTCACCGGAGGTGAATACCTCTGGCCCTGGAAAGGGAAAGTGAAGGAAGGTATTGCAACCGACAGCAAGTATAATCTTTTCCCGATACCTGCCTCGGACCTTACCGCCAATCCGAACCTGGTGCAGAATACAGGATATTAAAAACTAAAAACAAACACGTTATGAAGAACATGAAATATATTTTTCTGCTTATTCTGGGATTGGGTGTGCTGTTCGCATGCAAAAAACCCGATAGCGAGCCCGTCCTGGATATGAGCCAGACCGTGGCACCGGGCATCAGCAGCCCGGACGACGGGGGTACCTACGTGCTGACCATCGAAGATGCCGCAAACGACTTTGCCAGCTTCCAGTGGTCGGCTGCGGTGTATAACATATCTGACCTTGAAACGGTGAAATATGCCCTTCAATATGATATGGCCGACAGTAACTTTAAAAATGTAGCCAATCTTGTTACCACTGAAGAGTTGATGTTTACGCCAACAGTGGCTGCAATGAACGATAAGGCCCTCGCCATGGGCGCCGTGGTTGGTGAAGCCACCGACTTCTCATTCAGGGTCAAGTCCTTTATCAATGACGAAACAACCTATTCCGACGCATTTTCACAGGTGATCACCCTCACGATCACACCATATGAAGATGTTGTGACTTCGAAGGTGATCTACCTGCTGGGCAGCGGGACCACCATCGGCTGGGACAATACCAAGGCGTGGCCGATGACACCACTGGGTGATGGCGTTTATGTCATTACAGAACATCTGGTCCCCGGTGCCGACCAATTCATCAAGTTCATTTCTAAACTTGGCCAGTGGGCACCACAATGGGGAACCGACGCTACAGGTACTGCTGAAGACGGACCGCTGGTTTACAGGCCTGATGAAACGGTTGCCGACCCGGCAGCTATCCCGGTTGGCGATGTGGAGGGTAACTATTACATCGAGGCCGATACCGTCGGGCTGACCTACAGGACCATCCTGACCTCAGGCGAGCTCTACCTGGTCGGTGCCGGTACACCGGTCGGCTGGGACAATACGCTTGCACTGCCATTTACCCAGGATCCCGATACCCTCACAAAGTTCACCATCGTGACCACGCTGAATGCTGATGGAGGGATGAAGTTCCTTGAAGTACTGGGCCAGTGGGCACCGCAGTGGGGTTCATACGATGGCGGACCCGATGGCGGTACCCTGTCCTACAGGCCAACCGAAAGTGTTCCGGATCCTCCTGAAATACCCGTACCGGGTGTGGCAGGCGAATATATGATCACCGTCGACCTGCGGGCCATGAAATACTGGTTCACGGCTCAGTAGGATGTACTTCAAGTATTTGTATATCAGCGTTATATGATTGATATCTCAATATATTGACAGGGTGGCTTTTTCAGGTTCCGGTGCATGAGAAACTCCGGAACCTGAAAAAGTCCATCGTTTTTTTTGACAAGAACATATTTTTTATTGTAACTTTACGGGTTAACATATTGTTAAATGATTTAAAATAATTGTATATTTAATCAAATAATTTTATTCACTTAAACCTAGCGCTATGAGAAAACTTTTACTTTTTGTTTCTTCATTATTCATTGCTGTAGCCTTGATGGCGCAGTACAATGTGACGTTCCAGGTCGACCTGAACGACCTGCCTGACTTTAATGCAGAAACCACCGATGTTTACATGGCCGGTGACTTCCTGGGTTGGGAACAGCCAGGGACCAACCCGGATTACATGATGACACCCAATGCCACGGACCCGCTCATCTACGAACTGGTTTATGAATTTGCAGCCGGCGAAAATGTGGCCGCCTTCAAGTTCTTCCTTATTTACGACGCAACACCCAGCTGGGACAACGGCGAGTGGGCCGGCGATCCTAACCGCGTTGGCGTTTTTACGGGAGAAACCACGGCTAAATACACCTGGGCAGACAAGCCAAACCTGGTGACCTTCAATGTCGACATGGAAAACGCCACTGAATTCAATCCCGACACGGACGAGATCTTCATTGCAGGCAACATTGCCAATGGATGGGCCCAGCCCGGAACGGTGCAGTATTTCAAACTCACCCCCCGTCCAAGGAACTCATCTATTCCATTACACTGCAGGTTTATACCTCCGACGATGTACAGTACAAGTATTTCAGGGTGATCGACGGTACCCCTAGCTGGGACAATGGCGAATGGACAGGCGATCCGAACAGGATGGTGGCTGTTGCTTCAGATACCATATTTAACGATATCTGGGGGACCACCGGCATCATCGACAATAACATCGATGCCGTACGTTCACTGTACCCTAACCCATGCCAGTCGTACCTCAATGTTACACTCAACAGCGACATCAACCAGGTCAGCGCCATCGAAATTCACAATATCCTTGGCGAACTTGTTTATACCCTCAACGATATCTCCATGCAGAAGGAGATCAGGGTATTCACGGGCGACCTCACCACCGGTGTATATTTCCTCACCGTACGTAACAACCAGGGATACCAGGTTGCAAAATTCGTGAAAGAATAAGGGCTTCGGCCCGGATCCAAGCCCTGCCGACGGCAGGGCTTTTTTTTTTGTCATGGCATGCGATATGACCGGATAGACAATGGCATTTTTGCCATCAGGCAACAACAAAAACATAAAAAAACATAAAACAGCGAACATTAGGTCCCGTTACATTGTCTATATTAATGTGAATCAAGTAAATTTGTCAATTCCAAAATACTTAATCATGAAGATAATCCTGGCTTTTTCTGCGACATTGCTTATTTCGTTCACCCTCCTCTCGCAGGTGGTCACTACCGATCCTGCCTTCCCGGTCACTGACCAGAGCGTTGTAGTTACTTTCGATGCGACCCAGGGCAATGCCGGCCTTGCCGGCTATACCGGCGACGTGTATGCCCATACAGGTGTTTTGACGGAGGAAAGCCAGATGCCAAACGATTGGCGTTACGTGAAATCCGGCTGGGGGGTAAACATTCCCGAAACGAAAATGACAAGGATAGGTGCCGACCTTTACACCCTTGAGATCACCCCTTCCATCAGGGCGTATTACGGGGTGCCGCAAGATGAGGAGATCTTCCAGATGGCCTTCGTGTTCAGGAGCAGCGTTGAAGTGAACGGGCAATGGCTCGAAGGAAAAACCGAAACAGGTGGGGATATCTTCGTTGACGTTACTGAGCCGGGACTGAATATTACATTCCTGCAACCCGTGAACACTCCTGTGCTGGTTGCCCTCAACGAGCCGATCATCATCGAGGTGCAGGCCAATGAAGCGGACCAGGTCAGCCTTTATGTGGAGGATAACCTGATAGCACAGACGAGCGGCAACTATTTGCTTGAAACATATATCCCGGATACTTATGATCTGCACTGGATCAAGGCGGTGGCCGAAAACAATGAAGGCATGGTCGCAGATTCATTTTATTTCCAGGTCAGGCCTGAAGTTAGCCTGGCAGCCTTGCCCGAAGGCATTCGCGATGGCATCAACTACACTAGCGATACATCAGTGGTACTCAGCCTTCTGGCCCCCGGCAAGGAATTCGTATATGTGATCGGCGATTTTAACGACTGGTCGGTCGATAATGACTATTTCGCGAACATGACGCCCGACAGCCTGCGATTCTGGTTAAGCATTGAGGGCCTGATCCCCGGGAAGGAATACATCTTCCAGTATTATATCGATGGCGAGGTCAAGGTAGGCGATCCTTATGCCGACAAGACCAGCGATCCCTGGAACGACCATCATATCACGGAGCAGACCTACCCCGGCCTTATCGACTATCCTGCCGGGAAAACCGAAGGCATCGCCACGGTATTGCAGACTGCCCAGGAGCCTTACCAGTGGGAAGTAGAAGATTTCGTCCCTGCCAAAACAACCGATCTGGTGATCTACGAAATGCTGATCAGGGATTTTACTACGGCCCATTCCTATGCGGCAGTGACCGATACCCTCGATTACCTGGCACGGCTGGGCGTGAACGTGCTCGAGTTGATGCCGGTGAACGAGTTTGAAGGTAACAGCA
>JAXGTH010000022.1:0-25876 GCA_040775045.1 Bacteroidales bacterium
AGAACCGCGTCCAGAAAGCCTTCGATGTGCCGGTAAAAACCGCCATCTCGTTTGCTGATGGTCCATTTCCCATCTATGACAGCGAGGGTCGTTTCCTGTTCTCCCTGTCGCCGGAACGTGCAACCGGTCCTTCTGCCACACTGGCCTATACCCTGCTTCTATTCTATGCACTGGCATTCCTCAGCCTGTGCGCCTTCCTTTATCATGCCTACCTCAGCCTGAAGCCTTTCATCCGCTCCGATCTGCTGATGGTGATCTCTTACAGCATCGATGTGATCATCCTCCGTGCCCTCATGTTCATCTTCAAGTGGCCTTCAGGACTTTACGAGAGCAGCCTTTTCAGCCCGGGCTCCTTTGCTGCATCGGACCTTATCCCCTCCCTGGGCGACTTTTTCTTCAATGCACTGGCATTGCTGGCCATCACCTACGTCCTCTTCATTACCTACCGGAATGTAATTGCAGTGAAAAAGCCCGGCAAAGCCAGGCGATATTTTCTTGTTTTTTCCCTTTTCCTGCATATTTTCATTTTTTACCGCCTTTTCCTCTGGGCTGCAGAAAGCCTCGTGATCGATGCTTCCTATTCGATGAACCTCAGCCAGTTGTTTTTCCTCTCGGCCGAATCGTTCCTCGCCATCGCCATCTTTACTGTCCTTTTATTCTCTTTCTTCCTTGTTTCATTTCGTATCCTCGGACTTGCCTTTTATTACTCATCCCGGAAGATCACGACCTTTTTCCTGCTATTCTTCCTGGCCAACGCCCTTTATTATCTTTTCTGTGTGTTGTTCCACGACTGTAACAGGCTGCTGTTCCTTCCCATGGTGGCATATGCCGTGATATTTTTTGCCCTTGCCTATGCGAGGCCCATGATCAGCGAAACAGGCTTTACCAATGTATTGATCTACCTCTTCCTCTTCTCCATCCTCAGCACTGCTGTGATCTCAGTTTACAACAAACAGAAGGAGGCAGAGCAGAGGTCCCTGCTGGCCATCGAACTTGCCGGGGGCGAAGACCCGCTCACCGAATATTTCTTCCGCGAAGTGATCAGCGACATGAAACACGACACCCTGCTTCACCGGCTGCTCTCGCAGGCCCCCTACAGCACCGAAAATGAAGAATGGGCGGTGGAGTATATCGAAGATTCATATCTGTCAGAACGCCTGAGAAAATATGAATGGATGGTAACCATTTGCACGCCCGACAGGGACCTGATCATACAGCCCGAAGGATATATTGTGAATTGCAATGAATACTTCGGCAACATTATGGCCAGTGTCGACAGTTCCGAGGCCGGCGACCGGCTGTACCGCTATGATAATGAAGCCGGACTTTGTAACTATCTGTCAACACAAACATTCATCCTGAACCGTGGGCGGGATACCGTGAATGTTTATATGGAACTCTTCTCTTTCTTCTTCCCGGAGGAAGGACTTGGATACCCCGAACTGCTGATCGACGAGAATGTAAAAACCTACACCGACGTCGAGAATTATTCCTACGCAAGGTATAAGGACAATAAACTGGTGTTCAAGTATGGCGATTATCCTTACAGCACCAGTTTCGACCGTTATTCGGCCGAAGGCCCGGGCACATTCTTCGACCATAACAACTATGTTCACTACATCAACCGGATCGACGAAGGACAGCACATAATCATAAGCAAAAGCCGCGAAAGTTTCATAGAGGTGGTGGCGCCCTTTTCATACCTACTGCTTTTCTTCACCCTCTTTACCCTGCTATTTCTTCTTGCCGTTAACCTGCCTTTTACCCGGGTGCACATCGGATTGAATTTCAGGAACAGATTGCAGCTCTATATCGTATCGCTGCTGATCATCTCTTTCCTCTTCGTAGGCTATATATCCGTAGCCTATATCGTCGGCCTGAATTCCACCAAGAATGAGCAGATCCTCCGTGAAAAGACCCACTCCGTCCTCATCGAGCTCGAACACAAACTTTCCGGTGCACAGGCCCTAACGCCCGATATGCAGGATTACCTCACCACGCTGATGATCAAGTTCTCGCAGGTTTTCTTTTCCGATATCAACCTTTACGACCTCAATGGCTATCTCCTGGCCTCATCACGGCCGCAGATATTTCAGAAAAAACTCGTTTCAGCCCGCATGAATGCTGAAGCATACCGTACGCTTACGATCGATCAGAAACTTCTTTTCATCCACACCGAAACAATAGGCGACCAGGATTATGCCTCCGCATATGTTCCTTTCATGAATGCCGACGGCAGCGTGATCGCCTACCTGAACCTTCCGTATTTTGCCCGGCAAACGGAGTTGCAGGCGGAGATATCCTATTTCCTCAATGCTTTTCTCAACGCCTATGTGCTCCTTATCGCCGTGGCCATTTTCATCGCCGTGCTGATCTCCAGGTTTACCACCCGTCCCCTGCAACTGATCAGGGAAAAGATCGCCAAGCTGTCGCTTGGCGGCATCAATGAAAAGATCAACTGGTCAAAAAAGGACGAGATCGGCACCCTGGTGGCAGAATACAACCGTATGGTCGATGAACTGGAGAAAAGCGCCGAGCTGCTGGCCCGTTCAGAAAGAGAAAGTGCCTGGAGGGAAATGGCCAAACAGGTGGCCCATGAGATCAAGAATCCGCTCACGCCCATGAAACTGAGCGTCCAGTACCTTCAGAAAGCATGGGATGAACACTCCCCCGACTGGGAAGAGCGCCTTCGCAAGTTCACCAATACCATCATCGAACAGATCGAAACCCTGTCGGCCATTGCCACAGAATTCTCTGATTTTGCAAAGATGCCCCAGAAAAACGAAGAGCGCATCGACCTTTCTGAGGCCATACGTAAATCGCTCCATCTTTTTTCCGACATCGAGAACATCAGCTTCTCCTTCGAATCCGGCCTTCGGTCGCCCGCCGTGATCCTTGCCGATAAAAACCAGATCATCAGGGTTTTCAACAACCTGATCCAAAACTCGGTGCAGGCAATCGGAACGGACAGGACTGGCGCAGTAAACATCCATTTGGATCTCGAAAACGGGTTTTATGTTATCCGCGTCGGGGATGATGGCCCGGGGATACCCGCTGATATGGTTGACAGGATCTTCTCGCCGAGCTTTACCACGAAATCCAGCGGTATGGGCCTTGGGCTGGCCCTGGTGAAAAGCATCGTTACCGATGCACGAGGCAGCGTGGAATTTGAATCTGTGCCAGGCGAGGGAACGGTATTCGTGATCAAGCTGCCGGCATTGTGATCACCGCATGCCCTGCCACAATTTCCGGTTAAACTTCCGCTACCGGGATAGGGAAGAATAGATTTAACTGTTTACATTTGCAAACAGATAAAGAGCCAGCCATTGAAGCCTTTAAGAACACTTGCAGGACAGACAGCGGTTTACGGTATGGGGACCATCGTGCCCCGCCTGCTGAACTACCTCCTGCTGACCCCTTTTTACACGCGTATTTTTGCCGAAGGTGAATATGGCATCATCACCGAACTTTATGCCTATGTCGCATTTCTGCTTGTATTGCTGACCTACGGCATGGAAACCTCCTTTTTTCGATTTGCCGAATCGGAAAACAATAAGGACAGGGTATTTTCCACAGCCCTGGGTTCACTGTTTATCACTTCAGCATCATTCATTGTGCTGGCCGGCATTTTCGCCTCCCCTATTGCCGGCCTGATCAGGTATCCCGGCCACCCCGAATACATCATCTACTTTGCCGTGATCGTGGGGGTAGATGCCTTCACAGCCATTCCTTTTGCCCGGCTCAGGCAGCAGAACAGGGCATTCCGCTTCGCATGGATCAAGATCGTTAATGTTTCCGTTAATATCCTGTTCAACTTCTTCTTCCTGCTCTATTGCCCCTGGGTGCTCAAAAATGATCCTGATTCCGTCATTGGCCTGGTTTACAATCCCGCAATCGGTGTGGGTTATGCTTTTATCTCAAACCTGATCGCGACCCTGGTCACCCTGGTCCTGCTGCTTCCAGACATCATCAAAACATCATTCTCCTTTAGCACGGCGCTGCTCAGGAAAATGCTGGTTTATGGTTTCCCCCTGCTCATGGTCGGGCTCTTCGGCATGATCAACGAGGTGTCGGACAAGCTGCTGTTCAAATTCCTCATCACCGTACCGGAAGGCATTGCCGACAAGGACAATTATGTGCTCGCCCAGCTCGGCATTTACGGGGCAAATTACCGTCTTGCCGTGCTGATGACCCTGTTCATCCAGATGTTCAGGTACGCAGCCGAGCCTTTTTTCTTCTCCCATGCCCGCGAAGAAAATGCCAGGAAACTTTATGCCGGTGTCATGAAGTATTTCATCATTTTCTGCCTGATCATCTTCCTCGGCGTTACCCTGTTTATCGACCTTGTAAAATATTTCATCGGTTCCGATTTCCGTACCGGCCTCGCCATCGTCCCAATCATCCTGATGGCCAACCTGCTGCTCGGGGTTTTCTATAACCTTTCGGTCTGGTACAAGCTGACCGATAAAACATTTTACGGTGCCCTGATTGCCCTTGCCGGGGCTTTCATCACCATACTGCTGAACTTTATGCTCGTGCCCCGCTTTGGGTACCACGGGGCTGCCTGGGCCCACCTTGCCTGCTATTTGAGTATGGTCGTGATCGCTTATTTCTGGGGCCGCAGGTTCTACCCCATCCCCTACGACCTTGGCAGGATCCTTATCTATTTTGTACTGGCCCTGGGCCTTTATTTCATGGCTTCAGCCCTCACTTTGCCCGAAGGGATCCTCAGGTATGCAGTGCACGCAGTTTATATCGGCATATTCCTTTTTGTGTCGATCATGCTGGAACGTAAACGGTATGCCGGCGAATTCATTAAAGATCAATCCAACGAAAACTGACCCCTCATGAAGATCAAGATCGTAAACCATTCCCGTCACCCCCTTCCATCGTACGAAACCCCTTTATCGGCCGGCATGGACCTGCGGGCCAACCTCGATGCCCCTGTCACGCTGGGATCACTGGAAAGGGCCCTGATCCCCACGGGTATTTTCATCGAACTCCCCGAAGGCTTTGAGGCCCAGATCAGGCCCCGAAGCGGACTGGCCGTTAAAAAAGGGATCAGCCTCGTGAATACGCCGGGAACCATCGATGCCGATTACCGCGGCGAGATCAAGATCATCCTCGTAAACCTCTCCAGGGATCCTTTTACGGTGAACGACGGTGAGCGCATCGCACAGATGGTCATTGCACGGCACGAAAAGGCCGAGTGGGAGGAGGTTCAGGAGCTTAACGAAACCAGGCGGGGCGCCGGGGGATTCGGCCACAGCGGAACACACTGACCTGGCGACTATGGCAAACCGGCCACTTAACTTTTGGGGCCGGTTGATTCTCACCAATTTCACCTATTTTTGCCATAGCAGTCCAGGGCCCATGATCTCAACCGATTACCAGCACCGTAAATTCATTATCATCGGCATTTTTCTGATGGTGGGCATCCTTTATGCCGTCAGGCTGTTCATGCTGCAGGCCCTGAGCAACGAATACAAGCTTTCGGCCGAGAACAACGTATTGCGCTATGTGACCGAGTACCCGGCCAGGGGGCTTATCTACGACCGTAATGGCGAATTGCTCGTTTACAATGAGGCGGCATACGACCTGATGGTGGTGCCAAGGCAGTTACAACCTTTCGACACCACCGAACTATGCGCCCTGCTTGGCCTCGACATGGAGGATTTCATTAACAGGCTCGAAAAGGCCAAACATTATTCCTACCGCAAACCATCCCTTTTCCTTGAGCAGATCTCCAGGCAGGATTACGGGTATCTGGAAGAAAAACTTTACAAATACCCCGGTTTTTATGTACAGGCCCGGACCCTGAGAAAATATTCAAGGCCGGTTGCCGCACATCTCCTGGGATATGTCGGGGAAGTGGACCGGTCCGAACTTCAGGCCGAAAAATACTATACCCAGGGCGATTATATCGGGAAAAGCGGGCTTGAGCGCTCGTACGAACAACAGCTCAGGGGCGTGAAAGGTCTTCGCGTGGTGATGGTGGATGTGTTCAACCGCGAAAAGGGACCCTTTGCCGAAGGCAGATACGACACCTCCGCAGTGCTCGGGTCCAGCCTTACGATCTCGATCGATGCCGGATTACAGGCATACGGTGAACTGCTCATGCAAAACAAGATCGGCAGTATTGTGGCTATTGAACCATCTTCCGGGGAGATCCTGGCCCTGGTCACGGCACCCGCTTATGACCCCAACCTGCTGGTTGGCAGGATCAGGGGGGTCAACTACCTCGCTTTGCAGCAGGATTCGCTGAAACCCCTGATGAACCGCGCCATCATGGGGACCTATCCCCCGGGGTCAACTTTCAAGATGGTGAATGCCCTTGTCGGTATGCAGGAAAAGGTGCTGTTTCCCTCAACACAGTACTATTGCGACGGTCCTGAAAGCAGGCCCATCAAGTGTACCCATTATCACGAAACCCCGCTCCGGCTCAACTCGGCCATACAAAACAGCTGCAACCCATATTTCTGGAATGTTTTCCGATCCATCATCACCAATCCCACCTATGCTACCGATTCAACCGGTTTTAAGCACTGGCGTGATCATGTGCTGAGCTTTGGTTTCGGCCGCCGCTTCGATACCGACATCCCCTTCGAACTCAGGGGCAACGTGCCTACGGCGCCATACTATGACAAGATTTACGGCAGGGGCCGGTGGAAGGCCCTTACAATACGTTCGCTGGCCATCGGCCAGGGTGAGATCCTGGTAACGCCCCTGCAGCTGGCCAACCTTTCGGCCGTTATAGCCAACAGGGGATACTATTACCGCCCGCATATCCTCAAGGCCATCGGGGACCAGGAAAACCCGGTCGCGGCATTCGTGGAAAAACAGCACACGTCCATCGATCCTGCGCACTTCGAATTCATCAGCAAGGCCATGCTCGATGTTTTTGAAGGTGAACACGGTACCGCAAGATGGTACAAACTGGACTCGGTGAGCGTTTGCGGGAAAACGGGTACCGTTGAAAATCCCCACGGGAAAGATCATTCCATGTTCATAGCCTTTGCACCATACGAAAATCCCAGGATCGCCATGGCGGTGATCGTGGAAAATTCCGGTTACGGCTCGACCTGGGCAGCTCCCATCGCGACGCTGCTCATCGAGAAATACCTGCTGGGGGAAGTCAGCAGGAAGCACCTTGAAGAACGCATCATCAACGGTAACCTGATAGGAGGGGGAGAATGAGGGAAAGGCAGGGCATATTGCAACATATCGACCGGGTGACGGTATTCCTTTTCCTGGCCCTTGCCGTGATCGGATGGATCAATATCTATGCGGCAGTATACAACGAGGATCACAGCAGCATCTTCGACTTCTCGCAACGCTATGGCAAACAGCTGATATGGATCTTTGCCGCTATTGGCATAGCGCTGGTGATCATCATTATCGATGCCTCATTCTTCAATACCTTTGCATATCTTATTTATGGCATCAGCATGATCTCCCTTGTGGCCGTGCTGGTTGCGGGGACGGAGATCGCCGGCTCAAAATCGTGGTTCCAGTTCGGCGGCGTTGCCATACAACCTGCCGAATTTGCCAAGTTCGCCACCTGTCTTGCGGTAGCCCGGTACCTCAGCACCTTCAACGTGTCGCTGAAACGATTCAGGACAAAGGTCATTGCATCCCTGATCATCCTCCTGCCCGCAGCACTGGTATTCCTGCAGAACGATACCGGGTCGGCCCTCGTTTACCTGGCCTTCATCCTCGTACTTTACCGCGAAGGCCTGACCGGTAATTTCCTGATAACAGGTATAGCCGTCATTTTCCTGTTCGTCATCACCCTGATCATCGATAAACTTTACATCCTCGGGTTCCTGGTACTGCTCGCTGCCATCATATTCTATTTCATGCGCCGCAGCAGGAAAAACGTGCTGTCGCTCATCGCATTGCTGCTGCTTGCCGCCGGTTTTGTGTATTCGGTCGATTACGCCTTCGAAAACCTGCTCGAACCCCACCAGAAAACCCGGATCAATGTCCTGCTGGGCAAGGAACTCGACCTCAGGGGTGCGGGTTATAATGTGCACCAGTCGAAGATCGCCATCGGCTCAGGGGGTATAACCGGCAAGGGATTTCTCCAGGGTACCCAGACCAAGTACGATTTTGTACCGGAACAGGATACGGATTTCATTTTCTGCACCATCGGTGAGGAGTGGGGATACCTTGGTTCTCTGACCCTTATTGCGCTTTTCATTGGACTGTTGCTGAGGCTGGTGAAAATGGCCGAACGGCAGCGTTCCAATTTCAGCAGGATATACGGTTACGGGGTGGCCTCCATCCTGTTTTTCCATTTTGCCGTGAATATCGGGATGACGATCGGCCTGCTTCCCGTGATCGGCATCCCCTTGCCGTTTATCAGTTACGGGGGTTCTTCCCTCTGGGCATTCACCATCCTGCTGTTCATCTTCATCAGGCAGGATGCCAGCAGGTTTGAATTGTTGTAGGCAGGAAAACATTTCGGCCCCGCCGTTGTTCCTGAATATAGAACAAGCTATTCCCGACTGCCCATGCCGAATCACCTTGAACATGAAACGAGCCCCTACCTTTTGCAACATGCCGATAATCCCGTCGACTGGCATCCCTGGGGTCAGGAAGCCCTTGGCAAGGCGTTGTCGGACAATCGCCTGCTGGTCATCAGCATCGGGTACGCCGCCTGTCACTGGTGCCACGTGATGGAAAGTGAATCTTTCGTGGATCATGACGTGGCAGCGATCATGAACGAACATTTCGTTTGCGTGAAGGTCGACAGGGAAGAGCGCCCCGATATCGATCATGTTTATATGGATGCTGCACAATGGCTTACCGGAAGCGGAGGCTGGCCACTGAATGTCATTGCGCTTCCCGATGGAAGGCCTGTATATGCCGGTACCTATTTCCCGAAGGAGCGATGGATGCAGCTGCTTGAATATTTCGCTGCCCTGCATGATGAACAACCCGGCCTGCTGGTTCGCCAGGCCGAAAACATCACAGGGGAGATGAACAGGGACCTTTCAGTCCAATTGCCTGTTGGGGACAAGGAGCCCGGTATGGAACAGCTCAGAACTATTTATGCTGCCATCGATGGTCGCATCGACCCGGAAAGGGGGGGTACCCTGGGCGCCCCGAAATTCCCCATGCCGGTGATCCATGATTTCATGCTGCAGTATCATTACCTTACCGGGGGTGGACAACTGCCCTTACCCGTGGCAAGCACGCTGAAAAATATGGCAGGCGGGGGACTGTATGACCACCTCGGCGGAGGATTTTACAGGTACGCAGTAGATGCGGATTGGAAGGTGCCCCATTTCGAGAAAATGCTCTACGACAATGCCCAGCTGATCAGCCTCTATGCGCATGCAATCCAGGTCGAAGATCATCCCCTGTACAGGGAAGTGGTCGATAAGACCGCAGCCTTTGTCCTCAGGGAAATGACATCTCCGGAAGGTGGTTTTTATTCATCGCTGGATGCTGACAGCGAGGGGGAGGAAGGTCGCTACTATACCTGGACCCGGCATGAAGTTGACGAGATCCTCGGCGCCACGTCAGAAGAATTCTGCCGGTTTTACGGTATCACCCCGGAAGGGAACTGGGAAAAGGGGAAAAATATCCTTCACAGCGCCGATAAGGACTTTCCCCATGAGATGCAGGAGCGCATCCGTGATGCCCGGAAGAAACTTTTAGCACAGAGAAACAACAGGACCAGGCCAATGACCGACGATAAGGTCCTCACCGCATGGAATGCCCTGATGCTGAATGCCCTTCTGGATGCTTACCGTGCAACGCAAAATATGGAATATCTTGAAGCGGCCCTGAAAAACGCTTCCTTCCTTCGGGAAAACATGATCATGGATGACGGCCGTGTGCTGCGGAGCTACAAGAACGGAAAAGCTGCGGTGAACGGTTTTCTTGACGACTACGCCTTTCTGGCATCGGCTTTTATGGAGCTATACCAGCTCACCTTCGACGAATCATGGATAACGTTGTCAGAACAACTGTTGCGTTATTCGATCAAACACTTCCTTGCCCCTGATCAAAGCCGGTTCTATTACACCTCCTCGCTGGATCCAGGCTTATATTTCAGGCCTTCTGAAAGCCTTGACACCGTGATCCCGTCTTCGGCCTCGGTGATGGCATCCAACCTTTACCACCTCGGCCGGTTCCTTGGCAACGAGGAGTACGAAAAGCTCGCCCGCACCCTCCTCGATGCGCGGGCAGAAGAAATTTTTAAAAGCCCCCTCTATCATGCCGGATGGGCCCGGCTGATGTTGTACCTTGCAAAAGAACCCTTTGAAATAGTGGCGGTTGGCAAAAATTTCCACACGACCCTCAACGAGATCGGCAGGCTTTTCCTCCCCGGCTCCATCATGGCCGGGACAAAAAAAAGTGGGACATTTCCGCTTTTCCGGTATAAATATATAGAGGGGAAGACACCGGTATACCTCTGCAGGGGTAAACACTGCCTGCAGCCGTTTGAAAAAGCGGAAGAGGCCATCGCCTTTCTCAGGGAAAACCATTGATCTGAACCGGAAAATATTGTTTACCCTGTCTAATCTGCTATGGATGACAGGGATATAACCGATTATGCAATTAACATCAGCCCGGGGTGAATTATGCGTATATTTACAGGCGAAAGGAAGTCGATGGAAAAGCGTTGGATCGTCAGGGAAAAGGGAGATGAAAGCCTTGTGAACAGGCTTTCCGGTGAATTGCGTATCGACGGCAATCTATCGAACCTGCTCGTACAGCGCGGCATCGGTTCATATGAAGAGGCCAGGGCGTATTTTCGTCCCTCGATCGATGATCTTCACGATCCTTTCCTGATGAAGGACATGGACAAGGCCATCGACCGCATTGCCATGGCCGTAGAAAGAAAGGAGAATATCCTTGTTTACGGCGACTATGATGTGGACGGGACCACGGCCGTTGCCCTCATCTATACTTTCCTGCAGCGTTTTTACAGCAACATCGATTTTTACATTCCCGACAGGGATGCCGAAGGTTACGGCATTTCATACCGTGGCATCGACTATGCGGCCGAAAAAGGATGTACCCTGATGATCATCCTTGACTGTGGCATCAAGGCCATTGAAAAGACACGGTATGCGCGTGAGCGTAATATTGATTTCATCATCTGCGATCACCACCGCCCGGGCGATGAGATCCCTCCCGCCTGTGCCGTGCTCGATCCCAAACGGAGCGACTGCGAGTACCCTTTCAAGGAACTTTCGGGTTGCGGCGTTGGTTTTAAACTGGTACAGGCTTATGCCGCCAGGCACGGTATCCCGTTCACAGAACTGTTTTCTTTCCTTGACCTCGTGGTGGTAAGCATCGCTTCCGATATTGTACCCATCACCGGCGAAAACAGGGTATTGGCCCATTTTGGCCTCCAGCTGCTCAACAAGAATCCAAGGCCCGGCATCGAGGCCATATTGCTGGTTGGCAATATCAGGCGATCAAGGAATGCATGCCAGGATTATATCTTCGACAGGGAGCTCACCATCAGCGACCTGGTGTTCATGGTCGGGCCCAGGATCAATGCGGCAGGGCGCATCGAAAGTGCCAGGAATTCGGTCAGACTGCTGATAGAAAATCGATACGAAGAGGCGCTGGAAATCGCCCACAAGATCAACTCGCTCAACGATGAGCGGAAAAACCTCGACCTCAATGCCACTTCGGAAGCACTCAGGATGATAGGCGAAAATGAGGAGATGCGCGAAGCGAAGTATACGGTGGTATACAATCCCGACTGGCATAAGGGGGTGATCGGGATCGTGGCTTCAAGGCTTATCGAAAGCTATTACAGGCCGACCATCGTGCTTACCTATTCCAACGGACTCATCACTGGTTCTGCAAGGTCGATCAAGGATTTTGACATTTACGACGCCGTAGAGGCATGCAGTGAACACCTGGAGCATTTCGGGGGGCACAAATATGCAGCCGGCCTCTCGCTGAGGGAAGAGAATTTCGAGCAATTCCGGAGCTGTTTCAGGGATTATGCCAACAGTAACCTTTCACTGGAACAGCTTACCCCCGAGATAGAAATTGACCTGGAGATCGTGCTGAGCGATATCAGCTCCAAATTCTTCAGGATATTGAAACAATTTGCCCCTTTCGGCCCTGGCAACCTTTCGCCCCTCTTCGTCACACACGGACTTGTCGACACCGGAAATGCCAGGGTGGTCGGAAAAAATCACCTCAAGCTTGAAGTGGTGCATCCCGACATCAGGGGATTCCCGTTTTCAGCCATCGCATTCCAGCAGGGCCACCATCTGGATCTGATCCGCCAGGGAAAGCAGTTCAGTGCCAGCTACCATATCGAGGAAAACGAGTGGAACGGGAATAAAACCATCCAGCTGAACATCAAGGATATCAAGTTTGCCGGGATTTAAAACATCCCGCAATTTTGTCAGGCCTGTTTTTCCTCAGGCAGCTTTGCTTTCCTGACCACCAGTGAGAAATACACCAGGATCATGCCCACCACCACGAATGCGGCACCGACGAGCTTGAGGACCAACCCCGCAACAAAGGTTGGATTGAGCAGCAACAGAAGCCCGATGGCAAACAATACCAGTCCTGAAACCAGCATGACATAACGAAACTCGATCATTTTACTGAGAGCGATCGCCACGTAGATCTTGTATGCCCCCAGCAGCAGCGACCATACGCCGATCAGGAGCAGGAAAATGCGTAGTGTCGTACCCGGAAAAACCATGATCAGGATGCCGATGATGATGGAGAATATCGACTGGACCAGCATCATCGAATAATTCTTTTCTTTCCTTTTCTGGTCGAAAGCCCCGAGCAGCAACAACAGCCCCCCGACAAGCACAAGCAGCCCGAAGTACATGGAGATGCTGATCAGGAGGGTTTCGGTGGCAAACAGGGCCAGTCCGCCGAAAAGGATGGCCAGTACGCCGTTGATGGTGAGTATCCACCAGTTTTTTTTCAGACTTGTTTTCATGGTATGCGATTTAAATCAGGATTATTAAAAGGTAATGATGGCCCTGATCAACATGAAGACGCCAAAGACCATCAGACCGGCACCGGCAATCCAGTTGATCCACTGTATGAAGTGCGGGGTGACGAACCTCTTGATCTTATAGGCCCCGAAGCACTTCAGCATGTCGGTGGCCAGGATCACCAGCAGGGTGGTCGAGAACAGGGCAATGATCGAATTGCTGTCGCCTTTGTAATTGGAAGTAATGGTAGCCACCCATAGAATCCAGAAAAGCCATACAAAAGGATTGGTGAAATTCAGGAAAAAGCCTTTCAGGATGAACGTTATGGGATTAATGGACTTTACATCGTCATTGTTGCTGTCGACGGCGATCTGCACTTTCCTGGTAAAGGTAAATACCCCGAAACCGATCAGTATAACGCCGGTAATAATACCGAAAAATAACTGGTTTTCGGGTGTCTCGTTAATGATCTGCAGGGCTCCGAGGAGACAGAGGATGACCAGGGCGACATCGCTGAGGAAGATACCGAAGGCAAGCTGAAAACCGGCAAACAAACCCCTGTGGATGCTGGTCTGGATCAGTGCAAACAGGGCCGGCCCAAAGCCAAAAAGGAATGCCAGGGTAAGTCCGAGTATCAGTCCTTGCCAGATCGGAGTGATCATGTGTTGCCTGCTTTAAATTCTTTCAGGTATGCCTCCCACTGCCCGTACTTTTCGCCTTTCAGCACCCTGGGAAACTTGTTGGCCCCGCCTTCCTTACCGTGGATCTTCATCCAGTTCGAAAAAGCTTTCGGGGAAAGGATCTCCAGGAATACATCCGTTACCGCAGCGATGCGTTCTACCCGGTAATCGTCGTTCAGCACTTTCAGGTAACCGTCGATTTTATCGCGGGCCACCTGCGGGTCGATGACATCATCCGTACCCAGGTACCATTTGTGGGCAAACATGCTGCCGTAGCGAAAGCCGGCCACGGTAAATTCACGCACCTCAATATTGAATTCGTCCTGCAGCATTTTAACGGCCATATTCATGTTCTCCTGCGAAAGGTGCTCGCCGCAGAGGCTCAGGAAGTGCTTGGTACGTCCGGTTATGACGATCTCGCAGTTTTCCTTCGAGATGAACTTTATGGTATCGCCGATCAGGTAACGCCAGGCCCCGGCGCAGGTCGAAAGCAGGAGGGCATATTCCTGCCCTTCCACAACTTCATGCAGCGTCTTTGCCTCCGGATTGGCCACCATATTCCCCTCTGCATCGAAATTATCATCGTTGAAAGGCACAAACTCGTAATACAGTCCGTTGTCGACCACCAGCTGCATCACCCTTTTATCCAGGCTGTTCTGGTAGGCAATGTATCCCTCCGAAGCGAGGTAGGATTCGTTAAAATAAACCGGCTTGCCAAATAGTTTCTCAAAACTCTTCACGTAGGGATCGAATGACACCCCGCTGTGTACATACACGGAAAGGTCGGGCCATATGTCGTGGATATTGTCAAGCTTGTAATGTTCTATGATCCGCTCAAGGATGATCTGTATCCATGCCGGAACCCCTACAATCACGCCGATGTCCCAGTCGGGCGCGGAGCGGATGATCTCATCGAGTTTTGTTGCCCAGTCGCGTTCGCGCGAGATCCTTTTTCCGGGCTTGTAGAAATGCTGGAACCAGAAGGGGATATTGCCGGCAGAAATGCCCGAAAGGTCGCCTTCATAATACGTGCCGTTGTAATTGAGGTGTGTGCTCCCGCCAATCATCAGGATTCCCTTTTCGTAGAATTCGATGGGAAATTTATACCTCGCCGTGGAGATCAGCTGGCGTATGCTGACGCGACGTATGGCCCTGATCATATCCCCCGTTACGGGGATGTGCTTGCTCGATGCTTCCGAAGTACCGGAGGTAAGGGCAAAATATTTCACCCTTCCCGGCCAGGTCACGAAGCCTTCACCGTTGAGGGCCCTGTACCACCATTTCCTGAACATCGAATTGTAGTCGAAAGTCGGCACGCTTTCCCTGAAACTTTTTTTCAGGTCTTTCTGCCTCAGGATCCTTGCAAAGTTGTAATGCTCGCCAAAAGCAGTGTTCTGTGCCTTGGTCAGCAATTTCCTAAGTACCTTGTCCTGTGCCTGGTAACAATCTTTTTTCTTTCGTATCTCAATGGGTATGCTTCTAAGCTCGTAGGCTCTTTTTATGATCGTACCAAGTATGGCCATTTACGCACAGGATTGGTTTGAGCGGATAAAATTACGAAATTATTGGCTATTTTTATAAAAACAACCGCCAGGCCATGAACCCCAAGCTGAAAACAGTCCTTTTACTCCTGTTGCTACCCCTGATCGCTTTCATCCTTTATTTCTCCGGTATCCTGATCATTAACTCCGTGGCAGATTACCGCCCTGTGGCTGAAAAAACAGCGGTTAGCACAGAAATGCCCTCTGTTCGGGAAAGCAAGACAACATTCTCGATCCTGAGCTGGAACATCGGCTACGGCGGACTGGGAAGGGAGGCCGACTTCTTTTACGACGGGGGCAGCATGGTCATCCCGCCGAAAGATCATTACGAGCGGTATTTTTCGGGGATACTGGAAACCCTGTCCTCCCTCGACAGCATCGATTTTATCCTGCTGCAGGAAGTGGATACCTTTTCCACCCGGTCGTACCAGGACAACCAGTATGAGGCGATCGGTCGGCAGCTTGACTCCCACGCGGGCTTTTTCGTCAGGAACTATGATGTGGCCTTCGTTCCGATGCCCGTGTTCAACCCCATGGGAAGGGTAGTATCGGGCCTGTGTATCTTTTCCTCATGCCCTGTCGCCCAAACTGAAATGCTTGTTTTCCCCGGTAGCTTTCCCTGGCCCAAAAGGCTGTTCATGCCTGATCGCTGTTTCCTGGCAAGCAGGATTCCCCTTCCTGAAGGTAAGGGCCTCGTGGTCATCAACACACATAATTCGGCTTTTGACGATGGCAGGCTGCGCAACGCACAACTGCAAATGCTGAAGGATTATATGGAGGAATGCCTCGAAAGGGGGGATCATGTAGTTGCCGGGGGCGACTGGAACCTTAACCCGCCCGGTTATGACAACGGGCAATTTGCAAGCGGGGAACCTGCGTTCAGTATTTCCGTCCCGGCAGGCAAAGAGGACTTTATAAGCAGTGGTCGTTTTGCTTTTCAGCCTGCCTTCCCGACGAACAGGGATGTTTCGGGTCCTTACGTTCCGGGGCAGACACCCGCCACCATCATCGACTTTTTTGTCTGCTCGCCCGGTATAAGGATCGTTGGGGTAAAGACCCTGTATAATCACTTTGATTACTCCGACCACCATCCGGTATATATGCGTTTTGAACTCACCGGCAATGGGCATTAAATGAACCTTTAGCCATTGTGTTTGTTAATAACCCCAAATTAAGGAGTTATGAAAACAAACATAGGTACTATCGACAGGGTGATCAGGATCGTCCTTGCCATAGTGGTGGCCGTGCTGATCTATATGGGTACCCTGACAGGCACTGCAGCGATCGTTCTCGGTATCTTTGCCGGCATCCTTCTTTTCACGGCCCTCATCGGCTGGTGCGGCTTATATACCCTGGTGGGGATCAACACCTGCCCGGCAAAAAAGAAGTGATCAGCGAAAAAGTGACGCCGTGATCCCGTCGGCAAAAAGTTTCCCTTCGGGGGTCAGGAAAAGGATATTGTTTTTAAGTGTCATTTTCCCCTCCTCCAGGAAGATCTGTGCCTCGTCAATAATATGGCCGGCATAGTCCTCCCCGAATTCCTTGCGAACGATGTCGAGGTTGCATCCCCACATGGTCCTGAGCGATGTCATGACATACTCATTGTACCGCTGGTCTTTGTCCGGGACCTCTTCTTCATAGGTTTCTGCGAAGTATTGCTCCATCGCCAGGTATACTTTCATGCCTGGTTTGTTCCAGCGCCTCGAGATGCCATTATAGGAATGCGCCGAAGGCCCCAGACCCAGGTAATGGCCACCTGCCCAGTAAAGGCTGTTGTGTTGCGAATAAAACCCTTCCAGTGCAAAATTTGAGATCTCGTAGTGTGCGAATCCCTTTTCCGCTGTCATAGCAACCAGCGTCCTGTAATGATCAACGATAGCATCTTCCGATGGGGCAGGGGCCTTATTTTTCCTGATGAGATGATGCAATGCGGTATGCTCCTCAACCGTGAGAGCATAAGCTGAAAGATGCGGGATTTCCCTGCTGAAGAATTTTTCGAGGTTTTTCTCCCACATCTCCGTTGTCAGTCCGGGAATGCCATAGATGAGGTCGATACTCAAATTCCTGATTCCCGCCCCCAGGACAAGGTCAATGGCCTGCTCCGCCTGTAATGCGGTGTGGATCCGGTTCAGCGAACGAAGGTCCCCGTCGTGGAAAGACTGGATCCCCAGACTGATCCGGTTAACAGGCCCTTCGGCAATTCCACGGGCCCAGTCTCTGTCAATGTCGTCAGGATTGGCTTCGACGGTAATTTCCGCTTCGCCGGAAATCTGATGATACCTTCCCAGTTCCGCAATAATGCCGCTGATCTCACCGGGGCTGAGCAGAGAAGGCGTACCCCCGCCGAAATATATGGACCTGACTTCCTCCCCTGCGAGGTAATCAGCTCTCATTCCTATCTCCAGGCCGAGGATTTTCAGGAACTCATCCCTGTATTTCAGCGAAGCCATGGAGAAAAAATTGCAATAATGGCATTTCGACCTGCAAAAAGGGATATGGATGTATATTCCGGCCATCGGTCCGTTATGAAATGATAAAATTAAGCCTAATTGATATCCGGTGACCATGCGCCTCCAAAGAAATGGAACTAATCCGGAGGGGAAGTCCTTGATTAGACTTTATCTAAATAAGGATGCCATGGCTTGCCGATCATAATAATTCTGGCTTTTTCATCGTATTTTTATCCGGAATCATTAAAAGTCGGGAAAATTTATGAAAAGAAGAGATTTTATCTTTAAAGGTCTGGGCGCCGGGATCCTTGCGGGATCGGGGATATCCCTGAATGGTTTTTCAAAGCTTATGGGCAATCCTGCCGGTGAACCGGGCGACAGTATAGATCTGGTTGCGATCAAGGGGGCTGATCCCATCACAATGTTCGACGCAGGCATTGCACCACTTGGGGGTATGGGGGCATATGTGAAGCCGGGGCAGACCGTAGTGGTCAAACCCAACATAGGCTGGGACACGGTACCGGAACGCGCCGGCAATTCCAACCCGGAACTGATCGGTCATATCGTGGCCAAATGCTATGAAGCCGGGGCCAAAACGGTAAGCGTGTTCGACAATACCTGTGATGAATGGAAGAATTGCTACGCCAACAGCGGCATAGGGCCGGAAGTGGAAAAGAACGGCGGTATCATGGTACCGGGAAACAGCGAAAGTTATTATCGCGAGGTAAACATCCCGCTTGGCAAAACCCTGAAAACCGCCAAAGTCCATGAACTGATCCTTGATTCCGATGTATTCATCAATGTTCCCGTGCTCAAAAACCATGGTTCGGCCAAACTCACCATCGCCATGAAAAACATGATGGGTGTTGTGTGGGACCGCCGGTTCTGGCATCGTAACGATTTACACCAATGCATAGCTGATTATACGACTTTCAGGAATCCCGACCTGAACATCATCGATGCCTACAGGGTGATGAAACGCAACGGGCCCCGTGGAGTATCAGTCGAAGATGTGATCAGGCTTGATTCAATGATCATAGGAAGGGATATTGTCGCTGTGGATGCAGCAGCTACTTTGCTGTTCGGCATGGAGCCTGCCGAGATTCCCTACATCACCATTGCAGATGAAATGGGCATTGGTACCATGGATCTCAGCAAACTGAATATTGAGCGGATCAAAGTTTAAATAATGGTCTTCCGTGTCCTGAAAATTGCCAGGGTGGTCATTTCCCTGATCGTTTTCCTGCTGATCACCTTTGTCTTCATCGATTTTACTGCAGCGTTCAGCAGCGGGATCATCAGGGGTATCCTGTATCTTGAATTCGTCCCCTCGCTTGTCAGTTTTATCGGATTGGCGGGCATGGCGGCAGCAGGCTTTCTCTTTGTCCTGTTACTGAGTTTTCTGTTTGGCCGCCTATATTGCTCTACACTCTGCCCGCTAGGTACCTTACAGGACATCCTGATCTGGCTCAGGCGCAGGTTCAGCCGGAAACGGATCAGATATAAAAAGCAACGCAGCTTTTTTTACCTGAGCTATGCGCTGCTGTTCCTGGCAGCCCTTTTCCTCTTGCTGGGCTGGATCACTCCCCTGCTGTTCCTCGATCCGTACAGCCACTACGGCAGGATCGCCGCCAACCTCATCAGGCCGGTCTACCTGCTGCTGAACAACCTTGGCGCCGTTACACTGGAATCATTGGATATCTATACCCTCTACAGGGTGGAGCCGGGTGTTACCCATTGGTTTTCAGTAAGCTTTGCAACGGCCATTTTTATCCTTGTCACCTGGTTGTCGCTCCGCTATGCAAGGCTTTTCTGCAACAGCCTTTGTCCTGTCGGTACGTTACTTGGACTGGTATCAAGGGTATCGGTTTTCAGGATCAGCCTTGACAAAAGCCTTTGTACGTCATGCGGTAAATGCACGGCCGTGTGCAAGGCCGGATGTATCGACAAGGATGCCAGGAAGGTTGATTTCTCGCGTTGCGTGGTATGCTTCAACTGCCTGACCTCCTGCCCCGATAACGGTGTAGTGTTTAATCTCAGGGGAACGCCGCCAAAGGCCGCGCTGGAAACTTATAATCCCGGCAGGAGAGAGGCGCTGTCGGTTTTTCTTGCCGGGGGACTGGTGGTGGCGGGCACATCACTGCTTGCAAATCCCCAGGGTTTCGGCCGCAGGCAACACGGCCGTGGACAGGGCAGGAAACTTATTCCGGTGAACAGGGAATATCCCGTATCACCTCCCGGTTCGATCAGCCAGGAGCATTTCAACGCATCATGCACAGCCTGTCATCTGTGCGTCAGTGTATGTCCCACCCACGTCATTAAACCATCGCTGTTGCAGTACGGGCTCGCAGGCATCATGCAGCCGGTGATGGATTATAACGCAAGCTTTTGCAACTTCGATTGTGTGGCCTGCACCGAGATATGCCCCACCGGTGCCCTCAGGCCGGTAAGCGTGGAGGAAAAGCACACCCTTCAGCTGGGTAAGGTATACTTTATCAAGCAAAATTGCGTGGTATTCACTGACGGTACAGATTGCGGCGCCTGTTCGGAACATTGCCCCACCAAGGCGGTGAAAATGAAGCCCTGGAGGGGAAACCTTTTCCTACCTGAAGTTGAACCGGATATTTGTGTCGGATGCGGTGCTTGTGAATATGCGTGCCCCACCGATCCCAAATCGATCTATGTGGATGGCAACCCGGTACATCTGGTGGCCAGCAAACCGAAGATCGAAGCCCTTGAACAGCCTGATCCAGAAGAAGATTTTCCCTTTTAGGAGTGCTTACGCAGGATGATCCTGAATGTGGTTTCCCTGTTCGGATGCGAATGCTTCACGAAGATCTTCCCCTTGTGGTAGTCGCGGATGATCCTTCTCGACAGGGATAATCCAAGCCCCCAGCCCCTTTTCTTGCTGGTATAGCCCGGGTTGAAAATAGCCTTGAAATGCGATTTGGGAATTCCCTTTCCCGTATCGCTCACATCGATGATCACGTTGTTCCTTTCCTCGAAGAGGGAAATGGATATCGACCCGTGGCCCGACATCGCATCGATGGCATTTTTCACCAGATTCTCGATCACCCATCCAAAAAGGTGTGCATTGACCGGAACGATCAGTGGTTTGTTACCCGGTATATTGAGATGATAGGTGATCTTGTTGGATGTGCGTGACTTGATGTACTCCGTCGCATTATAGACAACATCTACGATATTGATGGGATCGAGGCTCGGCGGTGAACCTATCTTTGAAAAACGGTCGGTGATGTTTTCCAGCCGATCGATATCCTTCCTGATCTCCTCCAGGGCCTCATCTTCCATTCCTTTCAATTTCAATATCTCCAGCCACGCGATCATGGAGGATAGCGGGGTGCCGAGCTGGTGGGCCGTTTCCTTCGACATACCGACCCACACCCTGTCCTGTTCCGAACGCCTGGATGTGCTGAACAGGAAATAGGTGATCAGCAGGAAAAGTCCGATCACCACCAGTTGCACATAGGGATATACCCGCAATTGCATCTGCAGGGCAGAGCTTTTATAGAAAATATAACGCTTCTCGTTGCCTGCCAGTGTGATTTCGATAGGATCGTTCTCGGAGGCCATGCTGCCCAGCGTTTTACTGATAAATAAGGAATCAGCAGGGTCGGGGATCTCAATATTCCCGCTGACAATGATTTGCTGCATGCTGCTGTCCGTAATGATCACCGGAACGGAAACCGCATTCTCAACGACCTCCGAAAGGAAAGATTCGTTCAGGTCGCTCAGTACGTTGCGCAATTCGGTGTATATGTTTGATTCCTTGAAATAAAGGATCTGGAATTCACCAGGAAGATATTCGATCCTAATGGGTTCATATTCCGTGAATTCCTTTTTAAGCTCCCCTTCAAGTACGTCAAACTGAAACACTTTCTCTTCGACATTCCTGGCCTGGATGATACTGTCGTTGGCGCGGGTCATGATCACAGGAATGGTCTTGTTCCCGGTGATGATCTTGTAATAGATATCGAGCACCTCGGAGTTTTCCTCAGTGTTCATGTTCTTCCATGCATCGGCAAGGATCTCCGCCTTCTTGCGCTCCTCCTCCCTGATCTGCTCGAAGAACCTGTCGGTATAAGCTACCAGGTTGGCCTTTCGCTGTATGGCGTCGGCCCATATCCTTACATTGTTCCGCTCTGACCTGGCGATCTTGTTCACCAGGATGTTGGTATACCAGAGCGACCCTGCCACAATGATCACTGCCGCAGAGAAGAGCAGCCACTTCCATCTTTTTTTCCTGGTGTATAAATTCATGCTAGTATGATTTCATGGTTCAATACATGAAAACGCAGCTTCCTTTCGGCTATTTTGCCGCTTTGCATGGTAAATTTATGAAATAAATCATTTTCGCCTAATATTATTGCTGCCCTGAGCATTCATACGCCGGGTCTATAGTTAATAAACCAACGATCCGCCATACTTCATTTTCAACAGCCAGATGAGTCAAATATTTAATAAATTTAATAAATAACTAATTATTTAGTTGTTTTACTAATTTTTTAGTTATATATTTGGCACGATATATGGAAGTATTCTAAGAAAGAGGATATTACTTTTTTTATACGATAACTAATTACTTAGTTTATTAACTATTCAACATCCGCGCCCATGAAGGAACTTACGAAGGCTGAAGAGGAACTGATGCAGATCCTGTGGAAGATCGAAAAGGGTTTCATCAACGACATCCTGGCCGAGATCCCTTCCCCGAAACCTGCCTACAACACGGTTTCAACCATTGTCCGCATCCTTGAAAAGAAGGGGTTCGTCGCACACAGGGCTTACGGCAAAGCTCACGAATATTATCCACTCGTGAGCAAAAGCGAATACACCAAATCATATTTCGGTCATTTCATGAAGAACTATTTCGGCAACTCATACCGCGAAATGGTATCCTTTTTCACCTCCGAAGACAACCTCAGCCTGAAAGAGCTTGAAGCGCTCAAGCAGGCCATGGCCGAGGAGATCATCCGTAAAAAGATACGCGAAAATGAATGATTATATCTCTATCCTGATCCAGTCATCGCTCGGTATCGCTTTGTTCTTCATGATATACCAGTTATTCATGAAGAAAGATACCTTTTTCATGACCAACCGGTACTACCTCCTGTCGACGCTGTGTCTGGCACTGCTGTTGCCCTTTGTAGATTTTTCCTTTCTCAATGCGCCGGGCAATAAAATATATGCGGTACTGCTCGAGCCGGTTTTTATTACCCCTGAGGGCATACAGGCATCCATCAGTGAACACACCGACATTTACAGGATCGGTATGGCCGTTTACCTGACAGGCGTCACGATCCTTGCGTCAAGGCTGATCTTCCAGATATTACAGATATTCTTGCTCACCAGGAAATACGGTGTAATAAAACAGCAAGGTATTTATTTCGTATTCACTGACCGTAATTATTTGCCCTTCTCATTCTTCAACCTGGTTTTCATGAACAGGGAAGATATCAATTCTCCGGAAGCACAGAAGATCATCGCCCATGAGAAGGTCCACATCAGGCAGGCGCACAGCTTAGACCTGTTATTTACAGAACTCATCACTATTGTACAATGGTATAATCCTTTCATCTGGCTATATCGTCATTCCATTAAAACCTTACATGAATATCTGGCCGACGAAGGGGTATTGCACAGCGGGGTAGACGCCAAAGTCTACAGTGCACTGCTTTTTGAGCAATGCACAGGGATCCGGGTCAACGACCTGGCCAATAATTTCAGTAAATCACTATTAAAAAGGAGGTTCATTATGATGACCAAAGAGAGAACATCAAGACTCGCAAGGCTTAAACTCCTGTTGGTGCTGCCCCTTGCATTATCCATGATGCTGGCTATTTCGTTCAGTTCCGACGTAATGGCACAGCAGGAAAAGAAAGAAGTCCCGCCACCGCCACCACCCAAGGAATCCAAGGTGGTGAAGGCTGAAGCCATGGCTCCCCAGGACGAGGAGGTACCGATTTTTACGGTTGTGGAGGAGATGCCGGAATATCCCGGAGGGATGAAAGCCTTATACAGTTATCTGGGTGAAAACATCAAGTATCCTGATGAGGCCAAAAAAAATGGAATCTCAGGTACAGTCTATATCACCTATGTCGTTGAAAAAGACGGTAGCGTGAGCAACGCTAAAGTGCTCAGGGGGGCAAGTCCGGAACTTGATAAGGAAGCCGTTCGCGTGGTGAGCGCGATGCCGAAATGGAAACCAGGCAAGCAGAAAGGCATCCCCGTCAGGGTTCAATACAACCTTCCGATCAAGTTCGCACTTGATGAAAAGGACAGCAAGGAGAAATAATCAGAAGAGGCTGTATTGAAAGTCGGAATTATCCTGATCAAGCCTGAGGAAATAAGCTGCAGGCCTTTCAGTATTATTGCCAGCCACTGTGAATCGAATTACCGCGATCTTCACAAAAGGCATTTCCAGGCGTAACAATGACTTTTCATACAGCCTCTTTTCCCAGGCTTATCCCATCTGAACAGGGCTGTTCAAATCTGGACATCCTGTAAGTAAAACGGACACTTTTTTCCCGCCACAACCAAATTATATCTTTGTATATTATTGTATTACTGTGCGTTACAACAATGGCACGTTTTTAGTTAATTGGATTCAACAAAATAAGATCAGCCCATGATTACCCTGAAAAATTTACATAAGTCTTACGAGGTCGGCCAGAACAAGCTGCATGTCCTGAAAGGGATCGACCTGACCATCGAAAAAGGAGAACTGGTATCCATTATGGGGTCTTCCGGTTCGGGAAAATCCACACTGCTGAATATCATCGGCCTGCTCGATACCTATGATGAAGGTGAATTGCACCTCGACAGCAAACTGATAAAGAATTACAGTTCAAACGGTTCACGCGACCTGAATGAACGTAAGGCCGCCCATCTGCGAAACGACACCATCGGTTTCGTATTTCAGTCTTTCAACCTCATCTCATTCAAAAACGCAAAGGAAAATGTGGCGCTACCGCTATATTACAAAGGGATAGGGCGGCGCAGGCGCAACCAGCTGGCCATGGAATTCCTGGAAAGGATGGGCCTGGAGGAATGGGCCGACCACATGCCCAGTGAACTTTCGGGGGGCCAGAAGCAGCGCATTGCCATTGCCCGCGCCCTGATCTCGAAACCCAAGGTGATCCTGGCCGATGAGCCTACCGGAGCCCTTGATTCGACCACCTCGATGGAAGTGATGGAACTTTTCAAGGAGATCAATCAGTCGGGTATCACGGTGATCATCGTGACCCACGAAAACGATATCTCCAGGAAGACCGACCGCATTATCCGTTTAAAGGACGGCCATATCGAAAAAAATATCAGGAACGGGTACCATTCCCATGCCGAAATGAACAAGATCCTGCAATCGGCTTAAATCTGCATAATATGTTCGACATCGATAAATGGCAGGAGATCTTCAGTACCATACGCAAGAACAAACTCAGGACCTTGCTCACAGGCTTCAGTGTGGCCTGGGGTATCTTCATGCTGATCATCCTGCTTGGTTCAGGCTACGGGCTTGAGAACGGGGTCAGGCAGCAGTTCACCGGCGATGCAGTCAATTACCTTTCCATAAATGCAGGCATCACAAGCATGCCGTACAAGGGGATGAAGCCCGGCAGGCACCTGCGTTTTACCAATGAGGAGAAGGAGCAGCTCGGGGCGATGGAAGGGGTCGACAAGTATTCGGGCCGTTCATTCGTCAGGACCAACAATGTGCTGTCCTACAACAACGAGTACGGCACCTATGATATCTTCTCAGTCAGCCCCGACTACAAGCATGTTGAGTCGCTCATCATCACCAGGGGGAGATACCTGAACGAGATCGACGAAAACAGTTACAGAAAGGTGGTCGTCCTCGGGCGGCTGGTCGATGAAGCCCTTTTCAAGGGTGAAGACCCGCTCGGGAAATATATTATGGTGAGCGGCATCCCTTTCAAGGTCATTGGCACCTTTGACGATCCCGGCGGCGATCGCGACCTGAGCCGTGTTTATATTCCCTTGTCGACCGCCCAGCGGGTTTTCAACATGGGCAACACCGTTGGCAGTATCCTGCTCAACCTCGGCGATGCCGATATAGATGAAAGCTTCGCGATCATCGAAACCATGAAGCAAACCCTGTCGGACAAAATGAAATTTGACCCTTCCGATCCACGGGCATTGTTCATCTACAACAGCATTGAACAATACCAGACCTTCATGAACCTGTTCTCCAACATCAGGCTTTTCATCTGGATCAT
>JAXGTH010000023.1:0-25705 GCA_040775045.1 Bacteroidales bacterium
GAAGATTACAGGATGATCAGGATCAGGCCATGGTTGGTGATCGCATGCCTGGCATTCATCCTGGTTTACAGGCTGGTGCTTGGTTTTGGGATCATGATGGGCTGATCACTGCCTGATGAGCTTCTGCCGCATTGTGCCCCCCTCAGTGACCAACTCTATGATATAAGTACCTGTGGCCAGCGGGGATGTTTTGAGGAAGAAATAATTCGACCCGTCACCTTCATACTGTCCTTCCATCTGCCCGCCCAATGAAAATACACGGACCCGGGTGATTGGATATTCTGCTCTCAGCTTGACAAAATTTCCTGTTGAAGGATTAGGATAAATACTGAAAACGGCCTCCTCCATCTCACCAACGGATGATACTGCCTCCACGAGTTCTACATCCAGCAGGGTGGTTTGCCTCCTGGAGACCGCAACGTTGGTAAAGGTCTTGGGAAAATAGCCCTCTCTCGAGAACCGGAAGCTGTATGAGCCATCATAGATCATCCTGTGGTAGTTGCCTTCGGGTAATGAAGAATAGACCCATGAACTGTCCATTTCATGATTGAGGACAAACACTTCTGCATCCAATGGTTCTCCCGAAGCCGAATCGGTAACCTTCCCCCTTACGCCGTAAAGCGATTGCTGCATGTAGTTGAGCAACGACCTGTAATTATAGTTCCAGTGTGCCGGCAACTGGCTTGCAGGAAGGAGTTTAACATCGGATATCTCAAGCGTAAATTCCCTGCCCTGGTGAAAATAGGTCATGTAATCCTGCCGGCCTCCTGAGATGGTATACCACTGGTAACCGTTCGTAATTCCATTGTTGAAGCCGTCCATGTAGCCTGATGGCGCATGCAGGTGCACGGTGTCGGCATACTCGCGACACACATAGACCCACCAGAGGTTGTCGGCTGCCAGATGCTGCCATGTATCCCAGGGATAATTGCACACCTCGGCGCCACCATGGATGTTGGCACTCATCACGATGCGGCGCTCCTCTGCGAAATTCATCCAGTGTATGGTCTCAATCTGCCAGGGATTCCCGTCGGGATGAGGGCCATCCTCGGGATCGGGAAAATTACGGTTATAGTCAATGCCGTTGGCGTTACCCCTGATCGCACCGTAAACATTACTGTTTCCACCATGATAAGTACCGTCGGGGTTGGCCAGCGGGTTGATGAAAATATCAATACCATCTACAAGCTGTGTCAGCCTCGGATCGGAGCCGTAGCCATTGAGCAGGTAATCGATAAGCCTGAGCATCAGGATGTAGCCTGTGGTTTCATCACCATGCATGGAAGAGGTGTATAGGAATTCGGGTTCGTTCTCATCCTGTCCGACATTATCGGAGATCCTGGCAATGAGCAGCTCCCTGCCCTCATTAGTGGAACCGATGCTGTATACATCACAGATATCGGGAAATTCACTTTCGAACTGGTACATCATGTCGACGTAGGCATCGTAAGAAGGATAAAAATCCCAGTCGCTGATACTGCGGATATCCACTTTATCCATCATCCTGGGGCGGATGAGGGTGCCCGGATGTTGAAGGATACTGTAGTCAATTCCCAGCTCAAGAAACCTCCTGAAATCTTTTTTGTTCGCGTAGGCAAAAACCTTGCTACCGGTAAGGTTGTCGACAGAGATGATCCTTGAAATGGTATTGATATCGGCATCTTCAGGCATTTCAAAGGTGAAATATACTTCAATGGGGCCATCAAATATCCCGTCGACATCCTGTGCGTTGACTGAAAGCGCCAGCAGCAGGATTATGATGATCGTCTTGACTTTTTTGAGCATCGGTAATATTTTATTTTTCATTACAAAGTTACAACAAACACTGACGGGCACTTAGTTTATTTGTTCCTGTCGATCAGCCCGGCAAGTTTATTGCGTGTAACCTTGTTTGCTTTGACCAGCGGTAAACGCAAATTGTTCTTCATCAGCCCGAGGACTTCAAGGGCGGCCTTGATCCCTGCAGGGTTGCCGTCTTCGAAAAGGGTTTCGATGAATTCCAGCAAGGAAAAATGTATCTTCCTGGCTTCCTCGTAACGTCCATCCAGGCAATGTTTCACCATGGCGGAAAACTCCGCGGGAAAGGCATTGGCCACGACAGAGATCACGCCATCGGCGCCCAGTGCCATCATGGGGAAGGTCATGGCGTCATCACCGGAAAGAACGCTAAAACCCTCCGGCCTGTCCCTGAGGATCGCCATGATCTGCGAAAGGTTGCCCGAAGCTTCCTTGATACCGGTAATATTTTTGAATTCCTTCGCCAGCCTGATGGTGGTTGTGGCGGCAATATTTGAACTGGTCCTCCCGGGCACATTATACAGGATGACAGGTACAGGGCTTACGGCAGCAATTGATTTGAAATGGTAATACAGGCCCTTCTGCTTTGGCTTGTTATAATATGGGGCTACCGACAGGATTGCACTGATGCCTTCAAAATCAGTGGATTTGATCTGGTCGACAACACCCTGTGTATTGTTTCCCCCGATGCCCACCACAATGGGCACCCTGCCTTCCGCAACGTCGATGATATGGTTCAAAACGGCGGTTTTTTCATCCGCTGAAAGCACGGGGGCCTCGGAAGTCGTCCCCAGGGCAACCAGGAAATCAACGCCCCCATCGATGGTATGCCTGACCAGCCGTGTGAGGGAAGTAAAATCGATGGTACCATAAGTATGAAATGGTGTGACGAGTGCAACGCCGGTACCTCTAATCGTCTGTGCTGTCATAGTTCCTGTTTAAGATTGATGTATAATGCCTGATCTGGGTGATCAACTCGTCGAGTCCGCCTTTACCCTGCAAACTGATCATGAGATCGAGGTGGGGTTTCCGTTCATTGCTCAACATACCGGCCTTGAATTTAGCCTTGCTCAGTGCCGTGATATGAAGCAAAGGGATCATGTCTTCAGTGCTGAGATCGATAAGCAGGTCGAATTCTGTATCGATAAAATCCCTGGCCGCCTCGGCAACCGGTTTACAAAACCAGTTCAGGCCGGCCGGATACAGGAAATCGTATGACAATTTGGGCAGGAAGCGGCCGGTGAGCCTTTTGCTTTCGACATAGCCAAGCGCCTTGACCTTCTTTCCGGAATCCTGCAGCTGCCTGACAAACTCCGAAACCTTTGCATAAACGGTTTCGTCAGGAAGATAATATATTATGCCAATATCAGAAGCGTCCTCAAGGTTGATGACCTTCCGGTTTCGTACCGTCCTCGAGCCTGCCTTCCTGAGGAGGTACTTTCCTGCCTTTTCCCTGATTTTCCTGATCATGCTCAATTCAAGGTCGGATTTTTGATTGGGGTGGTAAAGATATGGATTTTAGGCATCAAAATCCACAGGCTTCATGCCTCCTTTTTCATACAATTCACGATAAAACCGAAATACATCCGATGATAGTCGCGCGACGGGTAGATACACCCGATGGAGTTGTCGAGAAAATTTGACGGCCTGATGTCGTCGAAATACACCTTACGGCATTCGATCACCAGGCTGGCTTCAGCAAAATACACGGTACCGTTCTCCGTGGCCAGCGGTGTCAGCCCTGTGGCAGCGGCTTTGTCCACATCCCTGCCCGACTTCGTCCCGCAGAATTTGAGCACGTCGCGATACTGCCTTGAGAAAAAGCACAGGCTGAAAAAATCATTTCTCTCCGTGAACTCATAAGTGTACCGTTGTGGCCTGATGAATATGATGGCAAGCGGTTCGTTCCAGAGATATCCGAGCCCGCCCCAGGCTGCCGTCATGGTGTTGTAATGGTCCGGATTCCCGGCGGTCACCAGTGCCCAGTCGTGCCCCATCATCTTGATCACATTACCGCCAATGGCTTCGGGTTTGATCTTCCTGAAATGCATGTTCATCTGTATTATTGTTTTTGCGGTTCTTTCTTCACCCTTGTAAGGTCGAGCAGGTTCACAGGATTGCTCCCAAGGCCGCTAACCTCCTTCCTGACAAAACGCAATACTTCATCATAATAAAGGATCACCACCGGAGCGGCATCCATCACAAGGCTGTCCATCACCCTGTAGTTATTGCTCCTAACATCTTCATCAACCACGGCGAGTGAAGTTTCGTATAGGCTGTCGAAGCGGGGATTGGAAAAATGGGTGTAATTGGGTCCCGAAGGACAAAAGTTCGGGCTGTAAAACAACGAAAGGTAGTTCTCGGCATCAGGATAGTCGGCGATCCATGATGCCCTGAAAAAAGGGATCTTTCCCTGTGCTTTCATCTCCTTGATGGCTGCAGGCAGGCTGACGGAAATTTCGAGCTCGATGCCACGGGCCATCAGTTCGTGCTGTATGTATTTACACAGATCGAGATACTCCGCTGATGTGGTAAGGCTGATGGCAGGCAAGCCCTCCCCGCCCGGGTAGCCTGCTTCGGCAAGCAGGCTGTCACAAACGAAGGGATCGTAGGAATAGCCATATGAAAAGGTGCTGTCGAAACCCGGCATCCCGGCGGGTATGATCCCTCCCCTACCCGGAATGCCGATATTGTTCCTCAGGTAGCGCATCATTTTCACACGGTCGAAACCATGGCTGATGGCCTTTCTCAGCAGGGGATCATGAAGTGGGTTTTCGTCATCCCCGGAACCATCATCACCGACCATGATGCCCAGGTATTCGGTGTTCAGGTAGGGCTGCCTGAGCAGGTAGATCCTGTCGCCGTATGCCGGGTTAAGCCTTCCGTCGGGGGTCAGGAGTTCATCCTTGTAGCTGGCATCGATGCCCGACATGAAATCGATCTTTCCCTGTATGAACTGCAGGAAGGCCGACTGCTTGTCGATCAGGAAGGTGATGGATACGGCATCCAGGTATGGCAGTTGTTCACCCTCTTCATCTGCCATGTAATAGTTTTCGTTTTTCTCCAGGACCAGCTTTACCCCTTCTTTCCAGTATTTGAAGGTAAAAGGCCCGCAACCGGAAGGATCCTTCCTGAAATCCCTGCCAAGTTTTTTTACAACTTCGGGGGGCACTGCGTTGCAATACTGCATGCAGAGCAAGCCGAGAAAAGGAGTGAACGGCTGCTGCAAGGTGATCACGAGTGTAGAGTCGTTCACTGCCACGATATCATCCGGATCAACATTGTTGAACACCCAGGCGCCGGGAGATGCCACGGCAGGGTCGATGATCCGACCGAAGGAGTAAACGAAGTCCCGGGCATTTACAGGCCTTCCCTGCCCACCTTCGAAGGCTTCATGATCGTGGAACAGAACATCATCCCTCAGGTGGAAAGTATACACCCTACCATCTTCCGATATATCCCATGAACGGGCTATGGCAGGCACGATATTCAGCTTGTCGTCGAGCATGACCAGGCCATCGAACAACTGGTTGCATGCCCAGATATTAGCCAGGTCACGGGCAAAGGCAGGGTCGAGGGAAGTGATCCCCGCTGCCTCGTTGTATCGAAAGATGCTAAGCTGACCATCGTCGGGGAGGCGGCTGCAGGAAAGCAGCACCATAGAGACCATTATGAAGGCAGTGAGGTATTTCATTTTTCAGGCCGCGGATACCTGAGAAGGGCCGTGCCCGAACAAAGATAAAAAAAACGGCAGCCGAAGCTGCCGTTTTCTGTAAAAAAGGCTATTACCCTGATCACGAATAAAAACCAATAGAGAATTAAAGAAAGGAAAGAAGGTAATAGCCTATGCTTTAAATATTTTAATAAAGAACGCCAGATAAACTTTGTTGTTGTGCTATCAAAAAAAACTTGCTAAAATCTCTAAGTTTATCCAAAGATAAGCATAAAATGAGTTTTTCGTTACAAAAAAAACGCTTTTTTTCAAAAAATCTTGATCATTAACAATATTTTAACAACAACAAGCTGAATACCAGTGAATATAGCGAATGGGGCAATCCGCAGCCGTACTTGGAAAAACCTCAGCCGATCCTGCTGACCTTTAAAACGCCTTTAATCTTCAACAGCTTGTGGATGAGTTCGTCAAGATGCTTCGCATCCTTCACGTTAAGCCTGATGTAGCCCGTAAAAATATCTTTCTTTGAATCAACTTTGATCGACTGCATATTCACACGCAGGTCATTCGATATCACCGAGGTGATCTCACCAAGCATTCCTACCTTGTCTTCACCTGTTATCCTGATGGTTCCCCGGGTTGCCTGTCCGTTTTCCTGAGGCTTCCACTGGACATTGATATGCCTGTAACCGTAGCGATCAAGCATCCTTCTGGCATTTGGGCAGGACCTTTTGTGTATGCTGATCCCCTTGCCGATGGTAACGAAGCCATATACTTCGTCGCCGGGAATAGGGTTACAGCATTTGGCCAGGTAGAAGTTTACCTTGTCGAGCCTGTTGTCGATGATCAGGTAATTTTCGTCTTCAGCCGGCTTTGCTTTTTCCGGCATTGCAGCGACGGGCTGTTCCTGTGTTCTTCCGGGTATTTCCCTGTCTTTCAGTACCTGTCTGATCTCGTTCAGGTCGATTTTTTCGAAAGCGACGAGGCTGTAGAGGTCGAGGGCCGATGCCAGTTTAAAATGCTTCACCAGCTTGTCGATAACCTCATCGCTGAAAGCGATCTTCCAGTTTCGCAGTTTCCTGCGTATGATCTCATTCCCTTCTTCCGCTTCCCTGAATTTCTGTTCCTTTATCGACCGCTTGATCTTGTTCTTGGCTTTTGTGCTCTTTACAAACTGCAGCCAGTCGAGTTTAGGAGCCTGGTTCCTGGATGTGATGATCTCAACCTTGTCGCCATTTTTCAGTTCATGCCTGATGGGCACGATCTTGTTGTTGACCCTTGCCCCGCTGCACTGGTCTCCTACCCTGGTATGTATTTCATAGGCAAAATCGAGCACGGTGGACCCCTGCGTCAGTTGCTTCAGGTCACCATCAGGTGTAAACACGAATATCTTGTCGCTGGAAGCCGGCTTAACGGCATCATGTTTTTCGTCGAACCTGATCTGATCGGGATTGTCGAGGATATCCCTGACCTGCTCAAGCCATGTTTGCGCATCCCTGCCGGTTTCGAATCCCTTGTAACGCCAATGCGCCGCCTGCCCTTTCTCTGCGATCTCATCCATGCGCCTGCTCCTGATCTGCACCTCCACCCATTTCTGGTTCCGGGCCTGCACAGTAGTATGCAGTGATTCGTAACCGCTGGCCTTGGGCGTGCTGATCCAGTCGCGAAGGCGTTTTGGGTTCGGTGGGTAGAGATTGGTTACGATCGAGTATATTCGCCAGCAGTCGGTCTTCTCCTCCACTCCAGGTTTGCTGTTGGTGATGATGCGTATGGCAAAGAGGTCGTATACCTCTTCGAAGGCCACATCCTGCCGTTTCATCTTCTCCCAGATGGAATGGATCGACTTGGGCCTGCCCTTGATCTCGAAATCAAAGCCCTGCAGTACAAGCTCCCTGCTGATCGGCTCGATAAATTCATTGATAAAGAGTTTGCGCTTGGCATCTGTTTCCCTGATCTTTTCGGAGATTTGCCCAAAGATATCGGGATGCTCATACTGCATGAGCCTCTCCTCGAGTTCGGTCTTAACCTTGTACAGGCCAAGCCTGTGCGTGATCGGGAGGTAAATATGCTCTGTTTCGGCGACATAGCGGTCCTGCCTTTCTTTCGGCAGGTCATAGATGCAACGCATATCATAAACCCTGTGGGCCAGTTTCAGCAGGATCACCCTGATATCATCGACGATGGTCATGAACAGGTTCCTGAAGTTGACCGAGTTCACCTCGATCCTTTTGGTGTTGAGGTTCGAAAGCTTGGTATATTCTTCGATCAACAGGGCTATGGTGTCGCCGAAAGTTTCACGGATCTGGTCGAGGCTGAGTCCGGTCTTGTTCACCACATCGTGCAGAAAGGCACAGATCAGTGAAGTCGTTCCAAGGCCTATCTCTTCAGAGGCGATCCTGGCCACGTGGATGGAGTGAACAATATTGTATTCTCCGTTTGCTGCCAGCGATTGTCCGTACGACGACAGGGCCAGTTCATATGCCTTCCGCATGTTGTACAGTTCAACTGTATCGCAGAATGCCCTGCAGCCTTCTTCAAGCTGACCATATAGTTTTTCTATTTGCTGTATGTCAAAGGTATCCGGTTTCATGGGCATCCTGGTAACGGCCAGGTTTAAAGCGGCGCAAAATTACTAAAAAAATAAATATGAGAATCCCTCCCCCTGTCAAGCAAGGGAAGGGATGTTGCAGGAAAGGACCGTTTATCAATTATCTTCCTTATTGTCTTCTGCACCTGTTTTGGCAGGACCTTCAGGATTTTCGGCTATGGACTCCCTCATCTGGGTATCCGCCATGATATTCTTGTATCTGTAATAGTCCATCACCCCAAGGTTCCCTGTACGGAAAGCTTCGGCAATGGCCTTGGGTACTTCTGCTTCGGCCTGGATCACATTGGCCCTGGCCTCCTGGGCCTTGGCCTTCATTTCCTGTTCCCTGGCCACAGCCATGGCCCTGCGCTCTTCGGCCTTGGCCTGTGCAATGTTCTTGTCGGCATTGGCCTGGTCCATCTGCAACACGGCGCCGATGTTCTTACCGATATCGATGTCGGCAATATCGATGGAGAGGATCTCGAAAGCGGTTCCCGAGTCGAGCCCTTTTTCAAGGACTACACGCGAGATGGAATCGGGATTTTCAAGCACGCTTTTATGGGAGTCGGCGGAGCCGATAGAAGAAACGACACCTTCGCCAACCCTGGCCAGAACGGTTTCTTCACCTGCCCCACCAACCAGTTGCTTGATGTTTGCCCTCACCGTGACCCTTGCCTTGGCGATCAGCTGTATGCCGTCCTTGGCGACAGCGGTCACCGGCGGTGTGTCGATCACCTTTGGGTTGACCGACATCTGAACGGCTTCCAGCACATCCCTTCCCGCCAGGTCGATGGCCGTTGCCACCTGGAAGTCGAGGTTCATATTGGCCTTATCGGCAGAGATAAGCGCGTTGACGACCGATTTAACGCGTCCGCCGGCAAGGTAATGGGCCTCCAGCGCATCCCTGTTCAACTTGAGGCCGGCCTTGGTGGCGGCAATAAGGTTATTGACGATGATGGGCGGGGGCACTTTCCTCCAGCGCATGAATACCAGCTGAAGCAATGATATCCTTACACCTGAGACCAGGGCTTTGAACCAGAGGCCTACAGGAATGAAATAAAAGATCAGCCATAAGGCAAAGAGCGCCCCGAAACCTATCGCAATGATAATCCATACTTGTGAATCCATGTGTAAAATTTATTTTGGTTTGACAAAAATTTTGTGGTCTTCGATCTTGACGATGACGATATCGACACCGGGATCGATGAATTCGCCCATACTGCGTACTTCGTAATAATCGTTTTTGAAAATGGCCTTTCCGCCGGGCACCAGGCGCGAGATGCTTTTCCCCTCATCTCCGGGCTTCAGGTTCGTTTCATCAATGATGTTGACCCGGCTCCCGATCTCCGATTTCAGCATCACCCTTTTCCAGGTTCTGGAACGCAGGGAGATGGCAAGAACGCCGATAGTGGCAGCGAATGTAGCGGCCAGGACCCAATGACCCGTACTCGTGTTATAATAGTCGTAAGCCTGCCATACCCCTACCCCGATAAGGATAAAACCGATGATGCCGGCAACTCCCGTTCCGGGGATCACCAGGATCTCCAGAAGGAGAAAAGCAAGACCTATGAGGATCAGGGTAACTACAACTAACCAGAACATCGTTTGCGCATTAAGTTAAACAATCACTGTATCTCAACGGTAAGGTCCCTGCGCCCCATGGCTTCATGTATGGGCTTCAGTTCTTCGAATGTCCCGTTCTTCACGCCGCATTTTCCCTTGAAATGGGTGATGAGGGCACATTGCTCAGCCTGGGGAAGGTCGTGGCCGCAGAGTTCGATGAGCGTATCGATCACATGGTCGAAAGTATTGTGATCATCATTGAACAATACCAGCGACCTGTTGTTTTTCAACATTTCATCAGTGTCTCCGGTGGGGTATGATTTTTCCTTGACCATGTCAATGACAATTTTGACAGTTTAAAAGTAATGAAAAATCAGGCTAAATGAGCAAATATTTTTTCAATTAATCTTTCTTCCTGATTCTTAACCATGTGTGGCATCCCTGGCCGGACGGTTGACGGCTGACCGGCTTTTTGTAAATTTGCCCTCCATACAAGGGTAGATGAAAATGGAAACAGGCACGTTCATCAGGATATTAAAAAGCAGGCTCACCGAGGAACTGCCTGGGCTGGCTTCGCAAATGAAGATGGTGCCAGCTGCCAGAAAGGAGGAGATCGAAAAACGGAGCCTGCATGCCGGTGGCAGAAAGGCTGCGGTCCTCGTTTGCCTGTATCCCGACAGGAATGGAGAAATATGTTTCGTATTGATCAGGAGAAATGAATACGACGGCGTGCACAGCGGGCAGATATCCTTTCCGGGTGGAAGTTATGAAGAGGGTGATGAAAACCTGGTCGCCACGGCCCTGCGCGAAGCCCGGGAAGAAACGGGAATAGTCCCGGAGGAGATGGAAATCCTTGGATCACTCACTCCTGTATATATTCCACCGAGTAACTTTCATGTACAACCTTTCGTTGGATGGGCAGGCAAAGCACCCCGTTTCATCCCTGACCCTGCCGAGGTATCAGAGATCATCGAAGTTCCTTTAAAAAACATTTTAAGGGCTGAGAACAGGCTCGAAAAAACCATCCCGCACAGGGAATTCAAAGAGATCCGTGTACCCTGCTATATGATCGGCGGGCATGTGGTATGGGGCGCCACTGCCATGATGCTGAGTGAGCTGGGGGATATTCTGGAAGGATTGGCCTGACAGGTCTACTCCAGGATGATCTCGTGTGTGATGGCAGCTGCCCTGGAAAGCATGGCACTTACCCCGCAATACCTTTCCTGCGAAAGGTTGACTGCTTTCTCAAGTTTCTCCATTGGCAGGTCCTTTCCGCTGAATGAATATTTGATGTGTATTTTGTGGTAGTATTTCGGATGCTCTTCGGTGAGTTCGCCTTCCACTTCCACATTGAAACCTTCAGGTTCGACCCTCATCTTTTTGAGGATGGAGATCACGTCCATCCCGGTACAGCCGGCGAGAGACACCAGGCTGAGGGGTTTGGGCCTCGGTCCAAGATTCCTGCCACCGACAGCCTCGTCGGCATCGATCATGATATTGAACCCGTTTACATTGGCTTCAAATGCCATATCCTGCTTCCACCTTGTGTTGACTTTCTGTTTCATATGCTGTAATCTTTACAGGGTAACAATTTGCAAAGTTAATTGTTTAGGACAACTTCTCCGAAATGATAAAATCGGGGATGCTGCTTGGGCAGTTAATTTTATTTTATTACTTTTACCCCACTTTATAACTCACAAAACTGCTCGATATGAAGTTTAGGATAAGCATAACCCTGTTAGTCACGGCATTGCTTCTGGGCCTCTTCCTGTTCACTTCATCATCCTGCTCACAGCGCACTTATTCCTCCCACACGAAACTGGGATATAACCGTTCGGCACGGATCAAGGCATACAAGAGGCCCGACAGCCGGCAATCATTCACCCACAGCACTCCTCCGAGGAAGAAATACGTTATCAAGAAATAATCTTTCACTTTCCGGTATTGACCAATCCGCTATTCCTTTTCCAGGAAGGGATACCTGTAATCCACCGGCGGATTGAAATTCTCCTTGATGGTACGGGGCGATACCCAGCGCAAAAGATTAATGTATGACCCTGATTTATCATTGGTCCCCGATGCCCTTGCACCTCCGAAAGGTTGCTGGCCCACCACGGCACCGGTAGGCTTGTCATTCACATAGAAATTCCCGGCTGCATTTACCAGCTTGTTGATGGCCATGTCGATGGCAAACCTGTCCCTGGCAAAGATCGACCCGGTCAGTGCATATGGTGAGGTCCTGTCGACCAATTCGAGGGTTTCCTCATAACGGCCGTCTTCATACAGGAAGATGGTAAGCACAGGGCCGAAGATCTCTTCCTGCATCGATTCATACATGGGATCGGTGGTAAGGATCACGGTGGGTTGAATGAAATAACCTTTTGATTTATCATATCCACCGCCGGCGATGACCTCCGCATCCGGATGCTCACGGGCGCGTTCGATGTAGCCGGTGATCTTGTCAAAAGCTTTTTCGTCGATCACGGCGTTGATGAAATGGCTGAAATCTTCAGGACCGCCCATGGTAAAACTTTCAAGGTCGGCCAGCAACTTTTCCCTTATCACAGGCCACATCCCTTCGGGGATATATGCCCGCGAAGCCGCAGAGCATTTTTGGCCCTGGTATTCGAAAGCTCCCCTTGAGAGTGCCGTGGCCACCTGCAGCGAATCGGCGGAAGTATGTACCATAACAAAATCCTTTCCCCCGGTCTCTCCTACGATCTTAGGATAAGTGTTATGCAGCATCACATTCTCGCCGATGGCTTTCCATATCTTGCGGAAGACCTCAGTGGAACCCGTAAAATGCACACCTACGAAATCGGGATGCCTGCTCATCACCTTACCTCCTGTCGGACCATCTACGAACACCATGTTGATAACCCCGTCGGGAAGGCCTGCCTCCCTGAAGACATCCATGATCACTGCGGCCGAATAGATCTGTGTCTCGGCGGGTTTCCACACCACCACATTGCCCATCAGGGCAGGAGCTGCAGGCAGGTTTGCCGCGATCGAGGTGAAATTGAAAGGGGTGATGGCATAAACAAATCCCTCCAGCGGACGTTGTTCCACCCTGTTCCAGACCCCTTTCGACGAGATGGGCTGGTCCTTGTAGATCTGGACCATGAACTGCACGTTGAACCTGAAAAAGTCGGCCATCTCACAGGCAGCGTCGATCTCGGCCTGGTATACATTCTTTGATTGCCCGAGCATGGTGGCGGCGTTGATCTTTGCCCGGTAAGGACCCGATATAAGGTCGGCAGCCTTCAGGAAGATGGATGCACGATGGTCCCACGACAACGACTGCCAGGCAGGCCTGGCCTCAAGGGCGGCATCGATGGCCTGGTGAACATGTTCCGCATCACCCATATAATAATGTCCCAGGGTGTGGCTGAGTTCATGCGGCGGATGGATGCTCAGTTTTCTGTCGGTCCTCACTTCCTTTCCCCCAATGATCATGGGAATATCCCTGGGCTGCGACCTGAAGGCGGCAAGGGTTTCCTTCAATTCCTTGCGTTCCGGGCTTCCCGGTGCATAATCCTTAACCGGTTCATTATAAGCCGGCGGCACTTCAAAAAATCCTCTTGACATAATTTAATCCTTTTAAAAACCCCAAGGAATACAGGCAATTCTTGTACCTGAACCTTGGATAAATTCATAAAAAATCGTATCTTTGCAATAAGGGTCGTGTTTCTGATCTTAACCGATTGATCCACAACAAGTAACCTTATTTTTATCGGTTTTCACGATCCTTTATTTCTGATAAACAACCACCACTGGTTTTTGTTTCGGTTCTTGTTGTAAAAAGCGAAAGGCTAATCAAATGACTACGACCAGACATAAGCAATTGACGGATCGGCTGCTCAGCGAGAACGATGTGATCAGGAGAGGATTATCAGGGGCTTCCACCGAAGGGGATTTCAGGGCATATATGATGTCTGTGATCGACGAATACGCTTCCCTCAGGCCTCATCTGCAGACTTGTTTTAAAGACGGGACCATAGATCAGGATACCTTCAAAAAACTGAACTGGAAGGATATTGCCGCCCTGCGCATCCATGATTACCTTTATCATGCAGGCATCAGGGTGAGGGATCCCAATATCAGCAGAAAGGAAGTGGTTTCCGATCCCTTCGGCGTGCTCTTCAGGGCAGCAAAGCAGGGAGAACATGATTTCCGTGAGGATTTCATGATCGACATGATCATGTTGTTCCGTCAGTTCAACGGAAAATTAAAGAAATCAGTACCGACCAGGGAAAGAGTGATGGAATGGCTCTCGCGGCATCCTTCGGGTCTCGATCCGGAGATCGTTGCCATCCGCAATGCAAACCGCGAGCGGATCATAAGGAAATTCATCACCATGATTGAGGAAGGCCGGATCAGGGATGCAAAATTCGAATTTGAGCCCGGCATGACGCAACATGAGAAATATTCAATCATGCTAAAATGGTGGCAGACCAGGCTGTTTCATCTCAGGTTCGCCATTCGCGACCCTGAACTCCTGAACGAGATGCTCGATTATTCCGTTTCGAAAAAGCAAATGGAACTGCTACGCAGGGCAAAAAATGCCGGGATCCCCACATTCGTGAATCCATATTACCTCTCCCTGCTCCTCGTTAATCCCCCAAAGCACCTCAGGGGAACTGATGATGCCATCAGGGCATATGTGTTTTACAGTGGCGAACTTGTTGAAGAATTCGGCGGTATCCTTGCCTGGGAAAAAGAAGACATTGTCAGGCCCGGTGAGCCCAATGCCGCAGGCTGGATATTGCCGTCGAGCCATTCCGTGCACCGGAGATACCCTGAAGTGGCCATCCTGATCCCCAACAACATGGGCCGCGCCTGTGCGGGATTATGTTCATCATGTCAGCGCATGTACGACTTTCAGCGCGGGCACCTCAACTTCGACCTCAACAGGCTCAAGCCAAAGACCAGCTGGCCAAAACGACTGGAGGAGTTCATGGAGTATTTCAGGAACGATTCACAGTTGCGTGATATCCTGATTACCGGGGGTGATGCCCTCATGGCTTCCGACCAGTCGCTGCAGTTCGTGCTTGATGCTGTTTATGAGATGGCACTTAAAAAGATCGAGGATAACAGGAAAAGGCCGGAAGGGAAGAAATACGCTGAAATGAGGAGGGTGAGGCTGGGCACCAGGTTGCTTGCCTACCTGCCGCAGCGTGTCACTGCCGAACTGACCGAAGTATTGGAGGACTTTAAGAAAAAAGCCATGAAGATCGGGTTTACGCAGTTCGTGATCCAGACCCATTTCGAGACGGCCATGGAGGTGACCCCCGAAGCCCGCAGGGCAATAGAAAGGCTGCAGTCGGCGGGATGGATCATCACCAACCAGCTGGTCTTCACCGCTGCTGCCTCGAAGCGTGGACATACCAACAAGCTGCGACAGGCGCTTAACGGCCTGGGCGTGCTTACCTATTACACCTTTAGCGTGAAGGGTTTCAAGGAGAACTCAGCGAACTTTGCAACCAATGAGCGTGCCGTGCAGGAACAGATGCAGGAAAAGGTGATCGGTAAGCTGCCGGATAAATACCTCGACGAGATCGGGAACATCGGGCTGTATGCAGAGAAAAGCAGGGAGACCCTGAACAGGATCATGGCCGACACCGGTTTGCCATTCCTGGCACTCGACCGCAACGTGCTTAACCTTCCCGGCGTCGGGAAAAGTCTGACATTCCGGACAATCGGGATCACTCCCGGCGGGAAAAGGATATTGCTCTTCGACCATGACAACACCAGGAGGCACAGCCCCATCATCGAAAAAATGGGTAAAGTGCTCATCGTCGAATCCAAATCGGTGATGAAATACCTCCGCCAGATGGAGGCCATGGGCGAAAACCCGGAAGAATATGAATCGGTGTTCGGTTACAGCGTATCACAGACCGAGAAGGTGATGCCGGTATACCAGTATCCCGATTATGACTTCGATGTAACCGATGAAATGACCAACCTGGAAGTTTAATTCCATTACGTCAGGATATCAAATAACAAGAGGCTGTCTCAAATTTCTTTGGGAAACTTTGTGATGAACTTCGAGGCCTTCGTGGTTAATCTATAACCACTTGAACCACAAAGGTTCTCAAAGGATCCTCAAAGGCACACAAAGTAATTCAAGCGGTACTAATACCACGTTCTAACTTTTGAGACAGCCTCTTCTTTATTTAAAGATTTCACTGCAAACCTAGCGCTGCAGGATCATCTTCCTTGTAACCCTGCCGTTTTCGGTGCTGATGCTGCAGAAATACATTCCCTCAGGGATATCATTTCCAGCTTCCCAGGTAACCATATGATCACCCGCCGGCATGATCTCGTCAGCAAGTAAAGCTACTTCACGACCGGTCATATCATAAACCTTAACCGTAACTTTTTCGGTGCCTGCCGTACTGAAACTGATATTCGCGGCATGGGTGAATGGATTAGGGTAAATGTTGCGGATAATGATGCCGTCATCGGCAAGCATTTCCTCTATGCCGACAGGGATAAGATCGTTCACCATCACCTTGCCACCCTGCAGGATCTCCTTGCTATTATTATCCTGGAGGAAATATACAAGCTCGCAATGGTCAACTAACCAGCTGCTTTCCAGGCTAAAACTCTGTTCCACCTCGATATAGTCATTGTTGATCAGGTCGACGGCAGTACCGAACTGGTCGGGCAGCATCAGCCTGGTCACGAAGTTAAGGTGGTCCTGCCCCTGCCAGTTCTCAGGGATCTCCGATTCGGTAAGGCCGATATGCAACACGACATTATCATAGACGGCCGGCGCATGCTTATTGATGGTTGCAAGAACGGTATATTCACCCGGTGCGGTCATGCTGCCGTAGAGATTGCATTCAAAAGCACTCCTGATGCCCTGGCGACTTTCCACGATAGGGACATAGTTTGTATACATGCTGCTTGATGAACTTCCTCCAACGAAACTTGTCAACCCGTCGAAAACGGCCGTTGGATAGCCCGTAATATTGTAATAGGCATTGCGTGCATCGGAGTAAACATTGGTGTAGTCATCCCCGTTATGATTTTCCATTACGGCCACATTATAACCGTTGTCGATCAGGTCGTCGGCACCCATGGCAGCACCCGGGCAATAGGGGCATCAGGTACCGGTGCCGATCTCAACGAGCACCATACCGCGCTCAGTGGTATAGGTATAGATGTATTTGCCACGGGTGTCATTGGTCGTATCCATATCCCCTTCCAGCATTGTGGAAACGCTCACATGGTAGAGGAAGTCCTCATAAGGCAAAACATAGCCGGCAAAAGCCAGGTTAGTCTGGGTGCCTGCAGCGAGGTTCACATTCTGGGTATCGGTAAAAAGCAGATCGTTGGTGGACCCGTCGGTGATCTCAAGCACCACATCGAAAGTCTCCTCGTTAAGGCCTGCATTCCTGATGGTAGCATTGCAGATGTATTCATCCCCGGCATCAAAATAACTGGTGCCCAGTATGGCTTTGGCTGCCACATCGTGTTCAAGTGGGACAAACAGCCTGGCATCGTCAATATACCAGTAGTTGATGTTGTATGAATCACCTGAAAAATAGAAGCAGATCTGGAAATCGGGCTGCCCGACGTCATCATTCGTAATGCTGATCTCCACTTCTTCGGCTGAAATACTGCCGCTCGGGTTCACTATTTCCCAGACACTGTTCCAGTCGCCGGCACCCGAACGTGTAGCCACACCCAGGGTGTAAGGCCCGCCGTAGTGGTCGATCATGTGCTTGAAACTGAAACCAACCTGGGTATACGCGCTTAGGTCGGTGGCCGGGGAGATCATGTGGGACTGCCCGTTAAACTGCGGGCTCCAGGAGAACATGGCCTCCGGCGAACTTCCCCCCGCATTGTTTGAGCTTTCCTGCATCCAGTTGGATCCATGTTCGTCGATGCTCCAGCCCGTGGGAGGTACACCGCTGCTGAAATCCTCCAGGAAGATCTCCTGGGCATTGGCTGCCAGTGCAAATACCACCAGCATGTTGATCAAAACGTAGATTTTTTTCATTTCTAACAGGTGTTGTTTTGGTTGATTAGAATATCGGTCAATTACAAACCAACAAAACTAAATATTTTAGTATTTAGATAGTATATAAATTACATCTGTTCTTATTTTGACGGAAATATTTAAAGACGGAAGAGGATCATATCGAAACCTGCCGTACGCGGTGCAGGTTTCAAAACTATTCGTAATTTTGGGTAACGAACAACCCTTTATCGTTTAAGGGGAAAACTGGCGCACAAATGAACATCAAGACGAAGATCCAGAGTATATTCCCGGCAGCGGACGCTATCCCTGAGGCATACCGTTTAGGCGGGGACATCCGTCAGACCGAATACCTGATCAACGGGGAGATCAGACACTGGGGCAGGGAATTTGAAAAGGTACACTCCCCTGTTTTTATCCGGTCAGGCGACGTTTATACCGATCACATCGGCTCCTATCCCCTGATGGACGGGCGTACCAGTCTTGAGGCCCTGGATGCCGCCTCTGCAGCTTACGACGACGGCCGCGGCGAATGGCCCATGATGACTGTTGAACAGCGGATCGAAAGGATCCGGAAGTTTGTGATGCTGATGCGTGAGCGGCGCGAGGAGGTGGTCAGGTTGCTCATGTGGGAGATCGGTAAGAACCTCGCGGATTCGGAAAAGGAATTCGACAGGACCATCGAGTACATCCTCGACACCATTGAGGCCCTGAAGAACCTCGACAGGGATTCGTCGCGTTTCGTGATCCGGCAGGGCATCATTGCCCAGATACGGCGCGCACCTCTGGGAGTTGTCCTTTGCATGGGACCTTACAATTACCCATTGAACGAAACCTTTACCACCCTGATCCCTGCGCTGATCATGGGTAACACCGTGATCTTCAAGCCTCCGAAGCTTGGGGTGCTGCTCCACCGTCCGCTGCTCGAAGCATACAGGGATGCCTTTCCCAAAGGTGTGGTGAACACGGTGTATGGTGAAGGACAGGAGGTGATCGCACCGCTGATGGCCTCCGGCAGGATCAATGTGCTGGCATTCATCGGCTCGAGCCGGGTAGCCGATATCCTCAAGAAACAACATCCTGAACCACATAAACTCAGGTCAGTACTCGGACTTGAAGCCAAGAATCCTGCCATCATCCTTCCTGATGCCGACATGGAAACAACGGTGAAGGAATGTGTGCTGGGCAGTCTGTCGTATAACGGTCAGCGCTGCACGGCCATCAAGATCATCTTCGTTCATGAAAGCATAAGGAAAGCATTCCTGGACCGCTTTGTGGGCGAGATCGAAAAGATCGGTTTCGGGATGCCCTGGGATGAAGGGGCGTTCATCACTCCCCTGCCGGAGCCCGGGAAAAGTGACTACCTGGGTTCACTGGCTGATGATGCAGTACAAAAGGGCGCCCGCATCGCCAACCCTTCGGGAGGAATCTCCAACCGCTCATTCTTCTTCCCGGTGGTGATCGATGATGTGAAGCCGGGCATGCGTGCATACCAGGAAGAACAGTTCGGCCCCCTGATCCCCGTGGTGACCTACAGGGATATACAGGAGCCGCTCGATTATATCATACAGTCGAACTACGGCCAGCAGGCCAGCATCTTCGGCGAGGATGCCGGGAAGATCGCCACGCTCGTCGACACCCTCGTAAACCAGGTGTGCAGGGTGAACATCAATTCGCAGTGCCAGCGTGGTCCCGACATCTTTCCCTTTACCGGCAGAAAGGATTCGGCCGAAGGCACACTGTCAGTGAGTGATGCCCTGCGGGTATTCTCCATACGCACCATGGTGGCCATGAAGGAAAACGATGAGAACAAGGCCATCCTGAACGATATCCTGAAGAACCAGCGATCAGGCTTCCTGTCGACGGACTATATCCTCTGACGGGATCCGCAGATACTGTTAATTCATGAAAAGCCTGATATCATCTTCAACGGTACCGATGCCGCTGATGCCAAAGTTATCAACCAGCACCTTTATGACGTTTGGCGAAAGGAATGCCGGAAGCGTGGGGCCCAGATGGATATTCTTTACCCCGAGGTACAGCAGGGCCAGCAACACGATCACGGCCTTCTGCTCATACCAGGCGATGTTGTAAGCAATGGGCAGTTCATTCACGTCGTTGAGTTCAAATATCTCTTTCAGCTTCAGTGCAATAACGGCGAGTGAATAGCTGTCGTTGCACTGACCGGCATCCAGTACCCTGGGGATGCCGTTGATGTCGCCCAGTGGAAGCTTGTTATAACGGTATTTGGCACAACCGGCCGTAAGGATCACCGTATCAGGAGGCAGCTTTTCAGCAAATTCGGTATAGTAATTCCTGTCCTTCATACGCCCGTCGCAACCCGCCATCACGAAGAACTTACTGATAGCACCACTTTTCACGGCATCCACGATCTTATCGGCCAGCAGGGTTACCTGGTTATGTGCAAACCCGCCGATGATCTCGCCCTTTTCGATCTCCACGGGGGGAGCACATTTTCTGGCCATTTCGATGATCTCACTGAAATCCTTCCTGCCCCCTTTAACCCGGTCGGGGATGTGCCTTGATCCGGGATATCCTGACGCACCCGTGGTAAACACCCTCTCCGCATAAGTGGCATTTTTAGGCGGCGGTACAATACAGTTCGTGGTGAAGAGGATTGGCCCGTTAAAGGTTTCGAATTCCTGGCGCTGCTGCCACCAGGCATTACCGTAATTGCCCACAAAATGCTTGTATTTCTTGAAAGCAGGGTAATAATTGGCAGGCAGCATCTCGCTGTGGGTGTATACATCCACTCCCGTACCTTCGGTCTGCACCAGAAGGTCCTCCATATCGCGCAGGTCATGGCCGCTGATAAGGATACCGGGATTCTTCCTTACCCCGATATTCACCCTGCTGATCTCAGGGTTACCGTACTTTCCGGTATTGGCGCGATCAAGCAGTGCCATGGCTTCAACCCCGTATTTACCCGTTTCCATGACAAGGGTTACCAAGTCATCCAGGCCGAGGCCGTCGTTGGTAGTGGCGGCCAGTGCCCGCTGCATGAAGGAATGGATTTGATCGTTCTTGTATCCAAGCATCAGGGCGTGTTCGGTATAGGCGGCCATACCCTTCAGGCCGTATGTTACAAGCTCACGAAGGCTGCGGATGTCCTCATCTTTCGTGCTGAGCACACCCACTTCCCGGTTCTTGGCCCTGAAATCCTCCAGTGTGCTTCCATGCCATGTGGCGCTGTCGTGCAGGCGTGCAGGCAGATCGATCGCGTTCTCCAGGCAGATATTCTTCATCAACTTTCTATACCCGAGGCCTTTCCTGATCTGCTCAACGAAACGTTCTTCATCAAAATTGGCATTGGTAATGGTCATGAACAGGCTTTTCAGTACAAATTCATTGACTTCCTCATTCTCGATTCCTTTCTCCCTCGCCAGCGAACTGTAGGTTGAAAGTCCTTTCAGGACGAATACCAGGAGATCCTGCATATTGGCCAGGTCTTCCTTCTTGCCGCATACACCGCCGATAGTACAACCGGTCCCTTTTGCGGTTTCCTGGCACTGGTAACAAAACATGCTCATAGCTTTTTATTTAATTTGTTTATGGTACAAAGGTCATCATTTCGCAAACCATTTTCTGTAACTATGATTACATTTGCAAAAAAAGATCATGATCAATAAACTGTCAGGGGTAAAGCTGTTCCATGGACTGGAAACGTCCGGAATCATGAAGATACTGAACAGCATTCATTACCAGGTAAGGCATTTCAGGGCGGGAGAGATGGTATTTCAATCGGGTGACGACTGCCACGACCTGTATATTTTGCTTGAAGGTACGGTAAGGGGCGATATCATCAGTTATGAAGGTAAAAGCGTGGCCGTAAGTGAGATCAGGGCGCCGGGGACCTTTGCTGAAGGCTATCTTTTTGCACGAAGGAATATATTGCGCATCAATATCAGCTCCCTCACCGATTCCGAGATCATGTTCATCCGCCGGGATTATTTTCAACTTGCCCTTGAAATGGAACCCCGCTTACAAAAGAATTTCAATGAGCTCATCTCAGAGCGTTTCGTAACGGTTACGGAGAAGTTGAATTTCCTGATGATCAAAAATGCCCGTGGGAAACTTGCCTATTATCTCCTGGGCCGGCAGCGGGAATTGCCAGGGGCGAAAAGTTTTCCAATGGGTAAAACGCATGAGGAACTGGCCGTCATCCTGGGGATCACCAGGCCGGCCCTGACGCGCAACTTAATAGAAATGAGGAAATCGGGTATTATTTCGATTGACCGTAAGATGGTCCGTATCCATGACCCCGGCAGGCTTTCGGCCCTGATCAAATGATGAAAAACTTTCCGGAAGGACTTCATTCGGCATGATCGATCACCTTCACCTCGGGATTTTTCCTCAGGTAGCCCTTGATGATCACCTGTACATCCTTGTTGTCGGCATAGGGGGTGATGCATTCGTTAAGCATTTCAACACCGTCTGCATATTCCCGCGCCACATAACCGAAACCCCGGTAACTCCCGTTACAGACCTTCACCACAGCCAGTTCACCGTCGCTCCTCCCCTTGTCGATGATAAAGAAATTATTGTCGTGATACAGGTATTTGCCAATGGCTGCATCCACACGCACGTTATATTCTTCAGGGGGCTCGAGGCTGAGGCAGGCACCACGGCAAAGTTTGATCTGATGGTAGAAGCAGGCGCCACCGGACGGGTAAAGACCGCAAAGTTTCTGGCACAGGCCGTATTCATCAACAAGGTACTGCAGGTGCGACCGGGCTTCCTTCAGCGATGCATAGGAAGTAAGCGGGGTTTCCGATCCGCTGATGCGCCTTGCTGCCAGCCACCTGTACCCGTTCAGGTCGGTAAAAGCAAAGAGCCCATAGCTGAAGATCGTCCTTCGCTGCGACCTGTTGAACAATGGTTTCCTCCTTTTGATCTCATCAGATTCGAGCAGGAGGGCGATCAGCTCGCTGCCTGTAAGCTCCCACTTTATCTCCGCCACACGATCGCGCATCTCCATGGCCTTTTTGGTCGTGTTGTTGCTGAGGTGCGAAAGCACGCGCTCGCGGATGTTCAGGCTCTTCCCCACATAGATCACTTTGCCATCTTCATCAAGGAAATAATACACACCGGTTTCTTCCGGCAACTCATCGATCAGCTTCCTGTCGAGGTTTGAATTGAGTCCACGGAGTGAAAGTTTCAGGATGTCGTCTTCCAGTGACCTGAGGTGTTCGAAGAGTCGGACGGTTGCCAGCGCATCCCCCCCTGCCCTGTGCCTTCCGTTATTGGTGATGTTAAGATCCCTGCACAGGCTTCCCAGGCCGTATGACTTCTTCCCAGGCATGAGTTTCCTGCTGAGCTGTTTGGTGCACAGGGTCTTTCGCTTGTAATCATAGAACAGTCTTTTGAATTCATGCCTGAGGAATCCATAGTCGAAGGCCACATTATGTCCCACGATGATCCTTCCTTCGGTCATCTCCACGATCTGCCTGGCCACCTCGCAGAAACGCGGTTGATCAGCCACCATGCGATCACTGATGCCTGTCAGGGCGGTGATCTGGAAAGGGATGCGTTTTTCGGGGTTTAGCAGGGACTGGAATTCTCCGGTCACTTTACTGCCGTCGTGCAGGTACACGGCGATCTCGGTGATACGTTCCGCTGCCGGGTTCAGCCCGGTGGTTTCCAGGTCGATGATCGCGAACATCTCCGGCTTACAGGTTTAGTTTCGTCTGTATGGCCAGCACCTGTTTCTTGAGGGACTGCACCTCTTCCATGAGCTTTTCCTTTGGCATGTTGGGCTCAGGCATTTCGGAGCTGATATAATGCACGAACTTCCACACCTCCCTCACCGCTGATGCGTCGATCTCGTAGGGCTCGAACAGCGGGTTGAGGGATATGAGCCTGAGTTTCCCTTCCTGCCTGATGCGGTTCTCCACCACCTTGAACACGATGCCATCGTCGAGGGTGAGCACGATATAGGGGTAATTGCTCCTGATGAGGGTCCAGTTCTCGACATATTCACCCGTGACCCACGATTTGTCGGGGATGGGCAGCATGGAGTCCCCGCTGACCTGGAAGGTGCGGTATTTCCTGTCTCTCGAGAGGAAGGGAAGCTGGAAGGTGGGCAGCACCCTGATGAAATCGGGATCGGCGAAGCCCCTTGTATAGCCTGCCGAGGCCTTTTCGTTCACCAGCTCGATGTTTTCGTTGTTCCCGTTGTCGACCGTGGTGGCCAACACCCGCAGCCTGCTGCCTTTCAGGTATACGTCGTAGCCGTGCTCGACCTGCGAAAGCTGGCTTTCCGAAAGCGTTGACAGGTCGACCCTGATGAGGGTGTCGATGGCAATGTTGAAGTATTGCGAGAAGGCCAGCAGGGCTTCGATGCCGGGCTGGGCCACCTGGTTCTCGTAACCGCTCAGGGTGGAACGCTTCATGCCGAGGGCATAAGCTACATCGTCCTGGGTGCGGCCCCGGCGCTTGCGTAGGAGTTTGATATTTGAGCTGAAATGCATGGTTAAATGGCTAAATGGTTAAATAGTTTCAGTGTTTCATGGCCGGTATGCGTGATGCGGTGCGGGGGTAATTAACAGCTCCCCGAACCCCGTCCCGCGTACTGCGAACCAGCATCAGATACAAGTAAAATTTCGTAATAAAAAATGTTTAAAAACTTGCATACCGTATCAATTAATGATTATATTGTAATCAGAAAAATGATTAAATATTAATCAAAGGTAGTACAATTAAAATATTAAAAGCAAGTTTTTTTTTGATTTTTTTATGCAGACGGATAAAAGACAGATCATCCACCTCGACCTCGACACCTTTTTTGTATCGGTTGAAAGGCTTATGAACAGCAGTCTTGCGGGCAGGCCCGTGATCATCGGGGGCACTTCCGACCGGGGGGTGGTGGCCAGCTGCAGTTATGAGGCACGGCAGTTCGGGGTACATTCGGCCATGCCCATGAAGATGGCCCGGATCATGTGCAGCGATGCCGTCATCGTGCGGGGCGACATGGACCTTTACTCCCGCTATTCGGGCATGGTCACCGACATCATAGCCGAGGAGGCCCCGCTGTATGAGAAGGCATCCATCGACGAACACTATATCGACATCACGGGCATGGACAGGTTCTTCGGTGCGCTGAAGTGGACCGGCGAGCTGAGGCAGCGCATCATCAGGGAGACGGGATTGCCGGTATCTTTCGGCCTTTCGGTGAACAAGACCGTGTCGAAGATCGCTACCGGCGAAGCCAAACCCAACGGGCTGCTGCAGGTGCTGCAGCCCGAGGTGAAGCCCTTCCTCGCCCCCCTCTCCATACGCAAGATCCCCATGGTGGGAAAAAAGGCCTATGAACTGCTGCGTTCCATGGGCGTGGCCAATATCGCCACCCTGAGCCAGATCCCCCCGGAGATGATGGACCGGCTGATGGGAAAGAACGGCATTCTGCTGTGGAAGAAGGCCAACGGCATCGACAACAGTCCTGTGGAGCCCTATTCCGAAAGGAAGTCGATCAGCTCGGAAACCACTTTCGAGAACGACACCATCGACGTGGCCAGGATGAAGGAACTCATCAGCGCCAAGGTGGAAAGGCTGGCCTTCGAACTCAGGAAGCAGCAGAAGCTCACCTCCTGCATCACGGTGAAGATCCGCTACGCGAACTTCGACACCCACAGCCTGCAGAAGCGCATCCCCTACACCGCATTCGATCATGTGCTCATCCCCCTGGGGATAGAACTCTTTGAGAAACTTTACCAGCGGCGCATGCTCATCCGCCTGGTGGGGATCAGGTTCAGCCACCTGGTGGGCGGGGTGCAGCAGCTCAACATGTTCGAAGACACCCCGGAGCTGGTGAGCCTTTACAATGCGATGGACAGGATACGGCTCAGGTACGGGAAGAAGGCGGTGAGGCGAGCGGTGGGGCTGTGAATGATGAAATCCTAATGTTCTAAATTCTAAATAAATTCCAATGAGTCAAATTCAAATGTTTTAATGCCCCTCACCCCCTTAACCCCCTGCCCCCCATTTCCCCCGCACCCCCGGGGGAGGGGGCCCGGGGGTGCGGGGCATTAAAACATTTTAAATTGACACATTTGAATTTATTTTGAATTTATAACAA
>JAXGTH010000024.1:0-24602 GCA_040775045.1 Bacteroidales bacterium
CAGTTTTACGCCAATCATCTTTATCTCAACCCTGCGCTTGCAGGATCCAATGTCTGCCCGCGGCTCGACCTGGGGTACAGGAACCAATGGCCTTCGCTTGACAATAATTTCGTGACCTACAGTGCCTCCTTCGACATGTATGTATCGAAGATCTCCGGTGGTGTCGGGGTATATTTCCTTGGCGACAATGCCGGCGGGTTGCTCAACACCAATATCATCAGCGCGATGTATTCGTACCGTTTGAAAGCCGGCAACTGGACCTACATCAACTTCGCATTGGAGGCCAGTTACATCCAGACCAAACTGAACTGGAACGACCTGGTGTTCGGTGATATGATCGATCCCAACCTGGGGGTGGTCAATCCCACCTCGGAGGTGCCTCCCGACAATACGAGCATCTCTTACCCTGACTTTGATGCCGGTCTCGCCATCTCATACAAGGGGAATATTTACGGCGGTGTGGCCGTGCACCATCTCACCGAGCCCCAGAACGGCTTCTATGATGCAGGGGCCAGCAAGTTGCAAATGAAATATACGGTGCATGGCGGTGCTTTCATCGACCTTACCGGAAGCTACTTTGAAGATGAGAACTATGGTGATTTTGCCATCTCCCCGAATTTTCTTTACATGCAACAGGGGAACTTTCATCAATTAAACGTAGGTTTGTACGTTAATAAGCGGCCATTCATCGCAGGGGCCTGGTTCAGGCATAACTTCGAGAATGCCGATGCCATCGTACCGATGATCGGGATCGAATGGAAAGGCCTGAAGGTGGGATACAGCTATGATATCACACTTTCGCAGCTCAAAAACACCAGCGGCGGGGCACATGAGGTGTCGGCCGGATGGCAGTTTGAATGTTTGGATCAAAAAAGAAGACGCATAAGGGCAATAAATTGCCCGAGGTTTTAGTTAATAACAGACAAAATCATACTTAATTAAGTCAAAATGATGAAGTACAGCAGATTAGCCCTGATAATGCTGATGATGGTTTTCATCGCATCATTGTCGTCCTGCAGTTTGTTTCAAAAGAAGCAATACTCGAGGACCACAAACTGGGAATATAACAATCCCGAAAACGGAGGCTTTGAAGTTTCTGATGTCAAGGAGCAGTTTACCGGTCCGGGTCTGATCCTTGTCGAAGGAGGTACATTCGTGATGGGTGCCACGCAGGAGGATCTGATGTTCGACTGGAACAACTTCCCCCGCAGGGTAACCATTTCATCGTTCTACATGGATGAGACGGAAGTGAGCAACCTCGACTATCTCGAATACCTTTACTGGTTGAAGCGCATCTTTGGCGCCGATTATCCCCAGGTGTTCGTCAATGCCCTCCCCGACACCCTGGTATGGCGCGACAGGCTCTCCTACAATGAGCCGCTCGTGGAAACCTATCTCCGCCACCCGGCCTACCACAATTACCCCGTGGTAGGGGTTACCTGGGTACAGGCCAATGACTACTGTTCCTGGAGGACCGACAGGGTGAACGAATGGATGCTGATCAACGAAGGTATCCTCGACCTTGATCCCGACCAGAAGAACGAAAACAATTTCAACACCGAAGCATATCTCGCCGGACAATACGAAGGGTTGGTGAACAAACCACTCCGTAACCTTAACCCGAACTCTACAGGCGAACGCAATGCCAGTATCCAGGACGGGCTGATCACCCCCCGCTACAGGCTCCCAACCGAAGCCGAATGGGAATATGCCGCGCTTGGCCTTATCGGCAATACCCTGTACGAAAGGGTTGTTGAAAGGAGAAGGTACCCGTGGAACGGAAATTATACCCGTACCGACGAAAAGAAATATTACGGCAGCTTTATGGCCAACTTCAAAAGGGGCCGCGGCGACTACATGGGCGTTGCCGGCAACCTGAATGATGGTGCCGATATCCCTGCTCCCATCGGCTCTTACTGGCCGAACGATTATGGCCTATACAACATGGCCGGCAACGTGAGCGAATGGGTACTCGACGTATACAGGCCGCTGTCGCTCGAAGATTTTGCTGATTACAATCCATACAGGGGCAACATCTTTAAGAATGCCGTGCGCGACCAGGACGGCTTCCTCGTTCCCAAGGACAGCCTCGGGAGGATCCGATATGAAGAGGTTCCCGACGAAGACCTTGTTGGCAGGAGTAACTACCGCAGGGCCGATAACAGGAACTACGACGATGGCGACCAGATGTCGCACCTCAGCGAGAGCAGCGACTGGCTGGCCGAACCCACTGAGTCGAACCAGACCATGGGGATGTACGAATACGGTGTTACCTCCCTGATCAGCGACGAAGCACGTGTTTATAAGGGCGGCTCCTGGAAAGACAGGGCTTACTATCTCAGCCCCGGCGAACGCAGGTTTATGAACCAGAACCAGGCAACCAACTTTATCGGTTTCCGCTGCGCCATGTCGAGGGTGGGCAGCCCCATGCCGGGACGCTAAGCGAGCCTTCGCGAAAATATTGAACCCCGTCTCCGGTTAAGGGACGGGGTTTTTTTATATTTGTAACCGTGACGATGATCAGTGAATTATACGGCCTGTACAGGAAATCATGGCGGGTGACCACCGACTCCCGGAATGTGGAGAAGGGGGCCATATTCTTTGCCCTTAAGGGTGATCATTTCGACGGCAACCGCTTTGCGGATGAAGCACTTGATAAGGGGGCAGCCCTGGCTGTGGTCGACGACAAAGCCATTGGCGGACAATCCTCCGTACTTTATGTTGATGATGCGCTATCCACATTGCAAAAACTTGCGGCTTACCACCGTGATCAGCTCACTATCCCACTGATCGGACTGACCGGGTCAAACGGCAAGACCACGACAAAGGAGCTTATTCAGCGGGTGCTGAACAAAAAATTCCGGACCGTCGCCACCACCGGCAATCTCAACAACCATATCGGGGTACCCCTGACCATCCTGGGAATAACCCCCGGCACGGAGATGGCCGTTATCGAGATGGGTGCCAACCACCAGGGTGAGATCGCCCTGCTCTGCAATATTGCAAAGCCGACACACGGCCTTATCACCAATATCGGCAAGGCCCACCTCGAAGGTTTCGGGGGCTTTGAAGGTGTGGTCAGGGCCAAGACGGAGTTGTACGCTTACCTGAAGTCAGTTAAGGGAAAGGCATTCGTGAACAGGGACGATGAAATGCTCATGGGCCTTGCAGCACGATTGCCAGTGATGACATACGGGATGGCGGAAGGTGCTGATGTGCAGGGCAGGATCAGCGGGTCATCCCCTTTCCTGGAAATCGAATGGGGAGGGTTTCAACTCCGGACACAGCTTTACGGCGACTATAATTTTTACAATGTGATGGCTGCGATCTGTGCCGGGACAGCCTTTGGGGTAGGAAAAGAGGATATTGCCGATGCTGTTGTACACTATGTACCGTCCAACAGCCGGAGCCAGGTTATTGAAAGCAGCCGCAATACCATCATGCTCGATGCATACAATGCCAACCCTACGAGCATGCTGGCTGCCATCGGGCATTTCGGTCGCCAGGCCTTCCCCCGAAAAATGATGATCCTTGGCGACATGCTGGAACTTGGGGCCTCATCGCCCGGGGAACATGCGGCCATCCTCCGGGAGCTGGATAAATATCATGCCAGCGTGATCCTCATCGGACCGGAGTTCACGGCGGCAGACCACGAAAAAAAGTTTATTACTTTTCCAGATGCGGAAAACGCTGCCGCCTGGCTGGAAACCCATCCCCCGCAAGGGGAACATATCCTCATCAAGGGATCGAGGGGGATGCAACTGGAAAAACTGCTGAAAAAACTATAATAACATGGAAACCTACCATGGCATCGGTGTAATGTCCGGGACCTCACATGATGGCCTCGACCTTGCCTGCTGCAACTTCTTTGAACGGGAAAAAACATGGCACTTCAACATTATCGAGGCGGTGACCATCCCTTATACCGACGAGTGGAGAGAGAAGTTGCTGGGCCTTCCCGGTGCAAAAAAAAAGGAGATCAAGGCTGCCAACCTTGAATACGGGGAATTCATCGGGAAAAGGGTATTTGATTTCATCAGGCAGTATGACCTTGAAGCTGATTTTGTAGCTTCACACGGACATACTGTTTTTCATGATCCGGCCAATGGCATCACATTGCAGATCGGTGATGGCCAGGCTATCGCCGATGCATGCGGGCTGACGGTAGTGAACGACTTCCGCAGCGCTGATGTGGCCATGGGCGGGCAGGGCGCCCCGCTGGTCCCGGCAGGAGACAGGATGCTCTTCCCCGAATACGACTACTGCCTGAACCTGGGAGGCATTGCCAACATCTCCTACGAAGAGGATGGCAGGCGCGTGGCCTTCGATATCTGTCCTGCCAATATGATGCTCGACCTCCTGGCTCAGCGGATCGGAAAACCTTATGATAAAGGTGGGAGGATGGCTTCCATGGGCAACGTGAATAAAAGTTTGCTCGAAGAGCTGGAGGCCCTGCCCTTTTACCGGCTGAAGGGGCCGAGATCGCTTGGCAGGGAATGGATGGAAGCAGAACTGCTGCCGTTGATCAGGAAATACCGCGACCGGCCTGTTATAGAACTCCTGGCCACATATTCCGAACATATCGCACTGAGGATACAGGCAGCGACGGAAAGGGATACATCGGGGGCAATGCTGGTAACCGGTGGCGGTGCCTATAATGACCATCTTATCGGAAGGCTCAGGAAAACCGGAAGCCCCAGGATCGTCCTGCCGGAGGCCCAGATTATCGAATTCAAGGAAGCCATGGTTTTTGCCTTCCTCGGGCTGCTCAGGTTGAAGGGCATGAACAACGTCCTGGGATCGGTAACAGGCTCGGGCAAAGACCATTCGGCGGGGACCATCAGCAAGCCTGCGTAGGGTCTCAAAAAAAAGTTCCGGGTGCAGGGCCCGATCTTGTCTCAGCGCTGCACCCGGAATGACATTGGCCGGGTTTCCCCTGTAAAACGGAAATTTAGTGTTCCTGGACGACCCGGCTCCAGATGCGGTGGAATTCCATCCCTTCTTCCAGGCCAAATTCATGCAGTTCGCCCATATCGGTGAGTTTGTAACGATTACCGAAAAGATTGAAAGTAACTGCATTCCCGTCCGTCTTCCTGTATTTGAAATCGCCGCTTTGCAGTGTGCCGTCCCAGGTTTCCGAATCCCCTTCCCGGCTCATCTTCTTGTAGCCAAGGTAGAACTTGTCTTCCTTGAGGTCGTGGAACTTGATGAAATTGAGGTAGAGGCCATCCTTGTGTATCGCTTTGGGATCTATGGAATGTACATCTTCATGGTCGCAGAAAAACTCGTGCGTTGTAAGGTACTCAATGATGGCATCCTTATCGTCAAGGTTCACCACCACAGCAGCATGGTCTTTCTTGCCATGCATGATACCGGATTCTTCCTGCAGGTAATAAACGCCGGCACCGGCAAGATATCCTGCAAGCGCCAGCAGGCTGATGCGCTTCATATACCATATGAAATCGATCTTTTCCATTCCCATCACGGCAACCCCTGCCGCACTTCCGATGATGAGGATGCTGCCACCCGTACCAGCACAGTAGGCCAGGAATTCCCAGAAATAATGATCAGTCGGGAAATTATACATCTGCATGGCACCGGCTACAAGCGGCACATTGTCGACAATGGCCGAAAGTATACCTATGATGATGTTGATGAGGTAAAGGTTGCCAATATGCTGGTCGAGGGTGCTGGCCAGCAGCATAAGGTGTCCAGCAGTGGCCAGGGCCGACACAGCCAGCAGGATGCCCAGGAAGAACAATACACTGGGGACATCCACTTTGCGGAGCACTCCCGCAATGGTAAGGTAACGGGCAGCGATCTCCCTGTTATTTTTCCTTCGTGCATGCAGGATCTCGGTAATGGTCCAGAGCACACCCAAAGAAAAGATCATGCCCAGGTAGGGCGGTAGGTGGGTAACGCTCTTAAATACCGGGACAAAGAGCAGACCGCTGACACCTATGAAGAAGATGGCATTGCGTTGAGCAGCAGGCACCAGATCAGCATTGTCGCCTTCGCTGCCCTTCGGGCGGTGAACATTTCCTTTCATGGTGAAGGAAAGGATGAGAAGCGGCACGATCATCGACACAAGACTGGGTATGAAGGTCATCAGCATAATGTTCAGGGTAGAGACGTGACCTGCAATCCAGAGCATGATGGTGGTCACGTCGCCGATAGGTGACCAGGCACCGCCTGCATTGGCTGCAACGATCACCATACCGGCAAAGAACCAGCGGTCCTTCTTGTCGGCGATCAGCTTACGGAGCAGGGCTACCATTACTATAGAAGTGGTAAGGTTGTCGAGGGCTGCCGACATGAAGAAGGTCAGTATGCTTATGATCCATAACAGCTTTGAGCGTTTCAGGGTCTTGATCTTGTCGGTGATGATCCTGAAGCCCTGGAATGAGTCGACAAGCTCCACGATGGTCATGGCACCGAGCAGGAAGAAGATGATCTCGGAGATCTCTCCCAGGTAATGGATGAGTTTGTAATGGACCAGCCAGTCCATGAATCCGGTACCTATGGTTCCTTCGATATAATGTCTGAGCGAAGAGGTATCGACCAGGATGCTCTCACCCCCGATGACCAGGGAAACCCAGAGCAGTACACCAAGGATCAGGGCGGTGGCCGACTTGTTGACCTTGATCGGATGCTCAAGTGCGATGGCAACGTACCCGATCACGAAGATGGCAATCATTACAAAAAACATAGTCTTTGTTCTTAGGATTTAACGGCTGCAAAAGTAAAAATTATTTAAGACCGTTGTGCATCTGTCTGTTATTTAGAAATATATATAAATAAATATATTAGCGACTGACAATCAGCAAGAAACACCATTACAGAGAAACTAACCTATATTGAATAATAAAACAGGGCAATATCAGTTAATATTAACAGTGTCGTGTTAACAAAACAGGCCTATTTACACTGAGTGAAGACCCATAACTATCTACATTTATCGCAAATTCCTATAAGATGATCTTAAGCATTTTATTACAGGCACAGGTAGCAGCGGAAGCTGCCGGCACCGAACCAACCGAAATTACCATCAGCGTTTACGAGCTCGTACTGAAGGGAGGATGGATCATGGCCATATTGGGCCTTTTATCGGTTATTGCAGTATACATTTTTATCGAGCGTTTGTTCACGATCAACAAGGCATCGCGCGAGGACCGCAATTTCATGAATAACATCCGCGATTTCATTAAGGGAGGGAAGGTGGATTCGGCTATGGCGCTATGCAAGAGCAACAGGAGCCCCATTGCGCGCATGATCGAAAAAGGCCTTATGAGGATCGGGCGTCCTCTTAACGACATCAATGCGGCCATCGAAAATGTGGGCAAGCTGGAAGTGTCGCGGCTGGAAAAGAACGTGGCAGGGCTTGCTACCATTGCCGGCGCTGCCCCCATGCTGGGCTTCCTTGGCACCGTAATAGGGATGATCATTGCTTTCTACGACATGTCGATGGCCGGCAACAATATTGATATTGCACTGCTTTCTACAGGCATTTACCAGGCCATGATCACCACCGTGGGTGGACTCATCGTGGGTATCCTCGCATATGTGGGATATAACATCCTGGTGGCCAGGGTTGAAAAACTGGTGTACCTGCTGGAGGCCAGATCGACAGAATTCATGGACCTGCTGAACGAACCGGTAAGCTAAACAGATCATATCATGGCCATCCAGACAAGAAACAAACGGAAAGCAGAGTTCAACACCGCATCATTTTCGGACCTGGTGTTCCTTTTGCTGATCTTTTTCATGCTCACCTCCACCCTGGTGGCACCTAACGCCATCAAGTTGTTATTGCCCACCAGCAACAGCAAGACCATGGCAAAGCAGACGGTGACCGTATACATCAACGACAAGTACCAGTATTTCGTTGATGAGAACAGGGTGAGCGAGTTGCAGTTGCAGGACCGTATTGACAGCCGCATCGCCGGCCAGATCGATGCCTCTGTGGTGCTTCGGTCCGACAGGAGTGTCCCGGTTCAGTATGTGGTGAACGTGATCGATGCCGTGAATAACATCAACCGTAAATACAATACCAAACACAAAGTGATCCTGGCAACACAGCCAAAACGTTGATATGGGCGAAAAAGAGAACCGTTTGAAAGGGATCGTAGGCACAGTGGCCTTTCACCTGCTGCTGTTGCTGGCTCTGTTGTACCTGGCACTCTCCACCCCCCTTCCCCTTCCGGGTGAGGAAGGTGTGGAGGTGAACCTTGGCAGCAGTGATCAGGGCATGGGTCAGGTGCAGGAACAGTCGCCACCGCCGGTGCAGCAGCCACCGCCACAGCTTCCTCCGCCCCAGACGGATCCGGAGCCTGAACCTGAGGAAGACCTTATCACCCAGGATGTGGAAGAAGCCCCTGCCATCAGGGAAGAAGAGGCCGAGAAAAAGGACGAGCAGAAGCAGGACGAAGAGGTGATCAAACCGCAAGAAGACAAGCCGCAGGAAGAGGTTGTGCAGGAAGCCGAAAAAGAGCCTGAACCCGAACCTGAACCCCCGAAGGTAAATCAGCGTGCCCTTTACAAGGGAAGCAGCAACACCGACGGTGATGGCAGCAACCAGGGCATTACGGGGCAGCCTGGCGACCAGGGCAAGCCCAATGGAACGCCGGATTCAGACAAATATACCGGTCAGGGAGGCCTTGGCGAAGGCGTAGGCTACGACCTAGGCGGAAGGGGGGCCAAACATCTGCCCAAACCGGCCTATGATTCGGATGAACAGGGTAAGGTGGTCGTCGAGATCAAGGTCGACCGCAGCGGCCGGGTCGTCTCGGCCATCGCCGGTGCACAGGGGACCACCATTTCCGACCTGCGACTGCGCAGACTTGCTGAGGAGGCCGCATTGCGCTCTGTCTTCGCACCTGATCCCAACGCCCCCGAAAGACAAAGGGGGACGATCACGTATAATTTTATCAGGTTAAACTAAAAGTGGATCCTGGAATTGAGAACATCCCGCCACGTTGTTTTTCTCCATAGTTCATCATTAATTTTGCGCCATGAATTACCGGGAGACCCTTGATTATTTGTACAGCCAGTTGCCCATGTTCCAGCGCATCGGTCCGGCGGCCTATAAGGCAGACCTGTCGAACACCATTGCCCTCTGCCGCCTGCTCGGCAATCCCGAAAACGCTTTCAGGTCGATACATGTGGCAGGGACCAACGGAAAGGGAACGGTATCGCACCTGATCGCATCCGTGCTGCAGGAAGCAGGATACAAAACCGGTTTATATACTTCGCCACACTTAAAGGATTTCAGGGAAAGGATCAGGATCAACGGACAGATGATCCCGGAGGGAAAGGTGGTGGATTTTATCGGCAAGTACAGGGAAAAATTCGAAGGGATCGGGCTTTCGTTTTTCGAGATGACGGTAGGCATGGCTTTCGACTATTTCCGTGAGGAGGAGGTGGATATCGCCGTGATCGAGGCCGGCATGGGGGGCCGGCTTGACTCCACCAATGTCATCACACCCCTGTTATCTGTGATCACCAATATCGGTTACGACCACATGCAGTTCCTTGGTGACACGCTGGAGAAGATCGCCCGTGAGAAGGCGGCCATCATCAAGCCGGGTATTCCGGTGGTTATCGGGGAGCGGCAGGAATCGGTGGAGCATGTGTTTGAGGAAAGGGCAATGGAAATGGCCTCCAGCCTCTGCTATGGGCCTCCGGCCCCTGATAAAGGCCTCCAGCCCCTGCTAGAGGCCGCAGGCAAAGATAAAAACCTGGCAACAGTTCAGGCCGTCATCGAACAACTCCGGCTTAACAACTTCTATATCAGCGATGAACAAAGGGCGCAGGGAATCATGAATGTGACAAAAAACACAGGACTGAGGGGCCGCTGGGAAAAACTTCGTGATGAACCGCTCACCATTTGTGATGTCGGACACAACCGCGACGGAATAACTGAAGTGATGAAAATGATCGACAAAACACCTCACAGGAAATTACATTTTGTCCTGGGCATGGTGGCCGACAAGCATATCGAGCCGGTGCTGGCGCTGCTGCCCGCCACGGCCGAATACTATTTCTGCAAGGCCGATATCCCGCGTGGGATGGATGCCTTAAAACTCCGGCAGGCTGCTTCCGGCTTCGGTTTAAAAGGGACCGTCTATCCAACAGTTATGGATGCCTACCAATCAGCGCTGCAACATGCAGGTAAGGACGACCTGGTATTCGTGGGTGGGAGTACCTTTGTGGTGGCGGAAGTGTTATGATCAGCCAGCCGGCAAGCATTTCGTAAATCAGGCGATAGGCAATAGGCGATAGGCGTTAGGCGCTTTTAAAGATCGATCCCTAACTTCGTGTTCTTTTAGTCTCGCAGTTCCATCGCGTCAAAGTTTATCATCCGCCAGATATCATATGCAGCACCTGGACCTCATCGCCCGGCCTGATCATGACCTTATCGCGTTCCTCCTTTTTGACCAGTTTCCCGTTGACCTTGGTTACCAGTAGTTTGAAGGAAAAGTTCTTGTGTTCGATCAATTCAGCGAGGCTGATCGGCCCCTGTTCGATATTTTCTTTCCTGTTGTTCAGTGTAATTTCCATCTTATTCGTTTTTCAGCAGGATTTCGAGGGCAAGGTTGGCCTGCATGTTGGCCACCACCCCTACCCTGGGTGCAAGTGGCGGCAACCCGTCGGAAACCTCGCGCAGGCCGTCGCCAATGATGAACAGCCGGTCGTACTGCCGTGTGGTGATATCCTCATTATCGCCGAACCCGGCAAGCCCCTGACCCGATATCAGGTACTTTTCAGGCATATCCGTCAGCACGGTCTCGATGATCATCTGCTTGGCCCGGTCTGTATCGAACGCTTCTATGATGACATCGCAACCCGAAAAGAGTTCAACCACCATCTCCGGATCCAGGGTAAGCATATGCGTCTCGACGGTGATCTCCGGATCGATGGCATGGATGTTCTGCTTCAGGGCTTCAACCTTCGGCTGCCCGATCTGTTCCCTGAAATAATACTGCCGGTTCAGGTTGGACGCCTCGACACGGTCGAAATCCACCAGGATGAGCTTCCCGATGCCCACACGCGCCAGGGCCACGGCCGCATTGGAGCCCAGCCCGCCGCAACCTGCAATGCCTACGGTACAGTGAAGCAACTTATGCCTGATCTGTTCCAAATTCATCATTACATGCAAAGATACACAGTATTGGAATATGGTTTCAGTGTTTAATGCTTCAGTGTCTCAGTTCTCAAAGTCTCATTATCATAGACATGAGTACTGAGTATTGAGTACTGAGAAATTTAAAACTCAAAACTCATAGCTTTTAACCGTAATAATTTATAAATCATAATCTTCCGCAGCCCAAACCTAATTTAAACCCCTTCTAAACAATACGTAATCCGGTAGGCCTTAAAGCATTATCATCTGATAATCGATATGCATCCGTTTGCATATCAGTTTTTTAACAGTGAAATTCCATAGCAGGATGTGTAGAAATTAATAATTTTGAAGACTGAAGTCAACAGCATTAAAAAGCCTGATCGTTATGGACATTGCAGCAATGAAGAAAGCCCATAAGACCCTGAAGAAGTGGTCGTACGAATGGAAGCCCCTGCACCGGGGATACACCGACAAGACCCTATACATCAATGTGGGAACCCACGAAATAAAGGAAAAGGCAGTCCCGCCGCTCATGAAAGAGAAGTTCATCGGGGGCAAGGGCTACGGCCTGCGCCTGCTGTGGGATGCCACAAAGCCCAACACCAAATGGAACGACCCCGAGAACGAGATCAACATCTCCTCCGGGCCCATCGGCGGGATCACACAGTATTCGGGCTCGGGCAAATCCATCTGCGTATCCATCTCCCCGCAGACCGACATCCCCATCGACAGCAATGTAGGAGGGTTCTTCGGACCTTTCCTGAAGTTTTCGGGCTACGATGCCATCGAACTGCAGGGCAAGGCCGAAAAGGATATCATGATCTTCATCGACGGGGTGAACCACGAGGTGGAGATCTTCGAGGCCCCGCTGGAACCTATGGACAGTCACGAACTGGCCGAGATCCTCACCGAGATGTACGCCGAAGATGAAAAGGACAAAAAGAACATTGCCGTGGTATCGACCGGTGCTGCCGCGGGCCATTCGCTCATCGGCATGCTCAACTTCAGCTTTTACGACCCCAAGCGCAAGAAAGTCAGGCTGAAGCAGGCCGGTCGCGGCGGCATCGGAACGGTGTTCCGCGACAAGAAGATCAAGGCCATCGTTTGCCGCATCCCCGGAGTGAAAGGAAACCTTAACGACGTGGAGGACCTGCAGGCGATCATGGAGCGCGGCAAGCGTTTCAACAAGGAGATGCGCGAGCTCGACGACAGCCAGGCAGAGATGCGTACCAAGGGGACAGCCCACCTGGTGAACATCATGAACGACTACGACCTGCTGCCCACGCACAACTATAAGTTCGGAAGCCATCCCGAAGCCGACACCATCCATTCCGAAGTCTGGAAGGCACGTTTCACCCAGGGTATCCCCGACGGCTGCTGGATCGGCTGTAACATGGCCTGTGCCAAAGGCGTGGACGAATACCTTGTGCGTACCGGCCCCTATGCCGGACAACAGGTGATCGTGGACGGACCGGAATACGAAAATGCCGGCGGACTGGGATCCAACTGCGGCATCTTCAACCCCGACTACATCATCGAAGCCAACTTCTATTGCGACACCTACGGCATCTGCACCATCACCTGGGGCACCCTGCTGGCTTTCATCATGGAATGCTATGAGAATGGCATCCTCAACGAAGAACGCACCGGTGGCCTCAAGCTGAACTTCGGCAATGCCGATTCGGCCATGGAACTCATGCACCAGCTGGCCCGGGGCGAAGGCTTTGGCCTGGTGGCCGGCCTTGGCGTACGCAAGATGAAAGAGATGTTCATCGAGAAGGGATGGGGCGACCCGGCCTTCCTGCAGGATATCGGCATGGAAAACAAGGGACTTGAATATTCGGAATATGTATCAAAGGAATCGCTCGCACAGCAGGGCGGCTTTGCCATGACCAACAAGGGACCACAGCACGACGAGGCATGGCTCATCTTCATGGACATGGTGAACAACCAAATCCCCACATTCGAGGACAAGGCCGAAGCCCTGCACTATTTCCCTATGTTCCGTACCTGGTTCGGCCTGGTAGGCCTGTGCAAGCTCCCATGGAATGATGTGGAGCCGGAAAATAACGCCGAGACCGATGAACCTGCCAAGGTGCCCGAACATGTCGACAACTATGTGACCATTTACAGTGCCGTGACCGGAAAACCATTCAGCAAGGAAGAGATGATCCGCCAGTCGGAAAGGGTTTACAACTTCCAGCGCATCTTCAACCTCAGGAGGGGCTACGGTACCAGGAAATACGATGCACAACCCTATCGCGCTGCAGGACCGGTAACAGACGAGGAATATGAATCACGTGCCGAACGTTACGACAAACAGCTCAAGGAAATCATCGGTGTTGACCCCGAAGGGAAATCGACCGCCGAGAAAAAGGCGATCCTCAGGAAATACCGTGAAGACCGGTATGAAAAACTCATCGATGCGGTTTACCTGCGCCGGGGCTGGACCAGCAACGGGGTGCCGAAGATCGAACACCTTCAGAACCTGGGCATGGACCTGCCGGAGCTGATCGAAGTGGTTAAGCCGCACCAGGAATAAAACAAAAAGGGCCGGCAAGCCGGCCCTTTCGAATCAAACAAAACCAAAAAATAATCTGATTGATCAGACTATATCTTTAATGCGAATGCCCTTCGTGTTCGTGCTGATGCTCCAGTTCCTCGGGGCTGAAATAGGCCTTCTCGAACTTGTCGACGGTCTGGTGCAACTTCTCAACCATTGAAACATCGGTCGACTGCTTGGTCTTCATGGCATAGATCAGCATTTCGTGCAGCAGGGTCAGCTGGGTAATGTATTTGCCATAAGCCTCGGCATCTTCCGGGTCAGCGGGTTTCACACGTTGGGTCATGAAATACTGCTCTGCGATCTCCTGGATAAGGTTGGCATGGTGTTCCTTGGTGTCGATCCATCGCACCAGCTGGTTGTAATTGATCTCTTCAGCGGCCGAAAGCTCATCGATCTGCTTCATGGCCTTTTCGATGGTCATCAGGTGTTCGCGGATAAGCTCAATCCTGAGGTGGTCGGTATATATACCACAGGGTACCTCGCAATGGGCGAATGACTGGATGTTCAGCAATCCTGCAAACAAAACCGTCATGACAAGTTTTAATGTTTTCTTCATTTTAAAATGTTTTTGTATTGTTCCCTGTTTCAAAAAACACCTACAGGCCTGATTTGTTCAAGAATTATACCCTGAAAAATGAATTTAATTGCTCCCTTGCCTTCGCCGGTTGTCCTTCATTGCTTATTTTTGTTAATGGTACGCTGGTTTTAATCAAGCATAAAATTATTTTATGGGGAAGAGAGGCAAATCAAACCGGTTCAATGTATTGCTGAATTACAAACTCTGGCTGTCGTCGATGAGTGGTGAGGGCATCATTTCCGAAGAGGTGTATGCCGTGCTCATGGGCATCCGCGAAAAAGGTTCACTTAAGGCCGCCGCTGCAGATTGCGGCATGAGTTACAGAAAGGCCTGGGGCGACCTTAAGCGTGCAGAGGAGTTGCTGGGTTATGACCTTACCCGGAAAACCCGGGGAGGAAAAGATGGGGGACAGTCGGTGCTGACGCCTGCAGCCAATAAACTCCTGGAAGCTTATGAAGCCCTGCACCAGAAACTTGATGATGCGGTGGAAGAGGCATATCGGGAGATGAAAAGGAAGATGGAGGAGAATAAATGATCCTCCGCGAATAATGTACATGTGCCGGTCGTATCATGTTTCATCACTACCTTGGAGCGAGTTCACACCCTAATGATTGGCAGAGATGAAAAAGGCAGTTGCGACCATAGCTTTTTTTTCAATCCTGATGCTGGGTCCCCATATCGGCTTTTCCGGAAATATTACCTTACTAAAGGGATGGGTGCGGGATGCATACAACAAGACCGTCCTCGCGGATGTGCATGTCAGCATAGCGGAGATCGCTGCCGGAACCACCACCAACGACAAAGGCATCTTCATGTTTTCCAGGCTGGAGCCGGGCACATTCACCATTACGATCGTTACTAAGGGGTATCTGACCTTTACACAGGAACTCATGCTGGATACGGGATACCATGAAATGACCTTCCTTCTAAGGCCGGAGATCATCAATATCGACCCGGAAACTGAGATCGCTACCCTGAACGGAAGAAATAGTTCAGCGACACCCATGCGTACGGCCTTCATACAGGAAAGGTTGGTCAGTCAGTTACCTGCCAACAATACCGATGACCTGCTTTCAGGAATAAGCAACCTGAATGTATTCAGGCCACAGGGCATATTTTCGGGAAGTGCTGTTGCCGGCATGCGTGGACTTCCCGGCAGTTCGCGCACCCTGATCCTGCTCGACGGGGTACCCTTGAACAGGGCCGGGGATGGCAGGGTAAACTGGAATATCATACAAACCTCGGAGGTCGCGGAAACAGAAATCCTGAAAGGCCCCGCCTCTGCCATCTACGGGCAGCATGCCATGGGTGGGGTGGTGAACATCATCAGCAGGAAACCTTCCGAGCCCATCGAAGGCAGCGTGAAGACTTTCGGAGGATCGATGGGCTCGCTGGGCGGATCCTTCAACCTCGGTGGCATGGACCTTTATCATGGACAGGGGGTGTACTGGAAGTTGAATGGATTTGTAAGGCGCGGCGACGGATATATCAATGAACCTGAGGAAACCCGCGATTCGCTCGACACCAGGCTCGACCTTAATGAATACCATGCAGGCATGCTGCTTGGTTACCGCTTCGATACAGCCAGCACCCTCGATGCCTCATACCGCTATTATAAAGGTAATTTTGGGACAGGGACCAAAATCACGGATGATGAAGGTTCCTACGACCAGGTTGAGGGGCATCTTGGCATTCTGCGCTACGACCTGGTGAAGAGAAAATCCAGGCTAAATGCCAGTGTTTCCTATTACAGGGAATCCCTTACCCGTAATGAAGAGTATTTGGGATTGGCCGGCGATTATGTCATGACTGATTCTAAGTCCATAAAGAATGACCTAGGGCTTAAGCTGTACTTCTCGCACGAGATACCCGGAAATAATCTTATAACTGCAGGAGCTGATGCCAGGTACGGCGACCTTGATGCCAGTCAGGCATTCAATAGCTCCAACGATAAATTCAGCTACGGAGGAAAGCTGATCTCCGGGGGGATCTTTCTCCAGGATGAATTCAGCCTGGGTAACAAATTATTTATCGTGGCCGGGATCCGTTACGATCATATGGCTTTCTGCGAAGGTTCCGGCTATTTTATGCAAGCGGCAGGGTCTGCAAGTGACACCGGGCTTTTAGCCGCTGACCTTGCCCCCAGCCAATGGAACCTTGTCAGCCCCAGGTTAGCAGTACAGTACCAGTTGTCCCGGTACCTGGGAATATACGCCTCAGCAAGCAAGGGTTTTGCCGCACCTGGTATCGATGAACTTTCGGGCTCATTCATGACATCCAGGGTAGCAGGCCTGGCCAATCCTGATCTTGCACCTGAAAAGCTGATGAACTATGAGGCGGGGATCACATGGCGGCTGAATGAACGGCTGGCACTGGAACCGTCGTTCTATTATTCCCGGGGCTCGGATTTCAGATACCTGTCTGCCACCGGCGATTCGGCAGTTACTCCCGACCTGCAAATGAAACCAATACTTCAACAGCGAATCATCCCGGAAGTTGAAATCATGGGTGCAGAGATTTCCCTCACCTGGAAGATACTCTCAAACCTGGCAATTAATCTGAACTACAGCATGAACGACCCTGTAGTGGTTTCATCAGGTGAAACAGGGACCGCCAACCATGATCTCACGGGCGATCAGCTCCCGGGAGTGCCCCTGGAATCGGCCTATGCTTCGCTGATCTGGCAGAATCCCATACTGAATCTCTTCGTTGAATGGCAATACAAGGGAAAAGTATGGACTGACACTGACAACACGCGTTATAGCGAACCGCATCATGTGGTCAACCTTAAACTCAGCAAGCAGCTGCCACAGAAGATCGGCTTTGCGATCTCTGCAAGGAATATCCTTAACGATATGACTCCCGACTTCATTGGAAAGCTGCCCCCCGGCCGTTTCCTTATCGCTGAAATAAGTTATGATTTCTGATCAACCGGAGGTTGGGAGCAGCATAGCAATTCACGGAAACATACGGGGTGCAAAAACCAGTAAAAGTTGGCTGGTCCATGTCTTCACATGGCTATCGGCGCAGGGAGAAGTTCTCGCCAAGATAAACTTTCCTGACATGCTCATCCTCGGCAAGTTCCTCAGAGGATCCGGCTTTCAGGATGCTGCCCTCGAAAAGCAGGTAGGCACGATGTGTGATGCTCAGGGTTTCGTGTACGTTATGGTCGGTAATGAGCACACCGATATTCTTGTCGACCAGTTTTGACACGATGGTCTGGATATCCTCCACGGCTATCGGGTCGACGCCGGCAAAGGGTTCGTCGAGCAGGATGAAATGCGGGTCGACTGCCAGTGCTCTGGCGATCTCCGTCCTCCTGCGTTCTCCCCCTGAAAGCTGTATCCCCAGACTTTTTCGCACATGCTGGAGGCCGAACTCATCGATGAGTGATTCCAGCCTGATGTCCTGCTCAGCCTTTGAGAACCTTGTGAACTGTAAAACCGCCCTGATGTTGTCCTCTACGCTGAGTTTACGGAATACCGAAGCTTCCTGCGCAAGGTACCCGATACCAGCCTGTGCCCTTTTGTACATCGGGTAGTTCGTGATCTCTGTATTGTCGAGAAACACCTTGCCCGAATAAGGTTTGATCAGACCTACGATCATGTAGAACGAGGTGGTCTTGCCGGCACCGTTGGGTCCCAGCAATCCGACGATCTCGCCCTGGTCGACATAGAACGATACGTCGCGGACCACGGTCCGCTTCCCGTATTTCTTCACAAGGTTTTCTGTACGCAGTATCATAACCGTACCAAAAATAGTTAAAAAGAGAACGCAGCAGATATAAACAATCCGAAATTCCGGCTGAATCCCGGTTCACGGTGGCTCAGACGCCACACGGCATCCACCCTGATGAATTTGAATATGTTTTCCACCCCGGCCCCCGCCTCATAATACGGGGTTTCCTCCTCGATCTGCCTGCCCGGAAATTCGGAATATGCCTTATTGGCATCCGACAGGGATCCCAGCAGGGCCCTGCCATGTATCACCGTACGCCATTTCAGTTTCTTCATTAGCGGGATACGGTTAAGGAAGAAACCATCGAAATGATGGGTAAAATACAGGCTCACATACTGGTCGTTGATAAATTCGTAGTAGTTCATAAGGTTATAGGCATACTCGTCGAAAAGGAAAGTCTCATTGGCAGGCTGCAGCTTCAGGAGGGGATAGGGCAATGTGCCCCAAATCTTGCCTGCCTCCAGGATGTATTTCGACCATCCTATGGAAAATACGTTGAACCATTGTTTCACCTGGAACTGCAACCGGTGGTATTCGTATTCGCTGAGGAAGATGCCCGGTATGCCATAGCCGTAAGTAAGCTCAAAGATCGGGTATTTTGTACCGACAGTTACCCTGGTAAACTCGCCCAGGATATACCGCTCACGGAAAGCCCATCGCATTCTCAGTTCGGCTTCCGCCGAGATGATATTGTCTTCGATCATGACAACCCCCTCTTCGGGATACACCAGGAACCTTGAATCACCCACCGGGAATAGCTTTCTGTGAGAAAAGCTGAAAGTGTTGGAAAGCCCGGTAACCCATTCGTGTTCATAGGAGACCTTATAGCTTTCGAGCATGGAAAGTTTATTTGCCGGATTTCTCCTGAAGAATACCGCAAAGAAGTTCTCCTGACTGAAGGCATCCTGGCTCTGTCCGAGCTGCACCATGTCGAAAAGGTAATCTCCGCTAAGTGCCCGCCGTGGATTCTTGTTAAACATGTAAAGGAAACCAAGGCCAAATTTCAAACGCTGGTCCTTGGTACCATATGCAATGTGCCCTGTCAACATCAGCCTGGTGCTGAAATCGTTACTGGTCTGCCCGCCAAGCCTGAAACGGGCTCCCTCAATGGCATTAAAGCTCAGCAGTTTATAGTAGGGACCAAACTCAAAATTGCCCCAGATGTAATACCCGCTGAACAGCATATACCCAAGGTCCATATAAGTATCAAAAAGCGGTACGCCCTTAATGGAATCGATCATTTCATAAATCCCTCGCTCCCTTGTGGTTAGGCTGTCGTGTCTGGCTATGGCCCAATATGCATCGTCCTTTTCACTGGCACCTTCCTCAACGATCACGTTTACCGGGCTTTTGTAAAACTCATCATCCCTGGGTTTGTTGAAGACGAAGTTCCTGGAGGAAGTCGACCTGTGGCCGTAGACACCCAGGGTTTTTGCATTTTTCGTAATGTTGAAATCGCCCAGCAGGTAATCCTTGGTGAGCATCCAGTACTGTCCGTCGATGAGTTCGTATTCCTGCCTGATCATGCCCGCACTAACAAAGTTCAGGTTCATGTTTCCGGCCATCTGCATATCCACCCGCCTGACCGCATAGCTTGTATCATGTATCCAGATGGTGCCTGTAAATGTGAGTTCCTCCGGCCGCCTGGGTTTGAACATCAGCTGGTAGCACCACTGGTTTCCGAGATACGCACTGTCGACCAGGTAATACCTGTAAAAACCAAGTCCGAAATTGGCAACAGGTGAAACGAAATTCTTCTGGAACAGGGTGATATAATTATCATAGATATTCACATTGGAGTTCAGGTCGCCGAGGAACTGGGTAATACTCTCATTTTCGACACCCGAAAGCTTTGAGGCCGTGATCACCTCAAGCCTTTCCTTCGGATCTTTGCGGTAATAGATCTCCGACATGGTTTCCGACAGGAAAATCGGAAGATATGGCTTGCCATTCAGCGTAGAGGTGTCCATGTAATCGAAGATGAAATCGAAGGGTTTCAACAACCTTCTTTCCTTCAGCCTCTCCCTTAAATTGTTCGCATCGAACTGCACCTTTGTATATACCTCGTACTCATAGGCATCAAATTCTTTCCTGTTGTTTACCTCCTTGTTTTCGATCACTTTCCTGAGCAGTACTTCGGCCGGGTTTTCACCAGGGTGGATCACCACTTCCTCGAGCAAAATATTATCAGGTTCAAGGGCAAAGTCGATGCGCTGGAACACCCTTGGAGAAATCTTCATGCTTTTGGTGATATACCCTACAAAGGATGCCGTAAGTGAATCCCCCGGGGTATAGGTCTCAATGGCGTAATTCCCGTCGAAGTCGGAGGTGGCCCCGGTAGTGGTACCCCTGAAATACAGGTTCACGAAAGGGATGGGTTCTCCTGTGGTTGCATTGGTCACCGTTCCCATGATCTTCGTGATCTGGGCCCCGGCAGGGAGCATGAATGCCAGCATGCAGAGCACGGAAAGGACTATACCAGGGTAAAACTTCATATTCATCTCCCGTTTCGTTTTCCGGCCGCTGCCTGCCGGACTGATGGAATGTTTTGCTAAAACTATGCCAGCTGTAATTCCTCCCAGAACTCCAGTGCCCTGCGGGTATGAGGGATCACGATGGTCCCTCCTACAAGGTTGGCCACCCCGAAGATCTCCATCATCTCATCGCTGCTCACTCCCTGTTGATGGCACTGGATCAGGTGGTATTTGATACAATCATCGCAACGAAGCACCATCGAAGCCACGAGCCCTAGCATTTCCTTGGTCCGGCTGTCGAGCGCCCCGTCCATATATGTATTGGTATCAAGATTGAAGATGCGTTTGATTATCTTGTTGTTACCTGCCGAAAGGAGGCGATCGTTCATTTCCTGTCGGTACCGGTTAAATTCTTCTATTTTCCTGCTCATGTTCGATGCTGGTTTCAGATGATCCCTTCTTTGATGATGTCGTGCATATGAACAACCCCGACGTACATCCCTCCTTTTAGGACTGGCAATTGCGTGATCTTGTTCTGGCGCATCATTTCAAGGGCATTCACAACAAGTTCGTCCTCATCAACCGCCCGGGGATTGGCAGTCATGATATCGGCAGCGCTAAGATCCTCGGTGTATCCGTGTTTCTCGAGCATTCTCCTCAGATCGCCATCGGTGATGATGCCGAGGAGCCTGTCGTCCTGAACCACTGCTGCGGCGCCAAGCCTTTTCGAGGAAATCTCCACGATCACGGTCTTTATGCTGTCGGAAGGCCTGACAAGGGGCTTCTCATTGTTCAGGTAAAGGTCTGACACTTTGAGGTACATCCTCTTGCCCAGTGACCCACCCGGGTGGAAGCGGGCAAAATCCTCAGAGCTGAATCCCCGGCACGACAGCAGGGCCATGGCCAGGGCATCGCCCATAACCAGCTGTGCCGTGGTGCTTGCCGTTGGGGCAAGATTGTTTGGACAGGCTTCCCTCTCGACCGTGGTGTCGAGCACCAGGTCGGCCTGCAGGGCAAGGTAGGACGAGGTGTTCCCTACCATGGCAATCAACAGGTTGCTCCTGCTTTTCAGCAGCGGGACCAGTACCTTTACCTCCGGGGTTTCCCCGCTTTTTGACAGGCATATGACGATGTCGTCCTCCCGGATGATGCCCAGGTCGCCATGGACGGCATCGGCAGCATGCATGAAGATGGCCGGTGTACCGGTCGAATTGAGGGTTGAAACGATCTTCTGGGCAATATTGGCGCTCTTGCCGATCCCCGTGAGGATCACCCTTCCCGAAGAGACAATGATGCGTTCAACACAGCCTACGAAATCATCATTGATGGCATTTTTCAGCCCTGAAACTGCACTTGCCTCATTATCAATGGTTGATAACGCAATATCCCGAATCTCTTTTGCTGATTTTATTAACACTTTTTTACATTTTTTTGTTTTTAAAAAAATCTTTTATGCTTATATTTGTTTAAACGGGAATAATTTATTGAACTTAATCAAATGAAGAATATTAATCGCTTAATTATAACGTTAATTATTCCTGATAATTTCTACCCAGGCCCTACAAAGATATTGATTTTTAAGTTTTGAGGAATATGGCTGAGACTAAGGAATACTCCTTGCACGGATTATTGAAGAAAATTTTCGGGTTCGACAGTTTCAAAGGAAATCAGGAAGCGATCATAAAGAATGTCCTCGACGGAAAAGACACTTTTGTTATCATGCCCACCGGTGGCGGTAAATCGATGTGCTACCAGCTTCCGGCCCTGATCAAGGAAGGTACGGCAATCATTATATCTCCCCTCATTGCGCTGATGAAAAACCAGGTCGATACCATCCGTAATTTCGGTACGGACGAAGGGATCGCCCATGTAATGAATTCCTCCCTTTCGAAGGTTGAACTCAACCAGGTAAAAAAGGACCTCGTTGAAAAGAGGACCAAGCTGCTTTATGTAGCCCCGGAGTCGCTCACGAAGGAGGAGAACATTGAGTTCCTCAAGAGTATCGACATTTCTTTTTATGCCATCGACGAGGCACATTGCATCTCTGAATGGGGACACGATTTCAGGCCGGAATACCGCAGGCTGAGGCCCATCATCAACACGATAGGTCAAAAAGTGCCCGTAATGGCCCTTACCGCCACTGCCACACCGAAAGTGCAGCACGACATTCAGAAAAACCTCGAGATCCTCAATGCTAGTGTTTTCATGTCGTTGTTCGACAGGCCCAACCTTTATTACGAGATCAGGCCCAAGACCGAGAATGTTGTGCACGACATCATCAAGTACATCAAGAACAACTCCGGGAAATCAGGGATCGTCTACTGTCTGAGCCGGAAAAAGGTAGAAGAACTTGCCGATTCATTCCAGGTAAACGGTATCAAGGCACTGCCTTATCATGCGGGGCTTGACTCGATAACCAGGAAGACCAACCAGGACAAGTTCCTGATGGAAGAGGTCGACGTGATCGTTGCTACCATCGCCTTCGGCATGGGCATAGACAAACCCGATGTAAGGTTCGTGATCCATCATGACATCCCGAAGAGTATCGAAAGTTATTACCAGGAAACCGGAAGGGCGGGCCGCGACGACGGGGAAGGGAATTGCGTTGCATTTTACAGCTACGACGACATCATCAAGCTGGAAAAGTTCATGAAAGGAAAGCCGGTGGCGGAGCAGGAGATCGCCAAGGAACTCCTTCAGGAAACCGTATCCTATGCCGAATCGGCCATCTGCAGGCACCGTCTGCTGCTCCACTACTTTGGGGAACCATACGAAAAAGATAACTGCGGGGCCTGTGATAACTGCCTGCACCCGAAGAAAAAGGTTGAAGCAAGCCAGGATGTCAAGACGGCACTGAAGGCCATCGTCTCCATGAACCAGCTTTTCAAGGCCAAGCATATCGCCAATGTGATCACGGGAAAGAACACGGCAGCCGTTAAATCATACAAACACCACCAACTCGATATTTTTGGGATCGGGGCTGATAAGGATGAAAAATACTGGAATGCGGTGATCAAGCAGGCCCTGATCAGGAAACTTCTCGTGAAGGATATTGACAATTATGGACTTCTGAAGATCAGCAAAGAAGGCGAAGATTTCATCAAAAAGCCTTATTCGGTGATGCTCGCCCAGGACCATGACTACGAGAACGATGACGATGAAACCTTTGGCGGCGGGCATAAGGTCAGCACGGCCGACAAGACACTCTTCACCATGCTCAAGGACCTGCGGAGGGATATCTCCAAGAAAGAAAACCTTCCCCCTTTCGTGATCTTCCAGGATCCTTCGCTTGAGGATATGGCAATACAATATCCCATCAAGGAAGAAGAACTGATGCAGATCACAGGCGTTGGAGCAGGCAAGGCCCAGAAATACGGCAAACCTTTCCTCGATCTCATCGCACAATATGTTGAAGAGAATGAGATCATAAGGCCCATGGACATGGTGGTGAAGTCGGTGGTGAACAAGTCTGGCCTTAAGGTTTACATCATCAAGAATATCGACCGCAAGATCGCACTCGACGATCTTGCCGAAGCCAAGAGCTTAACGCTCAGCGAATTACTTGATGAAATTGAACGCATTGTTTCTTCCGGCACCAAGATCGACATCAATTATTACATACAGGAGCATATCGATGAATACCACCAGGAAGAGATCCTTGATTATTTCCATGAAGCTGAATCCGATTCAGTGGAAGATGCACTCAAAGAACTGGGTGAGGATGAATTTTCGGAGGAGGAGATCAGGCTCATGCGCATAAAATTCCTCTCTGATGTGGGCAATTGATATTTACCGTAAACCCTTGATGCTCCTGTTTGTGATAGCTGCATGGCTGGTTGTGCCTTCATGTTATGATGTATATGAGAAAGCCGAAGTTGAAAAGCCCGAAAATTTGATCAACATTGACAGTATGGTGGTTATCCTTGCAGATGTTGAAGTGGTTGAATCGGCCCTCAGGCAAAAACAGAACATGGGGCATGAGATCTCCGACCTGGAAGAACAATACTACCACTCGGTTTTCAGGAAACATCAGGTCACCCGCGGGCAATTCGACAGCAGCCTGGCCTATTACAAGCAGGATATGGCAGTCATGAACAAGATCTATGAAGATGTGATCACCCG